>NZ_CP012898.1:1638750-1966500 GCF_001310225.1 Pseudalgibacter alginicilyticus | reverse complement strand
ACAGTAAAAATTACAGCAGCAGAAGTAAATAAATTAAGACAAGCAACTGGTGCAGGAATGATGGATTGTAAAAAAGCACTAGTTGAAGCTGGTGGTGATTTTGATAAAGCTATTGATGTTTTACGTAAAAAAGGACAAAAAGTAGCAGAAAAAAGAGCCGATAGAGATTCTTCTGAAGGTGCTGCTATCGCAAAAATTAATGCAGACCAAACAGAAGGAGTTGCTATTGTTTTAGGTTGTGAAACTGATTTTGTTGGTAAAAATGAGAATTTTGTAACCTTAGCTAATGAATTAGCTGATCTTGCTTTAAATTTTGATACAAAAGAAGCATTCTTAGCAGCTGATTTTGGAGGTATGACAGTCGCTGATAAACTAACTGAGCAAACAGGTGTTATTGGTGAAAAATTAGACATTACTGCTTTTGAAAAATTACAAGCACCCTATGTTGGAGCTTATGTACATATTAATAAAATTGCAGCTTTAGTTGGGTTGTCTGCTAAAGTAGATAATGCTGAAACATTAGTTAAAGATGTAGCTATGCAAGTAGCTTCTATGGGAGCAACCACATTGTCTTATAAAGATTTTGATCCTGAATTTGTTGCTTCAGAAACAGAGGCTAGAATAGCTGTTATTGAAAAAGATAATATTGAATTAGGTCGCTTAGGTAAAACGCTTAAAAATGTACCTAAATTTATTTCAATGGCACAATTAACTCCTGAAGCTTTAGCACAGGCAGAAGAGGATGCAAAAGCAGAATTGAAAGCAGAAGGTAAACCAGAGCAAATTTGGGATAGAATTTTGCCAGGAAAAATGGAACGTTTTATTTCTGATAACACTACGCTTGATCAAGAGAAATGTTTATTAGATCAAAACTTCATTAAAGATGAAAAAATAAATGTGGCTAAATATGTTGCCTCTTACGGTGATGTTGAAATTACAGGATTCAAAAGAGCTACAGTAGGATAATAAAATCCTGCAAAGCAGAAATTTTAAAAGTAAAAACAACATATTTTCATTTTCAATGAAAATTATAAACGAAACCACTATTCTAAATGAGAGTAGTGGTTTTTTTATGCAAAAAATCAGTTAGAGCAATTTAAGATATTGTTTATATTTGCACAATCTTGTTTCCATATTGATGGAAATGTCATCAACAATATTTATGAAATATAAAAGAATACTACTAAAATTATCTGGTGAAGCTTTAATGGGTTCTCGCCAATATGGAATCGATCCAGAACGTTTGGCGGAATATGCAGAGGATATTAAAGTTATAACTGACAAAGGTGTAGAAGTAGCAATAGTTATTGGGGGAGGAAATATTTTTAGAGGTCTTTCTGGAGCCAGTAACGGCATGGATCGTGTGCAAGGGGATCATATGGGGATGCTTGCAACCGTTATTAATGGTTTAGCATTGCAAAGTGCTTTGGAAGACTCAGGGGTGCCAACACGTTTGCAATCTGCTGTTCATATTAATCAAGTGGCAGAGCCTTTTATTCGCCGTAAAGCTATGCGTCATCTTGAAAAGGGACGTGTGGTTATTTTTGGTGGTGGTACAGGAAATCCATATTTTACTACAGATTCTGCTGCTGTTTTAAGAGCGATTGAAATTGAGGCTGATGTTATATTAAAAGGAACACGAGTAGATGGAATTTATAATGTTGATCCAGAAAAAGATAGTAAGGCAATAAAGTTTAACACTTTATCTTTTGAAGAAGTTTTAAGTAAAGGTTTAAAAGTTATGGATACTACGGCTTTTACTTTAAGTCAAGAAAATGAATTGCCTATTATTGTTTTTGATATGAACAAAAAAGGAAATTTATTTAGAGTGGTTTCTGGAGAAAAAATAGGTACTGAGGTTAACATATAGTAATTGGCGTAATTTTTGCTTATTTTTAGTTATTAAAAAAGTTTATAAAATGAACGAAGACATACAATTTATATTAGATTCAACAAAAGAAGCAATGAGCAATGCTATCAAGCATCTCGAAAAACAATTTGTTAACATACGAGCAGGGAAAGCAAGTCCAGCTATGCTTGGAAGTGTCATGGTGAATTACTACGGAGCTCAAACTCCATTAAGTCAAGTAGCCAATGTAAATACGCCAGATGGAAGAACCATAACCGTTCAACCTTGGGAAAAAAATATGTTGCAGGAAATAGAGAAGGGCATTATGGTTGCTAATTTAGGTTTTAATCCTATGAATAATGGTGATACGATTATTATTAATGTACCACCTTTAACAGAGGAGCGCAGACGTGATTTAGCAAAGCAAGCCAAAGCGGAAGCAGAGGATGCTAAGGTAAGTATTAGAACAGCTCGGAAAGATGCAAATAACGATATTAAAAAGAATGATGATGTTTCTGAAGACCTTAAAAAGAATGCAGAAATTGATGTACAACAAATGACAGATAAATACGTTAAAAAGGTTGATGAACTTTACGAGGTAAAAGAAAAGGAAATCATGACAGTATAATTTTAAAAGCGGCACTTCAGTCGCTTTTTTAATAAAACCCTTTAGCTACGTTATATTTTAAGCAGTATAAATGATAAAACGGAACATCTTATTTTTTTTTATTGTTTGTACTACGTTGCTTCAAGCTCAATCTTTTTCTAAAGAGATTTTTGAACCCAAACAAGATTCCATTAAAAAAAGGCTATTACTTAAAAGTATTGGTAACGGCTATTTCCCAACAAAGTATTTCAATTTTGATTTAAGATATTTAATCAAATACAATCAATATGAAGGCATTCGAACAGGTCTTGGACTCATAACTAATGATGCTTTTTCTGAAAAATATCGTATAAATGGCTATTCGGTATATGGGTTTAGAGACCATCGTTTTAAATATAGTATTGGTGGCGGATTTAGGTTGTCATCAAAAACAGATACATGGTTAAATGTTTCTTATACGGATGATTTACAGGAAACAGGGAGTGCCAATTTTATTACAGACGGACGTTCTTTTCAATTTTTTGAACCCAGATTACTTAATATTGATTTATTTCATAAGCATATTACAAAAACTATAGGAATAGAGCATCAGTTAACACCAGAATTGCAAACAGAAACAGAATTTGCCGTTAGTAAAATAAATCCGACGTATTCATATGGTTATGTTTTGGATCATCAGGTAATTCAACATTTTAATTTAAGTACGGCTAAAATAGCATTTCAATGGAGTCCATTTGACGATGTGCAACTTACCGATACAGGGTTAAATGAAACTAAAGAAGGGTTTCCTAAATTTACTTTACAATATACAAAAAGTTTAAAGGATGTTTTTGGTAGTGATTTTGCATTTTCTAAATTAGATTTTAGAACCATGTATCAAATAGGGACTAAAAACAGTCACCTTTCTGAAATTATTTTAGTTTCAGGAGTTGCCAATGGTAATACACCTTTATCTCACTTATATCATGCCTATCCCAATAACATAACAAAGGAAACTATACTGCAGCGTTTTTCAGTAGCTGGGTTAAATAGCTTTGAAACCATGTTTTTTAATGAGTTTTTTTCTGATAAATTTACTACCTTACAATTCAAACATTTTTTTAAACCTTTTGATGTTTCATTACGTTATAAGCCACAACTGGTGTTGATAACACGTTTAGCTTTTGGAGATATGGAGCAACCAGAAAAGCATCAAAATATTACGTTTGGGACATTAAATAAAGGCTATACGGAATCTGGTTTTGAAATTAATAAATTACTGTTTGGTTTTGGTTTAAGCTTTACCTATCGATATGGAGGCTATCATCTTCCAGAGTTTAGTGATAATGTTGCATTTAAATTTACATTTAACGTCTCATTATGAAGTAATACACTCGTTTTTTCTACCTTTGCGCTTCTTAAAATAAAGCATGTTTAAACTTTTTACAAAAAACTTTTGGGGTGTTACTGCAAGATTGATTTTGCGTAACAAAATTAGCATTCTTATTGGCATTGTATTGATTACTATTTTTTTTAGTCTGCAATGGAAAAACATGCGTTTTACTTTTACCGAAGCCAATCTTTTACCTGATGACCATGAAATAAATATCATTTATAATGATTTTTTAAAAACCTTTGGAGAAGAAGGCAATTTAATTGTGTTAGGCATTAAAGACAGTACCTTATTTACTACTGAGAAATTAAATGCTTGGAATAAACTTTCGGAAGAATTTAAAGGTTATGTTGCTGTTGAAACGGTTATATCAATAAAAGATCTTCAAAAATTAGTAAAGGATACAGTTCATGAAAAATTCCTTTTACAGCCTTTTATCAAAGACTCCATTACTTCTGTTGCTCAAATAGACCTTCTTCAAGAAGAGTTATTTAATAAATACCCTTTTTACGACAATTTTTTATTTAATAAGGAAACAAAAACGATTCGTACGGCTATTTATATGGATAAAAGCATTGTTAACACTTCGGCAAGGAAAGATTTTGTTGTTGATGTTCTAATGCCAAAAATTGAAGCATTTGAAAAAGATTATAATTTAGATGTACGTATTTCTGGAATGCCATACATTAGAACACTTAATGCTCAAATAATAATTGACGAAATAAGTGGGTTTGTATTGGCTGCTTTATTGGTTACCTCACTTATATTCTTTTTCTTTTTCAGGTCTTTTAGAGCCACTTTTATTTCACTTATTGTAGTGTGTATTGGGGTAATGTGGACCTTAGGTATTCTGGGTTTATTGAAATATGAAATAACAGTTTTGACAGCATTAATACCTCCATTAATAATTGTTATTGGTATTCCAAACTGTATATTCTTAATAAATAAATACCAACATGAAGTACAACTGCATGGCAATAAAGTAAGATCGTTGCAACGTGTTATTACCAAAATAGGAAACGCTACTTTAATGACCAATGTTACTACGGCATCCGGTTTTGCTACTTTTATTTTAACAGAAAGTACACTTCTTAAAGAGTTTGGTATAGTAGCATCATTAAGTATCTTGGCAATTTTTATTTTGTGTTTGCTTATAATTCCTATTATCTACACTTTTCTACCTTTTCCCAAAGATCGCCATTTAGAACATTTAAACAAGCGGTGGATTGGTGGTTTTGTTAATTGGATGGAATGTATGGTTAAAAATAAACACATAACCATATATGCTGTTTCTATAGGGTTGTTAATCTTGAGTATTATTGGTATCTATCAGATAAAAATTTCAGGTAGTTTAATTGAAGACATGCCTAAAAAAGCTGAGTTTTTTGAAGATATTCGTTTTTTTGAACAAGAGTTTAACGGTATTATGCCCCTAGAGATTATGATTGACACCAAACGAAAAAAAGGTGTTATGAAACTTTCTACACTTAAGCGCATGGATGATTTGGAAGACTTAATTGTTGAAATTCCAGAATTATCAAAACCTATTTCTGTTGTGGGATTGGTTAAGTATTCTAAACAGGCCTATTATAACGGTAATACAAAATTTTATCAATTACCAACTTCACAAGAAAATAGTTTTATTTTATCATATGCAAAAAACTCAACATCTAATGTTGATTTACTTAAAAACTTTGTAGATAGCACAGGGCAATATGCACGTATTACTACATTTATGAAAGATGTTGGTACTGATAAAATGGAACGTATTGAAGAAGATCTTCAAGCTAAAATAAATAAAGTCTTTCCAAAGGAACAGTATAATATTACTATTACAGGTAAAGCGTTGGTATTTCAAAAGGGGACTAAGTATTTAGTTAAAAATTTAGCTATTTCATTGTCACTGGCTATATTATTAATTGCACTATTTATGGCATATATGTTTCGTTCTGTAAGAATGATTGTTGTTTCTTTAATTCCTAACTTATTGCCTTTATTAATTACTGCAGGGTTAATGGGGTATTTGGGGGTTCCTATAAAGCCATCAACCATATTGGTGTTTAGTATTGCTTTTGGTATATCAGTAGATGATACTATTCATTTTTTAGCAAAATATAGACAAGAATTACAAGCCAATAATTGGAAAATAAAGATATCTGTTTATGGTGCTTTAAGAGAAACAGGTGTTAGTATGTTTTATACATCTATTGTATTGTTCTTTGGCTTTTCAGTATTTATTATCTCCAGTTTTGGAGGTACAGTGGCATTGGGAGCTTTGGTGTCTGTTACCTTATTGTTTGCCATGTTATCAAACTTGTTGTTATTGCCTTCTTTGTTATTGTCGTTAGAGCGAAGTATTGCTAATAAACAAGTTTTAAGAAAACCTACTATAAATATTATTCCTGAAGAAGACGGAATTGATGACGAAAACTAAAAAAAATAAGACCATAATTTTATGTTTCTTCTTTGTTTAGAACTTCAATTATAATGTTTGAAAACTTTATATTTACATTTTAAATATAAAGTATATGACATCACATACGGTTTCAGAATTATTATCAAAAGATATTGTTTTTTCAGAAGTAAATATAAAAGGATGGGTTCGAACTTTCCGTGCCAATAGATTTGTTGCTTTAAATGATGGTTCAACTTTACACAACATTCAATGTGTAGTAGATTTTGAAAATACAGATGAAGCAACTTTAAAACGTATTACTACAGGTGCCGCAGTACATATAGAAGGAGATTTAGTAGAAAGTCAAGGTAAGGGGCAACGTGTAGAAATTATAGTAAAGACTATTCAAATTTTAGGGGATTCTGACCCTGAAACTTACCCTATTCAGCCTAAAAAGCATTCTTTTGAATTCCTTCGTGAAAATGCACATTTAAGAACACGTACCAACACGTTTAGTGCGGTAATGCGTTTACGTTCAGCATTGTCTTTTGCTATTCATAAATATTTTAATGATCACGGATTTTATTATATGCATACACCTATTATTACAGGGAGTGATGCTGAAGGTGCTGGCGAAATGTTTAAGGTTAGTAAGTTGGATGCTAAGAATCCGCCATTGGATGAAAAAGGTGTAGTTGACTATTCAAAAGATTTTTTTGGTAAAGAAACTAATTTAACTGTTTCTGGACAATTAGAGGCAGAAACCTATGCCATGTCTCTTGGTAAAGTATATACCTTTGGCCCTACCTTTCGAGCAGAAAATTCCAATACATCACGACATCTTTCAGAGTTTTGGATGATAGAACCAGAGGTTGCTTTTTTAGACTTAGCAGGCAATATGGATTTGGCAGAAGATTTTATGAAGTCTGTTTTAAGCGATATTCTTAAAAATAATAGAGATGATTTAGAGTTTTTAGAAAATCGATTGATTGAGGAAGATAAAACAAAGCCACAATTGGAACGTAGTGATATGCGTTTAATTGAAAAATTGAATTTTGTTATTGATAATAATTTTAAACGTGTTAGTTATACCGAAGCTATAGACATACTACGAAATAGCAAACCTAACAAAAAGAAAAAATTTAAATATCTAATAAATGAATGGGGTACAGACTTACAAAGCGAACACGAACGTTTTTTAGTAGAAAAACATTTTAAATGTCCAGTCATTCTTTTTGATTATCCTGCCCACATCAAAGCCTTTTATATGCGTTTAAATGATGATGGTAAAACGGTAAGAGCTATGGATATTCTTTTTCCCGGTATTGGTGAAATGGTTGGTGGCTCCCAACGAGAAGAACGCTTAGAAGTACTCAAGCAAAAAATGGCTGCTTTACAGATAGACGAAAAAGAACTTTGGTGGTATTTAGATTTAAGAAAATATGGTACGGCAGTACACTCCGGTTTTGGTT
This sequence comes from Pseudalgibacter alginicilyticus, assembly GCF_001310225.1. Lineage (GTDB taxonomy): Bacteria > Bacteroidota > Bacteroidia > Flavobacteriales > Flavobacteriaceae > Pseudalgibacter > Pseudalgibacter alginicilyticus. Next base: position 1,958,805 of record NZ_CP012898.1, on the reverse strand, counting down.
TAGGTTTTGAGCGTTTAGTTATGTTTGTAACAGGAATGAGTAATATTAGAGATGTAATTCCATTTCCAAGAACACCACAAAATGCAGAATTTTAGATCCTGTTAAAACCAAAATCTCTTGATGAGGTTTTAATATTATAAATAAAATCGATTAAATAAACACAGTTTTGTAAACCTATAAGGTTTGATTATATTTGATTAATACCCAAATACTATGCTCAAGCAACAATTACAATTTAAGCTATCACAAAAGTTATCGCCGCAGCAGATTCAATTAATGAAATTGATACAGTTGCCTACGCAGGCTTTTGAGCAACGTTTAAAACAAGAACTTGAAGAAAACCCTGCACTTGAAAGTGGTAAAGAAGCTCTTGAAAATGATTATGATGCTGATTTAGATAATTCTAATGACGATTTTAATGATAGTGAAACTATAGGAAATGATGATATTAATGTTGATGAGTATTTAAGTGATGATGAAATACCGGATTATCGTACACAAGTAAATAATTATAGTAGTGATGATGAAGAAAAAACCATGCCTTATGCTGCTGGAACTTCATTTACACAATACTTAATTAATCAATTAAATACATACCGGTTGGATGATGAAGCTCGTGAAATTGCAGAATTTTTGGTTGGTAGCGTTGATGAAAGTGGTTATATCCGTAGATCTTTATCAGATATCATGGATGATTTAGCATTCACTCAAAATGTTTATACAACTGAAGAAAAAATTCAATCCGTGTTGCATCTTGTTCACCAATTAGACCCTGCAGGTGTAGGAGCACGTAATTTGCAGGAATGTTTAAGTATCCAATTGCATAGAAAAGAAAAAAATGCTGATATAGCTTTAGCTGCTAATATTATAGACTCTGCATTTGATCAGTTTACAAAAAAGCATTATAAAAAATTAATGCAGAAGTTTGATATCTCAGAACTTCAGCTAAAGGATGCTATTTCAGAAATTGAACATTTAAATCCAAAACCAGGAGGGTCTTATTCAGGAAATAATAGAATCGTTGAGCACGTGGTTCCAGATTTTGCTATTAAAATAGTTGATGGAGAATTAGAGTTAACTCTCAACGGTAGAAATGCACCAGAATTACATGTTTCAAGAGAATATAATAACATGTTAAAAGGCTATAAAGATTCTAAGGAAAAATCTAATTCTCAAAAAGATGCTGTTATATTTATTAAACAAAAATTGGATGCAGCAAAATGGTTTATTGAAGCTATTAAACAACGTCAACAAACTTTATTTGTCACTATGAGTGCTATTATGCACTATCAAAAAGATTACTTTTTAACTGGTGATGAGCGTAAGCTTAAACCCATGATATTAAAAGATATAGCCGATGAAATAAATATGGATGTATCTACTGTATCAAGAGTAGCCAATAGTAAATATGTGGATACCCCTTATGGGACCAAATTAATTAAAGAATTTTTCTCTGAATCCATGAAAAATGACCAAGGCGAAGATGTTTCAACTAGGGAAATAAAAAAAATATTAGAAATTGTTATTGAGGAAGAAAATAAAAGAAAGCCACTTACAGATGAGACTTTAGCACTAATTTTAAAAGACAAAGGGTATCCAATAGCAAGACGTACCGTTGCAAAGTATAGAGAACAATTGGACATTCCAGTAGCGCGATTAAGAAAAAAGATATGATGAATCGTATCTTAAAGAGTATATCGTTTATTTTTCACCCTTTATTAATGCCTTTTTTTGGGGTTGTTTTTTATTTTTATAAATCTCCAAAATATCTCCCTGAAGACATTGTTTATGCAAAATTATTTGCAGTATTAATACTTACTGTTATTCTCCCAATACTTCTTTACTTTATTTTAATGCTTAGAGGTAAAGTGAAATCTATTCATTTAGAAACAACTAAAGAACGTATTTTACCCTTGTTTTTTAATTGTATTAATCTAATTTTAGTGCTTAAATACATCTTATCTCCTACACAGGTTATAGAATTGTATTTTTTCTTTGTTGGAATTTTATTGTCTACCCTAACCTGTTTAATATTAGCGGTATTGAAATTTAAAGCAAGTATTCACATGATTGCAGTTTCTGGTGTGTTTATGTTTTTTATAGCCTTAAGTATACACTTTAATATCAATATTAATGAATCATTAGCCTTAATGGTTGTATTGATAGGTGCCCTTGCAACATCCCGATTACTGTTAGATGCGCACTCTAGTATAGAGTTGATTATAGGTTTTTTTATTGGTTTTATACCACAATTATTACTCGTGAATTACTGGTTGTAAATTAGTATAACCGCTATTAAAGCATAAAGTTAAATTAGTGTTTTTGTATATTATAAGTGTAGTTTTATTATTTTCAATTCAATGGTATCGTTCCTTAAATTTATTTTTTTGGTAAAATTTTGAAAAAACCATTTCTATTTATTGTTTTACTTGTTTTTAGGTGTTTATAACTAAATGATATTTAAAGAATATAAAACATTAAGCCAATTTTTAGTTCTTTCATATTAATTTGTTCACCATTTAATGTTGCATCATTGTTAAATATGTTATTTAAGCCGTAATAGAGATGAAAATTCCAAGTGCTATACCCTGCGCTTAATGTTAAACCATATTGGAGCACATTTAAATCGGTGATATCTTTGTATTTGAAATTTCCTAAATCACCTTTGTACTTTGCAGTATGTGTAAATATATAGCCTAATTTAAAACCTGTGTAAATACGCCAAAAATCATAAGTAGTTGCCGTTGATGTGCGCCACCTAAATTCAATGGGTAGTTCAATAAGATTGGTAGAGAATTTGTTTCTAGAATAGGATACAGAACTATCGTCTAATATACTATAATTGATATTTTCATTTATATCTTTACTAATCAACATGTTTTGATTGAATGAGTTTGTAGCGTATCCAAGTCCAATTCCAATAGAAAAATTTCTTCTTTTATTAAGTGGCATATCTTTTATAAACCCTAAATAGAAACCTGTTGAAAAACCAGATTGTGAAACCTCCTCAGGCTTATTGTTTAGCAAGTTGTAAGTAAAACCTGCGTAAAATTGATCTTCTTTGTAGAGGGAGTCTATTTTTTTTGTAATGGTATCTTGTGAAAATGTCCACTGGTAGCATATAATTAATAGTATTGGGAATAAAGTTTTTTTCATTTATATAGTATAACTATAAAAATATAAATTAAATTGTAATATTTGATATAAAAAAAAAGACGTTTTGAATATATTCAAAACGTCTTTTTTTCTAAAATTAAGATGTTTAATTAACAACTTTACCTTTTTTGGTAGTATAGTTAATTTTTAATGCATTTACTTTACGTAATTCTTGCTTTATATCTCCAATTAATCCCATATTAGCTTTACTATCTACTTTTAGAGCAGTAGTTAAAAATGGCACTAATTCTTCTCGTTTAGAAGCGCGTTCTGCAGCTATAAAAGCAGCAATTTCATTTACTCCAGCAAACTTATCATTAAGCTGTATTCTTGCTTCAGTTCCAAATTGTTTATAGTTTTCACTTGGTTTTCCTGCGTAAATGTACATTACTAAATCTTTCTTATCTAGTTTTTCAACTTGATCAGCAAATGGCAAATTATTCTCAATCATTAAGGTGTTTTGCCTCATAACGGTGGCCACCATAAAAAAGAATAATAACATAAATACAATATCTGGTAAAGATGCTGTATTTACAGCTGGTATATCGCCTCCTTTTTTCTTTTTAAATTTAGACATATTGATTTAAGTTATTTTTGTATTACTTCAGAAAGCTTTTGAGGATAGTCAACTTTTATTTGATCTATCTGCTTCTTTAAAAGCTCTTTGTTTCCTGGCCAGTTTACATCGTTATAATTTGCTTCTAATTCACTGAACGGTTTTCCATGTAATGCTTGAGATCTTTTATCTCTTAAAACATTATAAGCTGCCACCAATTCATTTTGAACAGATATATAAGATTCATAAGACGTTTCTCTGTCATTAGCCAAAGATATAATTGCTTTGTCGGGGTTATCTGATGATTTTGGATCTTTACTACCATTACAATAGCTACATGAACCATCCCCTCCATTATCTAAAAATTCAATAGCAGCTGCTCTTAAATCTTTTAGTTCCATAACCTCATCTTCTACAAGTAGTTGGTCATGTTTATTTATTATTACAGTAAAAATATTTTTTTCTTTGATGATAACATCTTCTTCAGATTCTTCCATAGGTGGCAGTTTACGGTTAATACCAGAATCTGTCTCAATGGTAGTGGTTACCAAGAAAAATATTAATAATAAGAAGGCAATATCGGCCATGGAGCCTGCATTAACTTCTGGTGCTGCTCTTTTTGCCATAATTATCTATTTAATATTTTTTTAACACCTGAAAACATCATTGATCCAATTGCTAAAACAGCAAGGATATAGAAAGTGTACAGACCTGCACCAACATTTTTAGAAGTGGCTTCAGTTATATCTTGTCCTTTCTTAGTAAAAGGTGTTAAATCTAAATCAGTTCCTGATGATATCACAAAAGAGATTACAACAATAGCTACAAAAGCACCTACGGTCATTAATGTCTTTTTAATGTTACCAGCAAATAAGCCTTTAACAACATATATTAATACTAATAATATTGCTAAACCTAACACGATATAAGTAACGTATAATACATTACTTCCCATGCTATCCGCAGTATCAGCATCTCCAGCCATAATCATTAGTGCCAAAACAGCACCAATAACTCCAAGAGCAATTGCTAAATACTTTACAATTTTATATAAACCCATAATTTTTTTAATTTAAATTATTACTTTTTTTGTCTGATAAGCAAATCCATTAACGTGATAGAAGCATCCTCCATATCGTTAACAATGCTATCAATTTTAGCAATAATGTAATTGTAAAAAATTTGAAGTATAATAGCCACAACAAGACCAAATACCGTTGTTAAAAGTGCTACTTTAATACCACCTGCAACAAGTGAAGGTTGCATATCACCAGCTGCTTCAATTTTATCGAATGCTTGAATCATACCAATTACCGTACCCATGAACCCTAACATCGGAGCTAATGCTATAAATAATGATATCCATGATACATTTTTTTCTAATTGACCCATTTGAACACCTCCATAGGCTACAACAGCTTTTTCAGCGGCTTCAATACCTTCATCTGTTCTATCTAATCCTTGGTAGAAAATAGAAGCTACAGGTCCTTTTGTGTTTCTGCAAACTTCTTTAGCAGCTTCCACACCTCCAGAAGCTAAAGCATCTTCTACTTCTTGAGTTAATTTTTTTGTATTTGTTGATGAAAGGTTTAAAAAGATAATTCTCTCGATTGCTATGGCTAATCCTAAAATTAAACACAGTAATACGATGCCCATAAATTCCGGACCACCTTCAATAAATCGCTTTTTTAATTCTTGATGAAATCCAAGAGGCTCGTCAGCAGTTGCTGTTTCTTGTTCCCCTTGTGTAATGGTTGCAACAGTTGTAGCAGTGGTTGAAGTTGCAATAGTTGCATTTGCTGTTCCGAATGCCATCATTCCTGATATGGCAAGGATAGAAAATAATCTTTTCATGTTCTAGATCTTAATTTTATTAGTTAAAGTGTTAAAGATATAAAAAAAATACAATAAAAAAATAAAAATAAAGCAGAGAGGAAGGGATTCGAACCCTCGATACCCTTTTGAGGTATACACACTTTCCAGGCGTGCGCCTTCGACCACTCGGCCACCTCTCTTTAATTTCTAAATTGTACTGTTTTAGGGGATGAAATAACAAAAAAAACTTTGAAAGCTAAAATTTTAATCGTTAATTTTAAGTCAATTCTCCTCTAATTGATGCTTCATAGGTGGTTTTGAATAAGTTAGTGGCTGTATTATTGCCAAGTAAATACATTAATTTGGTAATACCTGCTTCTATTGTTAGGTCTTTTCCTGAAATTACACCAATATTTTTTAAATGTTCACTCGTTGCATAATCGCCCATATTAACATTCCCTCCATTACATTGTGTTATATTTATAATATGGATGCCTTTTCTTATTGTAACTTTCAATAAATCTGTAAACCAAGATTGGGTTGTGCAGTTGCCTGCGCCATATGTTTCTAAAATAACTGCTTTTAGCTTTGGGGTATTAAAGATACTTTGTAAAAATGTTTTAGTAATACCAGGAAATAGCTTAATAATCCCTACATGAGGGTCCATTTTTTTATGAACCATGAGTGCTTTGCTCATATCTGGATTAAATAAATATTGATGGTTAATTTTTAAACGAACTCCAGATTCGGCTAAATCTGGATAGTTAGAAGAAGCAAATGCTTGAAAATGCTCTGCATTTATTTTTGAGGTTCTGTTTCCTCTATAAAGTTTGTATTCAAAATACAAACAAACTTCTTTTATTACAGGTTCGTTGTGTTCTTGCAACGATGCTATTTGAATGGCTGTTATTAAGTTCTCTTTAGCATCGGTACGTAAATCGCCAATAGGTAATTGAGACCCTGTAAATATAACAGGTTTTGTTAAGTTTTCTAACATGAAACTTAGTGCAGAAGAGGTGTAACTCATGGTGTCACTACCGTGTAACACTACAAATCCATCAAAAATATTATAATTAATTTCTATTATTTCGGCAATTTGAATCCAATATTCGGGAGTCATATTGCTGGAATCTATAGGTTGGTCAAAAGAAATGGTGTCAATGTTGCAATCTATTAATTGTAGTTCTGGGATTTTTTCTAATAGATTTCTAAAATTGAAAACGTCTAATGTTCCTGTTTTTGAATTTCTAATCATACCAATAGTACCACCAGTATAAATTAAAAGTATGTTTGGTTTAGTCATTTATGATTGAAATTTTTATGTAATTTAGAACGAATACTATTTAAGATTTTAAATTCCAAAAATGATTTTAGAATTTTTTGTTGTTATTTCAGCAATATCTTCAATAGATATGTTATATATATGAGAAAGTTTTTCTAAGATTTTTAATAGGTATGAGCTTTCATTGCGTTTGCCTCTGTATGGTACGGGTGCTAAATAAGGGGAATCAGTTTCTAATACAATATGTTTTAAATCAATTTGATTTAAAAATTGATCTATTTTTCCGTTTTTGAATGTTGCTACCCCACCAATGCCCAATTTCATATTGTAGGATAAAGCTTGGTGAGCTTGTTTTAAAGTACCTGTAAAACAATGTAGGATCCCGAATAAATCATCGTCTTTTTCACCTTCTAAAGTTTCAAAAATTTCATCAAAAGCATCTCTACAATGAATTACAATAGGTAGTTTGTGCTTTTTTGCTAACTGTATTTGATACTTGAATGCTTCTTGTTGTATTTTGAGTGTTGATTTATCCCAATATAAATCGATGCCAACTTCACCTACGGCATAAAATTTACGTTTGGAGAGCATTTCTTCAACATGTTTTAATTCTTCTTGGTAATCATTCTTCACATGAGTTGGGTGTAAACCCATCATTAAGAAAATGTTTTTGGGATAATCTTTTTCTAGCTGAAGCATTTTTTGAGTATAAGTAGAATCGATAGCTGGGATAAAAAATCTTGAAATACCTTGCTCAATAGCTCGGTTTATTGCTTCATGCCTATCTTCATCAAAAGCCTCGCTGTAGAGGTGTGTGTGGGTGTCAGTAATAATCATTTGGTAAAAATAGGAAAGTAATTTTAGAAAAGCAGTTGTACATTATTACTACTTATAAATCTAATTGAAAAGTATAGTGGTTGTAATTTATTGCATGCTAAGTTTTAGGTATAAAACCTTTAAAAATAACCTGTAAAAAAAAATCAAAAAATAATTTTAAAAAAGGTAATTATTCAAATTTTTATATTTCATTTGTACCATTATATAGCTGAACAATTGAAACGTGTTTTTATGTTCGAGCTTTTGAAAATTGGGAAGTTATTTTCAAAAGCAGCTTTTAGAAAGAGCAACCGAATTTTAGAGCTAACTTCCGCTAATGCTATTGCTGCTAGTCAGCATATATATGGCTTTGTACCTACTACTCAAAGTCAAATCCAAGTTTGATTTTATTCATTATTATTTGTTTTTTGAAACATTAGTTATCTAATTTTCCTATTTAAATAATTTTACATATTTTTAAAAATAATAATGAATACTAAATATATAGATTTAATAAATCAGACTTTTGATTTTCCTCAAGAAGAATTTAAACTTGAGGAAAAAACCTTGCAGTTTCACGATGTAGATTTAATGGAGTTAGTTGAGCAATACGGAGCTCCTTTAAAGTTTAGTTATCTGCCACAGATTTCCAATAATATAAATAAAGCCAAAGGTTGGTTTGCAAAAGCCATAAAAGAGAATAAGTATAAAGGCAAGTATAACTATTGCTATTGTACTAAAAGTTCTCACTTTAAGCATGTATTAAATGAGGCCTTGAAGAACGATATTCATATTGAAACTTCGTCTGCTTTTGATATAGATATTGTTGAAAGCCTAAAAAAAGAAGGGAAAATTAATAATGACACCTATGTTATTAGCAATGGTTTTAAGCGTGCACAGTATGTTACTAATTTAGCTAGGTTGATTAATGGTGGGCATCAAAATTGTATTCCTATCATTGATAATTATGAAGAGATAGATTTATTGTCTCAAGAAATAGAAGGTAAATTTAACGTTGGTATTCGAATTGCGTCTGAAGAAGAACCAAAATTTGAGTTTTATACTTCCCGATTAGGAATAGGCTATAAAAACATAGTTCCTTTTTATAAAAATCAAATTCAGAATAATAAAAAAGTCAAATTGAAAATGTTGCACTTTTTTATTAATACAGGAATTAGAGATAATGCATATTATTGGAATGAATTGTCAAAATGTTTAAAAGTTTATATTGCTTTAAAAAGAATCTGTCCTTCATTGGATAGTTTGAATATTGGTGGGGGATTCCCAATAAAAAATTCATTGGCTTTCGATTTTGATTATGAGTATATGGTCAATGAAATTATAAACCAAATAAAACTGGCTTGTGATGAAGAAGAGGTAAAAGTGCCAAACATCTTTACTGAGTTTGGAAGTTTTACAGTTGGTGAAAGTGGAGGTGCTATTTATGAAGTGCTGTATCAAAAGCAACAAAATGATCGTGAAAAGTGGAATATGATAAATTCATCTTTCATAACAACCTTACCTGATACATGGGCTATAAATAAGCGTTTTATCATGTTGCCTGTAAATAGATGGCACGATAGTTATGAGCGCGTATTGTTAGGAGGGTTAACTTGCGATAGTGATGATTATTACAATAGCGAACAACACATGAATGCTATTTATTTGCCAAAATATAATAAAGATAAGCCCTTGTATATTGGGTTTTTCAATATAGGAGCCTATCAAGAAACCATTGGTGGGTTTGGAGGGTTGCAACACTGCTTGATTCCATCTCCAAAACATATTTTAATTGATAAAGATGCTGATGGCAACATCACAACAGAATTATTTAGCGAACAACAAAAAAGTGAAGACTTACTTAAAATTTTAGGTTATGCAGACTAAAACGTATGCTGGAATTCCAGAAGAATTCTCGAAATTAGAACAATCAAAAATTGTTTTAATTCCTGTGCCTTATGGCGGAACAAGTACATGGCAAAAAGGTGCTGAAAATGGGCCAGAAGCATTTTTACATGCTTCCGAAAACATGGAGTGTTATGATATTGAAACCGGAACAGAAGTATATCAACAAGGGGTGTATTTGGCAGATGCTGTTACTGAAAATGAATCACCAGAATCTATGGTTGACGCGGTACATAAAGCCACAAAAAAGTACATCAAAAAAAATAAGTTTGTAACTATTTTTGGAGGAGAACACTCTATATCTATTGGAACCATCCGAGCTTTTAATGAAATGTTTCCAAGTTTAACTGTGTTGCATATTGATGCACATGCAGATTTACGTAAAAGTTATAATGGTTCAAAATACAACCATGCTTGTGCGGTTTATGAAGCCAGCCAAACTACTAACTTGATTCAGGTGGGTATTCGTTCGATGGATGTTATGGAAAAAACGGTTATGGATGAAGATAAAACTTATTTTGCTCATGAAATGGCGGTAGATGATACTTGGATAGATTCAGCAATTGATCAAATGACAGATAATGTGTTTATTACATTTGATTTAGACGCTTTAGATCCTTCAATTATGCCAAGTACAGGAACACCAGAGCCAGGAGGATTGTTTTGGTACGAAACCTTAGATTTTTTAAAACAAGTATTTGCTGAAAAAAATGTCGTGGGTTTTGATATTGTAGAACTTTGTCCAAATAAAAACGATAAATCATCAGATTTTTTAGCAGCTAAACTATACTATAAAATGCTTAGCTATAAGTTTGCTGGTGATGAAATAGAGGATGAATATGACAACTCTTATGAGGGGTCAAAATATAGTGGAAATAATTCAAAATTTGAAGAAGACGATGAGTACTAAAGGACCTATTTCACAATTTATAGAAAAACATTATTTACATTTTAATGCAGCTGCTTTAGTAGATGCTGCTAAAGGCTATGAGGCGCAATTAGAAAGTGGAGCAAAAATGTTGGTTTCGCTTGCAGGTGCTATGAGTACTGCTGAGTTGGGTAAAAGTTTTGCTGAAATGATTCGTCAAGATAAAGTACAAATTATATCTTGTACTGGTGCTAATTTAGAAGAAGATATCATGAATTTGGTGGCACATTCGCATTACAAACGTGTGCCAAATTATCGAGATTTAACACCACAGGAAGAATGGGATTTGTTAGAAAAAGGTTTAAACCGTGTAACGGATACATGTATTCCTGAGCATGAAGCTTTTAGGCGTTTGCAGGAGCATATTCATAAAATATGGAAAGATGCAGATGATAAAGGTGAACGTTATTTGCCACATGAGTATATGTATAAAATGTTATTGTCTGGCGTGCTTGAAGAATATTATGAAATTGATTTAAAAGATTCTTGGATGTACGCTGCTGCCGAGAAAAATTTACCTATTATTGTTCCAGGTTGGGAAGATAGTACCATGGGGAATATTTTTGCAAGTTATGTCTTGAAAGGCGAATTGAAAGCAAGTACCATGAAATCTGGTATTGAATATATGACCTTTTTAGCCGATTGGTATACTGATAATTCAGAAAAAGGTATTGGGTTTTTTCAAATAGGTGGTGGTATTGCTGGCGATTTTCCAATTTGCGTGGTACCAATGTTGTATCAAGATTTAGAACGTACCGATACACCATTTTGGAGTTATTTTTGCCAAATTAGTGATTCTACTACCAGTTACGGCTCGTATTCTGGTGCTGTTCCAAATGAAAAAATCACTTGGGGGAAATTAGATATAAACACTCCAAAATTTATTATTGAAAGTGATGCAACCATTGTTGCCCCACTAATATTTGCTTACCTTTTAGATATGTAATTATGAATAAGAGAAACGACAATCTTAAACGTGTTATAGTTGATTTTAAAAAATTAACACCAGAAATTTTAGCATTATTGGTTGATAAATATCCACATGGGTATGATGATGATAATATTATCTCCTTTAAAAATGCTAATAATGAATGGGTAGAATGTGTTGAAGTAACTACTGAAGATACCAAGTATTTGGTGAAAGTTAGTACCAAACTTCAAGTAACTATGGAAAATTATGATGAAGACGACTATGAAGATTATGATGATAATGATCCAGATGCCATTCAAGAACCAGATATTGCTATTGAAGACGATGACGATTAATATTATCTAAAAATCGCATATACATTTTAATCTTTTTTGTATTTTAACTGTAGTCAAACTTTTAAAGTACAAGAAGTTGTATATGCGATTTAAAAGTTAATATGATGGTGTGTTTAAATTATTTCAAAACAATAAACAATTGTATATGGAAACATCATTTCACATGTCGTTACCATGTTTAAGTGTAAAAGAAACTAAAAACTTTTACCAAAACACTATAGAAACTTCATTAGGGAGATCAACTCAAAACTGGGTTGATATTAATTTGTACGGTCATCAATTGACCTTTATAAAAGCTGCAAAGTTTAATTTTACAAATCCTAATTATGTTTTTGAGGGTAAAATTTTACCATCCTTTCATTTTGGTATTATTGTAGATTTTAAAACGTGGGACCACATTTACACAAAGTTTAGAAACAAAGATTTAGAACTGGTTGAAGAAATCACTTTTTTAAAAAATAAAGCAGGTGAGCACGTGTCATTTTTCATAAAAGACCCTAATGATTATATGTTAGAGTTTAAAAGTTTTAAACAGCCAAAAGAAATGTTTAATTAATTACTTTTTAGTAAGTCTTTTTTTAGTAATACTTCCCAGATACAAACGCTATAAACAATAAGGTATTCCAACCCAATAATCCAAAGGTTTTCTTGGTTGTTAGAATTTGCGTAAGCCAAATAACTTAATATGATTACAAAACTCCAAACCATTGGGAATTTGTATTTGGTAAAGATAGATAAAACTAATAGTGTTGCTACATACCAAGGATGTACGGTGGTAGCCGTAAAATAATAAAATGATAAGGTTAATAGCATTGCTGAAATTAATTGAATCATAGTTTTATTCCTTCTGAAAAAGGTAATCATCAAGACAGTAATAATTACTATAATAGGTGTTGTTTTTCCAATTATGGCAATTTCATTCCAGCCTCTAAAAGTATATCCAATCTCTCGTGCAATGTAATATAGGCTAGCATTGAATTCAAATTTTTGAAACCATAAGCCAACAGTTTTTGTGTAATTACTTATAAATTGAGAAGAATAAAAGGGCGAGAATAAGAGTAGAATGGATATAATAATGATTGTGTAAAATATAATTAGTTTTAATATTCCAGTAAAATTTAGTGTGCTCTTGAAAGGGAAAGTATTTTTTTGAATTTGATGATGAAGTTTCTTCTCATTTCGTTTAAAGCAGATTTGATCCTTAGATGTAGTCAAAGTAAACCACTGATAAAATAATGGTAAAAATATTAATGGAATTAATTTTACAGAAATTGAACAAGCTAAAACAATTGCAGCATATTGCCATTTGTTTACATGCAATAAATATAACCCCCAGATTAAAAAGAAAATCATAACACCTTCAAAATGTAGATTGCCTGTAAGTTCAATAATTATAAACGGATTTAAAATATACCAGAAAATATTGTGTAGAGGTATATTAAGTCTCTTTAATAATTTTTTTCCAAAATATAGGGTTCCAAAATCTGCAGCAATAATAATTAGACGAAAAACAATAGCAGATCCTAAAATACTTTTCCCTGCAAATATCCCTGCAATTACAAAACAAAGTTGATTTAAAGGAGGGTAATTTGTATAATGACCTGCGTTTAGTGTTCCCATTCCTTTATAGAGTTCTTTTACTTGATTTATAGGGGATTCTCCATGACTAATAAAAGATTCAACGGTGTATAAATACGGATTAAAGCCTTCTAAAATCATACGACCATCCCATATAAAACGATAAAAATCTTGCGATAAATTAGGGATTGCTGCTATAAAAGTGGCTCTAAGTAAAAATGCGACAATCGTTAAAAATTTAATATTGTGTTTACAAGTTTGCACCATCTTATAAAACAGAAAAAATAAAGCAGAATAAATTACAATCAATTTTGTGTAATCTGTACGTTGTAAGTAGTAAGCAAACAACGTGTAAAGAAACAAACTAACAATTACTACCAGTAATTGTTTTTTATGAGTTTTGAATAATGTAAGGTTTAAAAGCATGCCTCAAATATAATGTTTAATGCTGGGCTGTTTTAAATGGCCAATCTTTAAGTTTTCCCTCTTTAGATTATTTTTAATATGAAAAACAATTTTTTCATATTACATGATATACGTCATAATTTAAGACGAATACAACTATTAGTTTTGTTTTGTAAATAGTGATAAACTAAAAAGAATAAATATAAAAAACATTTTAATCATGAATATTTCGCATATAGAACATATTGGTATAGCCGTAGATAATTTAGAAGATTCCATTAAATATTATGAAGATGTCTTGGGGTTGAAATGCTATGCTATTGAAGAGGTTGTTGATCAAAAAGTGAAGACAGCCTTTTTTTTGGTAGGTACTACAAAAATTGAATTATTAGAAAGCACTTCTCCAGATGGTCCTATTGGTAAATTTATTTCTAAAAAAGGTCAAGGTATACATCATATAGCATTTGCTGTTGATAATGCAACACAGGCTTTAAAATTAGCTGAAGAGCGAGGTGTAACAGTAATAGATAAAGAATCCAGAAAAGGAGCAGAAGGTTTAAATATTGGATTTCTTCATCCAAAATCCACTTTAGGTGTACTCACAGAACTTTGTTCAAAATCATAACTGTCTTAAAAAAACAAAATTTTTATAAATAATAAAATAGTCTCATGGCAAATCAAGATAAAATTAATGAGCTCATAGAAAAAAGAGTTAAAGCAAAATTGGGAGGAGGCGAAAAACGTATCGATTCTCAACATGCTAAAGGAAAGCTTACTGCACGTGAAAGAATAGATATTCTTTTGGATGATGATAGTTTTGAAGAGTTTGATATGTTCGTAACACATCGAACAAAATCATTTGGACTCGATAAACAAATATATCTATCGGATGGTGTAGTAACAGGACATGGTACCATTGATGGCAGAATTGTATACATTTTTGCACAAGATTTTACCGTGTTTGGAGGGTCGCTTTCTGAAACTTATGCCTTAAAAATTTGTAAAATTATGGACATGGCTATGAAAATTGGTGTGCCAGTGATAGGCTTAAATGATAGCGGAGGTGCTCGTATTCAAGAAGGTGTGCGTTCATTAGCAGGATATGCTGAGATTTTTCAGCGTAATATTATGGCGTCAGGTGTTATCCCACAAATATCATCTATTCTGGGGCCTTGTGCAGGTGGGGCAGTATATTCACCAGCCCTAACGGATTTTACTATTATGACAGATCAAACGAGTTACATGTTTGTAACTGGACCTAAAGTAGTGCAAGCAGTTACAGGTGAAAACGTAACTACGGAGCAATTAGGAGGTGCAAAAATTCATTCTACAAAATCTGGTGTGTCACATTTCTTAGCTGCAAATGATGAAGAAAATCTTTTACTTATAAGAAAATTATTAAGTTACCTACCTTCTAATAATTTGGAAGATCCTCCAACAGTTGTTACAAGTGACCCTATTGATAGATTAGATGATGTTTTAAATGATATTATACCAGAAAATTCAAATCAACCTTACGATATTTTAGATGTTATTACCACTATTACGGATAATGGCGAATTTACAGAAGTCCATAGAGATTATGCCAAAAATATAGTTGTTGGTTTTGGTAGATTTAATGGACGCTCTACCGGTATTGTAGCAAACCAACCTAAATATTTTGCAGGTGTATTAGACACTGAAGCTTCAAGAAAAGCAGCAAGGTTTGTACGCTTTTGTGATGCTTTTAACATTCCTATTATAACTTTAGTGGATGTGCCAGGGTTCTTACCAGGTACTGGACAGGAATATGCAGGTATTATTTTACATGGTGCAAAATTATTATTTGCCTATGGAGAAGCTACAGTACCTAAAGTAACTATTACACTACGAAAATCATACGGAGGTGCACATGACGTAATGAGTTGTAAACAATTAAGAGGCGATTTAAATTACGCATGGCCTACAGCAGAAATAGCTGTCATGGGAGCCAAAGGAGCTGTGGAAGTATTGGAAGGTTCTAAAATTAGCAAAATTGAAGATGCTGATGAGAAACTTCATTACATAACTGAAAAAGAGGATGAGTACAATACTAAGTTTGCCAATCCTTACGTGGCAGCAAAATATGGCTTTATTGATGATGTTATAGAGCCCAGAAATACACGTTTTAGAATTATTAGAGCTTTAGAACTTCTTAGTAATAAGAAAGAAGTTAATCCGCCAAAAAAACATTCAAATATCCCATTATAATGAATCAGATGATACTATTATACAACGATCCCATTGAGGAAGGATACGTTATTTTAATTACCGGATTATTAATCGTTTTTGGTGGTCTTATCTTGCTAACTATATTCTTTAAATATGCCTTGCCAGTTATGTTAGACGCCTATATTGCTTTAAAACAAATAGGTGTTAAAAAAGAAAAAGAGTTAGAAATTAGTAAGCCAAAGGTTGATAAACGGGAGTTTACAGGTGAAGTTACCGCAGCTATTTCGGTTGCTATTCACATGTATCTTAAGAAGCAGCACGATGAAGAAAATGCTGTTTTAACCATTAAGCAAGCACGGAAATTATACTCGCCTTGGAGTTCGAAAATTTATGGAACACAGGGAAATAGATTGTAATAAACCAACATGCATAACATAATACTAATAAAATGAAAAATTTCACATTCAAAATAAACGAAAATAACTATAGTGCTAAAATTCTTTCACATGAAGATAACATTATTGATATTGAGGTAAATGGTACTTCTTATTCTGTAAAGATGAAAGAGGATATTAAAACGAAGAAAACACCAACTTTTGTACGGACACCTTCCAAAAGTAGTGCAGAGCCAGTAAAAATAAAATCTACTTCTACAAAAACTACTATTACAGCGCCAATTCCTGGGGTGGTTTTTATTCTTAATGTTAAAGTGGGCGATGTTATTAAGGAGAACGATCAAGTAATGATTTTAGAAGCGATGAAAATGGAAAATAGCATTGCTGCAGAAAAAGGGGGTACGGTTACAGCAGTTCATGTTGCAGTAGGGCAGCAAGTACTTCAAGGTGATGTGATGATAGAAATAGAATAAATATGTAAACGTCGTTTTTTAGATATCAAAATGAATTATTCATTTTGATATCTAAAATGGCTTAAAAAGAAAAAAATGAAGAAAATAATATTAATATTCGGAGTTCTATCGCTACTTATTTTTGCAAGACCTATTTTAGGATTAAATTCCAATGCTTTAAATGATAAAACAACTACCACTCTCTTGCAAACGCATGAAGAGCCTGAAGAAACTTTTATTTCGGAAGCCTTAGGTGGAATAGAGCAATTTTATGAATATACTGGTTTTGCAAATGCACAAGCAGGACACATAATAATGATTATAATAGGTATCATTTTTATATATTTAGGTATAAAATTTGACTACGAACCACTTTTACTGATCCCTATAGGTACGGGGGTTATTTTAGGAAACATTCCTTTTGTAGCAGGAAACCAAACGGGGATTTATGAAGCAGGTTCAGTAATGAATTACCTTTATTTTGGAGTGGTAAAAGGTATTTATCCTCCATTGATTTTCTTGGGTATTGGTGCTATGACAGATTTTTCATCTCTTATTGCAAATCCAAAACTTATGCTTTTAGGAGCTGCTTCTCAAATTGGTGTATTTGGTACTTTTTTAGGGGCACTTTATTTAGGGTTTGCTTTACCAGAAGCAGGTGCCATAGGTATTATAGGAGGAGCCGATGGACCTACAGCTATATTTCTTTCGTCAAAATTAGCAAATGGTATTAATATTCTGGCAGATGGAACTACGGTTAAAAACCTTATAGGCCCCATTGCTATTGCAGCATATTCTTATATGGCATTAGTGCCTGTTATTCAGCCACCAATCATGCGCTTGCTTACTAATAAAAAAGAGCGATTAATACGTATGAAACCACCAAGAGCTGTTTCAAAAAAAGAAAAAATGATTTTTCCAGTGGCAGCATTGTTATTAACAACCTTCATCTCGCCTAGTGCATTACCACTGTTAGGAATGTTATTTTTTGGTAACCTGTTAAAAGAGTCAGGAAGAACTGAACGACTTGCTGAAACTGCTAGAACTAAACTTATTGACATTGTAACTATTCTTTTAGGTGTAACAGTTGGAGCTTCTACCCAAGCAGATATTTTTATTACCAAAGATTCCATGTTAATTTTCGGTTTAGGAGCCATATCATTTGTCATAGCTACTATGGGTGGATTGCTTTTTGCAAAGTTCATGAATTTATTTCTTAAAGGAGATGATAAATTAAATCCTTTAATTGGAGCTGCTGGAGTTTCAGCTGTTCCAGATAGTGCAAGGGTAGTACATGCAGAAGGGCTTAAGGCTGATCCACGCAATTACCTGCTAATGCATGCTATGGCTCCAAACGTAGCAGGGGTTATTGGGTCTGCAATTGCAGCAGGTATTATATTAAGCTTTTTAGGCTAATTGAATTGATTTAATCAAAACAACAAAAATTAAATTTCATAAAAATGGATTTACCAAATAAAATGACGGCAGATGAAGCTGTAAAACTAATAAAATCAGGAGATAGGGTTTTAATTCAAGGAGGATCTGCAACACCCCAAACACTAATTCGAGCTATGGTTGCTCGGGGGCCAGAATTAAAAGGAGTAGAAGTTGTTCATTTACATACAGAAGGAGAATGTGGTTATGTTGCTCCAGAATTAAGAGAAAGTTTTCATACCAAAGCATTTTTTATTGGAGGAAACATTAGAAAAATGATTGGAGATACCGCTGATTATATTCCTATATTTTTAAGTGATATTCCAAGTTTATTTAGGCAAGGGTATATGAATTTAGATGTGGTTTTAGTGAATGTATCACCTCCTGATAAACATGGTTTTTGTTCTTTAGGAGTTTCAGTAGATATTGTTATTTCAGGAATTGAGCAAGGCAAAAAAGTTATTGCACAAATAAACCCAAAAATGCCACGTACTTTTGGTGATGCAATTGTACATTTAAAACACTTTGATGCTTGTGTAGAGGTAGATGAAGAATTACATGAAATGAAATTTGTAGCTCCTTCAGAAGAGGAACAGGCTATAGGTAAAAATATTGCAGGTATTATTGAAGATGGTGCAACACTTCAAATGGGCATTGGAGGTATTCCAAATGCCGTTTTAACTTATTTAAACAATCATAAAAATTTAGGAGTACATACCGAAATGTTTTCTGAAGGTATTGTAGATTTAGTAGAAAAAGGTATTGTAAATGGTTCTCAGAAAAAAGTGAATCCTTATAAAATAGTTTCGGGATTTGCTATGGGAACTAGACGTTTGTATGATTTTATGAATGATAACCCAGAAATAGAAATGCTGGATATTGGTTACGTAAATGACACCTCAGTTATTCGTCAAAACCCGAAAGTAACTGCTATTAACTCGGCCATTGAAATAGATTTTACAGGTCAAGTTTGTGCCGATTCTATAGGAACAAGAATGTTTTCTGGAGTAGGAGGGCAAATGGATTTTATGAGAGGAGCTGCCTTGTCTCAGGGAGGGAAGCCAATTATAGCAGTAACCTCTACAACACAAAAGGGGGTTTCTAAAATTGTTCCAACTTTAAAATTAGGAGCAGGGGTTGTAACTACACGAGCTCATGCTAGGTACGTGGTTACAGAGTATGGGGTTGCCGAATTATTTGGAAAGAGTTTAAAAGAGCGAGCACAATCATTACGAAATATAGCACACCCAGATAGTAGAGAAGAATTAGATAAAGCTATTTTTGAAAGATTCGGGAGTAGCATTATGGTATAATTAATAAAGAGTCACTTAAATTTTAATAAGATGAGTACTAAAAATAAAACACTTTTTTCAGACTTTAATCCCGTGTCAAAACAGGATTGGAAGGAAAGAGTGACCATAGATTTGAAAGGAGAAGATTTTGATAGAAAATTGGTTTGGAAAAACTTAAGCGGTATTAATATAGCACCTTTTTACAATACTGAAGATTCGATTCATAACTTAAGCAATACAGGCGAGAATTCGCAAGCCTTAATAAATTACCGAAGCATACCTGTTCAATCCGCAGCAAGCGCTAATAAATTAGCGTTAAAAGCGATTGATGAAGGGGTAACAGGTTTACTTTTTGATGTAACAGAATCTATTACTGCCACTCAATTTCTAAAAGATGTTAATTTAGATAAAATTGCAGTTTCGTTTATTTTGTACGAAAATGAAGTTGAGTTTGCAAAAGATTTTTTCGATTTCGCAGTACAGAATATCAGCAATCCTAAAAATCTTAGAGGCTATTTTGATTTAAAGGTTATTGCTAATTATACAAAAACGGCCAAATTAGAAACCTATAAATTTGATACAGGTTATTATCTTTTAAAATTGGCGGAAGCTTATCCTAATTTTAAAGTAATTACCCTATCAGGAACCACTTTTTTAGATGCTGGGGGCAATCAAGTACAAGAAGTAGCCTATACATTAAACGCTTTAGTTTACCTTATAGAGCGTTATGAACGTAGGGATATGTCTGTAGAAACTATTTTTAATAACTTACATGTTCAATTAGCTATTGGGTCTGAGTATTTTGTTGAGATAGGAAAGTTTAGAGCTTTTAATAGTTTGCTTCATGAAGTAGCAAACAAGTATAGTGTTTCTGAATTTAACCATACTTTAACCGCTAAAACATCGGTTTGGAGTAAATCGGTTACAGATGCACATACTAATTTGTTGCGAGCTACCACTGAAACTATGTCTGCTATTTTAGGAAATGTAGAAGGTGTTTTAATTGATGCTTATGATAAAGAGTTTAATAAAGCTTCTGATTTTTCAAATAGAATAGCAAACAATATAGCAACTATTTTAAAAGAAGAATCTTATTTTGGGAAAGTTGCCAATCCAGTAGATGGCGCTTATTATATTGAGGAAGTAAGTACTGAAATCGCAAAAAATGCTTTAGAACTTTTTAAAGAAATTGAAAAGCATGGGGGATTCTATAAGGCATTTGAAAACGGATTGATTCAAGAACAAATTGCTGAAATACGTCAGAAAAAAATAAAATTGATAAGTCAAAGAAGGTTGCCAATGGTTGGAGTAAATAAATATCCAAATCTTATGGAAACTGTAGCTTCAGAGATACTTTCAGCAGATGTTTTTGAAAACTCTAAAGTGTTGATACCACGACGTGCATCATTAGAAATTGAAGCAGTCAGAAAGGTAACAGAACAATTGGTAGAAAAAACAAATAAACGCCCCGTGGTTGCACTTTCAAGCTTTGGGAATTTAACCATGCGTAAAGCTCGAGCGGCATTTTCATACGATTTTATTGGTGTAAGTGGCTTTAATGTTTTAGAGGAAAAAAGTTATGATAATGCAGATATCGCAGCCAAAGAAAGCGCAAATTTAGATGCAGATGTGGTAATCATGTGTAGCTCGGATCCTGATTATGATGAGAGTGCATTAGATTTTGTTAAAACGTTTAGAAACATTAATCAAGATAAAGTGCTGCTATTGGCAGGAAATCCAGAACATTTAATGGATGCTTTAAAACAAGCAGGATTGGATGGATGCATTAATTTAAGATCAGATGTTATTGTAACCCTTTCTAATATTCATAAAAAAATTCAGAAAAAATATAAAGTATTAGAGGTTTAACTTCGCTTTAGCAATAGTAAGTATTCCCGGGATGTGTCGGGATGATGAATAATAAAAATAAAGATATGAAGCCAGATTTTTCAGATATAAATTTAGGATCAGCTAAGTCACAAACCGTTGCTCCTATAAATAGTCAAGAGGTATGGAATACGCCTGAGGGAATTCCAGTAAAAAAGAGTTTTTCAAAAAATGATATAAAAGATGCAGAGCATTTAAACTTTACAGCTGGATTGCCTCCGTTTACTAGAGGACCATACAGTACCATGTACGTTACCAGACCATGGACCATTCGTCAATATGCAGGGTTTTCAACAGCAGAAGCATCCAATGCTTTTTACAGAAGAAATTTAGCTGCAGGACAAAAAGGTCTTTCTGTTGCATTTGATTTAGCAACACATCGTGGATATGATTCAGATCACCCACGCGTTACTGGCGACGTAGGAAAGGCAGGAGTTGCTATTGATTCTATATTGGATATGGAAATTTTATTTGACCAAATTCCATTAGATAAAATGTCTGTTTCCATGACTATGAACGGTGCTGTATTACCTATTATGGCTTTTTATATAGCGGCCGCTAAAAAACAAGGTGTTGCATTGAATCAATTAAGTGGCACGATTCAAAATGATATATTAAAAGAGTTTATGGTGCGTAATACATACATATATCCACCATTACCTTCTATGAAAATTATTGGTGATATTTTTGAGTATACAACTAAATATATGCCAAAGTTTAATTCAATTTCAATTAGTGGGTATCATATGCAGGAAGCTGGAGCTACAGCAGATATTGAGTTAGCATATACCTTGGCAGATGGTTTGGAATATATTCGCACAGGTCTGGCATCTGGTTTAAAAATTGATGAATTTGCACCTAGACTATCATTTTTCTGGGCAGTAGGGATGAATCATTTTATGGAAATAGCCAAAATGCGAGCAGCTCGTATGTTATGGGCAAAAATCATAAAACAATTCAATCCTCAAAACCCAAAATCAATGGCATTGCGTACACATAGTCAAACTTCAGGTTGGAGTTTGAGTGAGCAAGACCCTTTTAATAATGTGGCAAGAACATGTATTGAAGCTATGGCTGCAGGGTTAGGAGGTACTCAATCTTTACATACCAATGCACTGGATGAGGCTATTGCTTTACCAACTGATTTTTCGGCCAGAATTGCTAGGAATACGCAAATTTATATCCAAGATGAAACCCAGATAACTAAAGCAGTAGACCCTTGGGCTGGTTCATATTATGTTGAATATCTTACCAAAGAAATAGCTAAAAAAGCTTGGGCACTAATTGAAGAAGTTGAAGAGTTGGGAGGCATGGCTAAAGCTATTGAAACAGGTGTTCCTAAAATGCGTATTGAGGAAGCCTCTGCAAGAAAGCAAGCGCGATTGGATTCTGGACAAGATATTTTAGTTGGGGTTAATAAATTTAAAACTGATGAAAAATCAAATATTGAGATTTTAGAGGTAGATAATACCGCGGTTAGAAATTCTCAAATTGAACGCTTGAATAAATTAAAAGCAAATAGAAATCAAGATTTAGTTACTGAAAATTTAAAAGCATTATCAGAATGTGCAGATACTGGGAAAGGTAATTTATTAGAGTTGGCAGTCATTGCTGCGGAAAATTTTGCAACATTAGGTGAGATTTCAGATGCATTAGAAGTTCATTTTGGACGCCATAAAGCTAATACAAAACTAATAAGTGGCGTTTATGGAAAAGAAGTTAGCAACGATAGTACTTTTGAAAAAGCTCAACAACTTGCTGATAAATTTGCTGAAATTGAAGGTCGTCGTCCACGTGTTATGATAGGGAAAATGGGACAAGATGGACATGATAGAGGTGCTAAAGTTGTAGCTTCCAGTTTTGCCGATTTAGGTTTTGACGTTGATATGGGGCCTTTGTTTCAAACACCCGAAGAGGTTGCAAAACAAGCTATTGAAAATGATGTACATTTTGTAGGTGCTTCTAGTTTAGCAGCGGGTCATAAAACCTTAATTCCACAATTAATTGATGAGTTAGAAAAATTAGGGCGTCCAGATATATTAGTGTTTGCTGGAGGTGTTATTCCTGAACAAGATTATAACTATCTATTGGAACGTAAAGTAGCAGCCATTTTTGGTCCAGGAACAGTTATTTCTAAGGCAGCTATTTCAATAATGGAAAAATATTTGGAACAAAATTAATAGCAAAACTTGTTCAACACGAAAAACTCCATCTGTATTTTATATTACAGTTTGGAGTTTTTTTTATTTAGAAGTAGTATTAGTGAGATGTTTTTTGAAGGATTCCATAATAGTTTGTGCTGCTTTTACGGGTGATATTTCAGAAGAAACAACACTATTTTCTAAATCTAAAAGTTTTTGTTTAATATTCGCAGAACCATAAAATAATTGTTTTAATGCATCATTTATGTTATTGTACATCCAACGTATATTTTGTTTGTTTCTATTTTTTTCAAAGTAACCGTTTTCTAATACCAGTTTTTTGTATTTTAAAACTTCATCCCAAACGGTATCAATTCCAGTGTTTTTGATAGAGGATGCTTTTGTAACAACGGGAGTCCAACCTGATTCTGATTGGGGGAATATGTGTAATGCATTTTGATATTGCAATCGAGCCAATTCACTATTTCGTATGTTGTCTCCATCAGCTTTATTGATAACCACCATATCTGCCATTTCCATGATACCTTTTTTTATGCCTTGAAGTTCATCACCCGCACCAGAAAGCATAAGCAATAAAAAGAAATCCGTCATACCATGCACAGCAGTTTCAGATTGACCAACACCTACCGTTTCAATTAATATTACATCATAACCTGAAGCTTCGCATAGTAACATGGTTTCAGCGGTTTTATTAGCAACACCACCTAATGTTTCGCCAGAGGAGGATGGTCTTATATAAGCATTTTCTAAATTACTAAGTTCTTCCATACGCGTTTTATCACCAAGAATACTCCCTTTGGAACGCTGACTACTAGGATCTATAGATAGAATGGCAACTTTATGCCCTTTAGTAATTAAATATTTTCCAAACGCTTCAATAAAAGTACTTTTACCTACACCGGGTACGCCTGTTATTCCAATTCTTATAGAGTTTCCAGAAACTGGTAAGATGGCTTGGATGATTTCTTTAGCTAATGCTTTATCACTTTCCAGATTACTCTCAATAATGGTAATGGCTCTAGAAAGGATTACTCTATCACCTTCTAAAATACCATCAATATATGCTTTGGATGTTAATCTGTTTTTGGGTCTGTAGTTTTTCATTTTTGGTAAGTAACAATAGCAAATTTATGATTGCTTGTTGTTCTAACAAAGATACTTATTATGAAAAAAAACACCTAAATAAAGGTTTGATTTTTACAAAAAAAACACTCACAAATTAGGGGAGTTTGTTGTGGTTAATTTGAAAATTTACACATTAAATTAAGACCTTAATAATAGCAGTAGTTTTCTTTTAATTTGTTTGTGAGTCGAAATTTTCTGAAGTATTTAAATAAGAAAAATATATCCTTTTTACTTTTTAATTAATAATTAGGCTTTTGACGTTATGGATTTAAAAAATACATACCCAAAACCTATAAATAACATGAGGTGGAAAGGGAAAAGTCCAAAATCGCCACCTTGATTGCCTACGATAAAAGCACTGTACATGCCAAATGCAAAATAGAGCATGAGTAAACCTTCGAATACCACATTTATAGATATACTTTTTTTAATGTATTTATTGGTTTTCCAGTTGTCTTTGTATTTGCTAATGTTAAATTTTGGAGTGCGTACAAATTCAGATTTTTTTCCTAAATGGCCTTCTAATACAGCAATGGAGTTATGAAGTGAAAATCCCATAGCTATTGAGAAGAACACAAAAAAGAGACCAATATATTTTATGAAATTTTTAAATCCGCCACCATACACATTTTTATACATGAACCAATAACAGATAAAAAATATGATACTACTTAAAACAAAGAAGCTCATAACATAAAAATAAGGTCTTAAATGTGCATATTCATTCTTTATATATAGCATGGGGATACTTAAAACACCAACAATAAGAACGTTTAAAAACATGGTGCTATTCAATAAATGAAGTAATCCATGAACTTTGGTTTTAGTAGATATGTTTTTACTATTTATAACACGTTTAAGCATTTTTTTAAAGTTTTCAGCACCACCCTTGTTCCATCTAAATTGTTGTGAGCGAGCGGCACTTATAACTATAGGAAGCTCTGCGGGAGTTTCTACATCCTCTAGGTATTTAAATTTCCAATTTTTTAATTGGGCACGGTAACTTAAATCAAGGTCTTCGGTAAGTGTATCACCTTCCCAATTGCCAGCATCAATAATACACGTTTTTCGCCATAAGCCAGCGGTGCCATTAAAATTGATAAAATGTCCTTTGCTATTTCTGCCTGTTTGTTCTAAGGTAAAATGGGCATCCAAAGCAAAAGCTTGAATTTTTGTGAGGATGGAATAATTTCTATTAATATGTCCCCAACGGGTTTGTACTACTCCAATTTTTTTATCCTTAAAATATGGAACCGTTTGTTTTAACCAATCTGGTTGTGGGAGGAAGTCTGAATCAAAAATAGCTATAAATTCGCCTTTAGCAATTTTTAAACCTTCTTTAAGTGCACCTGCTTTATAACCCGAACGGTCTGTTCTGGTAATATGTTGAATATTTACTCCAGTTTTTTTTATACTTTCAATATGTTGGCGTGTGCTTTCTAAGGTTTCATCAGTTGAATCGTCAAGCACTTGTATTTCCAATTTATCTTTTGGGTATTCTATTAAAGCAATATTGTCTAACAAGCGCTCCATAACATACATTTCGTTATAAACAGGTAGTTGAATTGTAATGTAAGGAACTTCGTTTGGATTTGATAAATTGAATTTAGGAGAATTGTCTTTTTTCCTTTTGGATGATAAATAATTAGATAACAGATTTAATTGTGCTAATGC
Organism: Pseudalgibacter alginicilyticus; assembly: GCF_001310225.1. GTDB lineage: Bacteria > Bacteroidota > Bacteroidia > Flavobacteriales > Flavobacteriaceae > Pseudalgibacter > Pseudalgibacter alginicilyticus. The sequence continues at coordinate 1,932,487 of NZ_CP012898.1, read as the reverse complement.
GTATAGGAATATAAGCACTAATGCTATGGTGTAAATAATTATAACCGTAGTTTGTAAAATCATTTCTTAATGCTGTATTTAAAAATCCAACCCAATATCTTTATGCCTGCAAATATAGCACCTTTTATAGTTCCTGATACTTTTGACACCCCAATTCTGTTTCTATAATTTACGGGTATTTCGGTGTATGTCATTTTGTGTTTTAAGACCTTTAGTTGCATCTCTACAGTCCACCCATAGGTTTTGTCTGTCATGCTGAGATTTAATAGTTTGTTGTATTTTATTGCTCTAAAAGGACCAAGGTCTGTAAATTTAGCATTGAAAAATAAACGCATTAAATTGGTAGCTAACCAATTTCCGAAAATTTGAGGAATTGTCATGGAGCCAGCTTCACGTAGTTTTTTAGTTCTTGCACCAATTACAAAATCTACATTATTATGAATAATGGGGGACACAATTTTAGTTAATTCTTGTGGGTAATCGCTATAATCACCATCTAAAAAAACTACAATGTCTGGTTTTTCTTTTTGGTTCGCTATGTATGCTAGGCCTTTTAAACAAGCATAACCATATCCTTTGTTGATTTCTGTTAAAACAGTTGCCCCAGCATTTTTTGCATTTATTTCAGTGTTATCGGAGGAATTATTACTGATAACAATTATTTCATCAACATTTTTTGGGATATCTTGAATTACAAGCGCTATAGAGTCTGCTTCATTATATGCAGGAATGATGACTTTTATTTTGGTCATTGAAAGTCGGTGAGTTGGTTTTGGTTGTTTTAGTAATACAAAGTTAAATCATTATTTTAAATGATTTAACTTTTAAAATTTAAAAAGCCAACTATTAAGCTAAACAATATAGAGATTTATTGATTAAAAAACTACTTTCTATTCACCAAATCCATTAAATTTACATCATTTCCTAATAAAATATCGGTTGGATTAATACGACCTTCTTCAGGGCCATTTTCTAATTTTAAAACACCTCTTGGGCAAACAGCGCTACAGATACCACAGCCAACACAGCTAGCGCGTATAATATTTTCACCTTTTTGGGCATAAGCACGCACGTCTATACCTTGTTCACAATACGTTGAACAATTACCGCAGGAAATACATTGTCCTCCATTTGTGGTAATTCTGAATCGTGATTTAAATCGTTGTACAATACCTAAATAAGCAGCAAGAGGACAACCGAAACGGCACCAAACGCGATTTCCAAAAATAGGATAGAAGCCTGTGCCAATAACGCCAGCAAAAAAGGAACCGATTAAAAGGCCATAAATATCTTGGATGGTTTGGGTTTTAATACCTATAACCATTTGCGCTCCAGAAAAATAAGAATATAATGTAAACCCTGTCATGATTAATACAAATACCAATACACCATGAACCAACCAGCGTTCCAGTTTCCAGGCATTTAATGATTTATCAGACAATTGTCTGTAAGGGTCACCTAAGGTTTCAGCTAAACCACCACAACCACAAACCCAAGAACAGTACCAGCGTTTTCCAAAGAAATAAACCATAATAGGAACAACTACTAAAGTTAAAATAATACCCCAAATTAAAATAAAGAGTCCCAATCCACCGCTGTCAATTAATTGATTTAAATTCCAACTGTAAAAGAAATCGTAATCTAATGGAAATGCATTTTTAAAATCATACCATGGTTTTTCAAAACGAACAAGGATTTCAGGAATTAAAAATGCAAATACAATTTGAAAAAACAGTACTGAGGTTGTTCGTAATATTTGGTATTTATTATGTCGGTACTTTATGTACATTCGTACTGCCATGACAATCATGACGGTGCAATATAAAAAGCCATACAAAAACCATTGACTTGCTAAATGACCACTTAAATTTAAACTAATAGGGTCTACAATATAGCTCCAATTAACAATGTAATCAGGACGAAAATATAATAGCAAATAAAAGCTAACTAAAAACACAAAAGCGGACCAACCAATCCATCCTCTATTGGTAGCAGCTTTATGATAAATGCCATTGTTTTTAATCCCTGGTGGACCTAAGATTATAACATTTGGGATAATATATAATAAAGCACCTAAAATACTTAAGCCAAAAGTAAGCCACCAAAATAACCATTTGTTTTCTTTTATAACTCCAGTACCAGCTTGTTTTGCAATTTCATAAACGAAACTATGAGGTTTACTCCATATTTTTTTATGCCATTCCTTTTTTTCCTCATGAATTGTATTGGCATTTTTAACTGCTGAGGTAATTTTTGATGAAAATGAAAAAGGACTTGAAAATTCTTTTCCAACCACATTTTCATTTAAATCATTAATAAAAAGTTCGCTTTCAATACCCTTTTGAGATATTATTTCATCAAATAATTTTGGAGTGAGTTCATATTTCCCTAAAAATATAAGTGAAATAAAGATAGCAAGACCTGTTAAAAATAAACCAAGTCCGATGTTTTGAATGTTTTTCATGGTGATTTATTTATGAGGTTTTAAAAATGCGTTTCCAGCTTTTCTTTTTTAGTTGAATATATGTGTTGTTCTCTTTATTGAATTTTGCCACAATGTCCTTTTCATGAAGTTTATAAAATTCAGGATTAAAATTTGCATCCGCCAAATGTTCTAAAACATAATCTATAGAACGTTTTTCTTTTAAAACCCTATCAAAAAATTCGTGACGCATCCGTAAACCAAAATTATTAATACCAATAAATTGGCGAGTATTTTTATCATAATTGATATGAATACATTTTTTTTCACTCTCCCAGTAAAATCGAGCTTCGTTATCTTTAGGTTGTGCCCATACCCAGCCATATGTTTGATATTCAATATCGAAGAATTTTGCAGAGTTAAACCAATGCCCTGGATTATATTGAATATGGTTGCCACAAATAGTTTGTGCTATGGTTTCTCCCATCATGCGGCCTGTATACCAAACGGCTTCAATAGGCTTACGTTGGTTAATGCCTTTCTTTTGTTCGGCGCAATCGCCAATTGCATAAATATCAGGAATGTTGGTTTCTAAAAAGCGATTCACTATTACGCCTCTCCCAAGTTCTATGTCAGAATTTTTTAAGAAATCTATGTTTGGTGAAACTCCAGCTGTTAGTCCTACAACATGACAAGGAATTTCTTCATTTGTTCCATCAATAATGACAGATTTTACTTGGCCGTTTTCGTCAGAAATAATTTCTTTTAAATTAGTAGACAATCGTAAATCAATACCATTTTCAATAATTTCTTTATTAATCATTGCGGACTCTTGTTCTGGTAAAACACCGTTCCAAAAACTATTTTCACGGACTAAAAAAGTAACGGGTATATGCCTGGAGTGTAACATTTCTGCCATTTCAATACCAATTAACCCACCACCAACTATTACAGCTCGTTTGCAAACCTTATTATTAGGAGCATATTTTTCGAGGTTTTCTAAATCTTGTTTGTGGTACATACCCATAACGCCTTTTAAATCCTGTCCTGGCCAACCAAACTTATTAGGCTTACTTCCAGTAGCAATGATTAATTTGTCATATAACAATGTTTTTCCTTTTGCAAAATGCAGTATTTTATTTTTTGAGTCAACCGTTTTTATATAGCCCTTTTTGAGTTCAATATTATTTTTTTTCCAAAACCAATTTTCATAGGGCTGCGTATGTTCAAATTTCATGTGCCCCATATATACATACATTAATGCAGTGCGCGAAAAGAAATAATCGGTTTCGGAGGAAACGATGGTAATTTTTTTATCGGAAAGTTTACGAATGTGTCTTGCTGCGGTAACTCCAGAAATGCCATTTCCTATAATAACAATGTGTTCCATTTTATTGCATATTTGGTATTATGTCGAAGTTAAAGGTAATAACTTAAACTGAGTGTATTAATTTAGAATGTTTATAAACTAAAATACAACTGTAAGGAATTATAGTTATCTTTTCGTGCTATTATTTAAATTTAAAAAATAAGTTACTTCATTTGATGAATAGATTTAAAATTTTAATAGGAGTCATCTTGTTGATTAATCAATCATGTACTACACAAACACAAAAGATTAATGGAGTGAGTTTTGTAGCTTCTAGAGAATTAATTTCTGACAAGCATACAAAACCTGTTGTTGCTATAAATGCAAATTATGCAGCTATCATGCCATTTGGTTTTATTAGAAATTTAACAGACCCAGAAATAACTTTTAATACTGAAAGGCAATGGATTGGTGAACGTGTTTTTGGTGCTAAACAGTATATAGAAGAGTTGCAAGAGCAATCTATTAAAATCATGCTTAAACCTCAGATTTGGGTGAGAGGAGGTTATTTTACAGGTGAAATAAATATGCAAACTGAGGCTGATTGGCAAACTTTGGAAGTTTCTTATTCTAAGTTTGTTTTAGAATATGCTAAACTGGCAGAAACTAAAAAAGTTGATGTTTTTTGTATTGGAACTGAACTTGAAAAATTTGTAGCGCATAGACCTGCGTACTGGAATGAATTAATAATAAGTATTAAGAAAATTTATAAAGGAAAATTGACTTATGCTGCTAATTGGAATGAATATGAAAAAACAACTTTTTGGAATCAAATGGATTATATTGGAATAGATGCTTATTTTCCAGTGAGTGATAGTAAAACACCAACAATTAAAGAGTGTTTAGAGGGCTGGGAAATGTATAAAAGTAATATTCACAAATTTTCAATTCAATATCATAAGCCTATTTTATTTACAGAGTTTGGCTATAGAAGTGTGGATTATTCAGGGAAAGCACCTTGGAAAAGTGATCGGGATATGGGTAATATAAATCTGGAAGCACAAAATAATGCTACACATGCTCTATTTGAAGCCTTTTGGAATGAAGATTGGTTTGCTGGAGGATTTGTATGGAAATGGCATCATAACCATGAAGTTGCTGGTGGTGAAAATAATGATAGGTTTACACCTCAAAACAAACCAGTGGAGCTACTAATAAAAGAACATTACAACGTGTTTTCAAAGTGAGTAAGAGAAAAAACCCCAGAACAATTATTTATCTGGGGTTTTATAAAAATAAATTTTGTCAACTAATTATTGTTTTGAAACAACAATTTTATTTACGGATCTAAAACTTCCTTTTTTAACTTCTACAAAATATAAACCTTCCGAAATAGAAGAAATATCAATGCTTTCTTTTTTTAATGATGAATTAAGTTTTTTTGTTAAAATAGTTTTCCCAGAAACATTATAAATAGTTAGTTCATCAAAATCAATAGACTGTTTATTTAGATATAATAAACCATTACTTACTGGATTTGGAAATAGTATTATATTATTTACTGAAAAATCATGGGTAGATAGTGTTGTAGACGTTCCGTAAAATTCTATTTCTGAAATATTACTCCATTGACTTTTTCTTGTGTCAGCAGTGCCATTAAACCTTCCAAAAACAATTAATTTCACATACCGTGCATTTGTAGAAACTTCATATTGGTCATAGGCTTCACGAATACCTGTGGTTGTTGTAATTAATAAGTCTCCACTAGTTGGTAGTACCATTGTAAAATCTGAAGGATCTGTTCCAGTTGTAGAAACCCAAATTTGTAATCCATAGGGGTCAGCCTTATCATCTGTAGCAATTTGTATTAAATCAAGTTTATATTCATCATTTAGATTATAAATAACATATTCGCCATCAGATTTATAGTCTCCTGTTGGTACACTGTCATCGTCGGCAGCCCAAACAGTATTAAAATTTTTGTCCAATGTGTTTGTAGCAATATTTGTTTTTCCTTCTTTATCCTCTTGCTTAGAATAAGAGAATACTTTCACAAGGTCACCTGATTCACCCGTATTAATTAAATTATATAAATCTGTTAAACTTATACCTTCTTGTGTAATAGTTAAGTTTCTAACAATATCACTACCTCCAGCAACTTGTGTGAAAGTAATTGAACCAACTCTACTACTTGTTTCTGTGTTTTGAGTAACCGAAACAGAAATAGTGGCATCTCCAGTACCAGCGCTTATATCTATAGTAATCCAATCGTTGTTTGAAACGGCAGTCCAACCTACATTGGCATTTACAGTAATATCATAATTAGCTTCAGCATTGGAGAGAGGTTGTAAATTGCTTATAACTATAGATTCAGGTATTTCAATGGAGCAATCGCCATCAAATATATTAACACCTAAATTATTTGTAAAACAAGCTCCTATGCCGTAGCCAACCATATCATCAGTTATTGGTGTATAAGCTCCCATGTCTGCACCTTTACCCTCATATCCAGTCCCTGAAAAAGTAAAAATGTCACCATTAGGTATTAGATTAGCTATAATTTCAGTTTTTTCTTCAAAACCAGTATTTGTTGCTCCCAAGGTAGTTCCAGTATAAACATTACCAGTATAAGTTAACGCGGCATTTGTACCAATATCAGAGTAAGAAGTTGGAGTGTCACCAGAAATAACTGGAGTTAGTTTTTCTGCAGGGTATGAGGGTGTAAAATAAATTAAGTTATTTGAAATTGTTCCTGTAACATTGTTGTCATGATCTGTATTTACGTTATAAAACAAAGGCGCATTGGTATTTATAATTGTATTATTAGAAAGGTTGATGTTTTCTGATTTTTGATAACCATTTGACATGCTTGATGAATTACAATCAACTGCAGCTGCCGCTTTACCACCCATAAATGTTATACCATTATTCCATTTAGCTTGATCAATAATTGTTATACAATCTTGAATGTAATTATTGGTAATCGTATGATTACTATCAACAATTCTAATTCCCCCTGTACCATCTACATTTTCCCCTAAAAAATAGTTGCCTTCTACGGTAGCGTGAGAACCATGTCTGAGTACCAGAGAACCTCTAGACCTTCGGAAGGTGTTATTAATATATTTATTGTACTTGCTTTTATTTGTAATAATTTCGTTTTCGCCATCAGCTTGAACAAAATAGTTGTTACTAACTGTCGTGCCACTATGAATGTTCTGATTAGAACTTGTACCTATACGTATTGTTTCACTATCTCCTGAGTTTTCATAAGAAGAATTCACTTTTTGATAGTTATAGAAATAATTATTACTAATGGTATGCCCCACTGTATTGCAGCTTGTATTAACTGTTTGATATCCGTTATCTGGTTCGCCTTCTTCTGGCTCTCTATGTGGTGGTGCCCATTCATTATATGCTAAATCCACCAAAATCATATTTCCAGAAGTTACTTTATTCATAAACGAACAGTTAATTACAGTATTGAAATACCCATACATCTGAATCCAGTTATGTTTTTCACTGACTCCTATTTCAGTATCATTTATGTCTACCCCTAAACCATCCATCACACAATTTTGGATGGTGCTATTACGTGCGTGATCATAACTATTTCTAAATTCTATAACGCTACTAGAGCCGTAGCCTCCTTTCCAATGAAAACCATCAACTATCAAATATTCGCCAGTTGCAAGTATTTCACCTGTAGTATCATCAGTCTCTCCACCTATGTTTAGTTGCATGCCTCCAGTAAAGATTACACCTCCTGGTGTTTCCGCTCTAAAGACTATAGGGTTTTCAGCAGTTCCTGAACCCATAAATACTGCACGGCCATCGGTATCGTAGATGCCATTTTTTAATATAATATGATCTCCTGGTTGGTAAAATGTTTTTTGTAAATCTTTTGGGTCATCAATGTTATAAGTCATGTTTTGTCCTATTGTAGATAAGGTGAACAGAAATAACAAAAAAGTAGTAATTTTTTTCATTAGTATAGTTTTTTAAATTGGTAATGATTATATATTTATGAGAAATAAAGCATAGTTTACTAATCATATTTTAGTTTGTTTTACCTGGCTATTCTTATTGGTTTTCCAGATTGGTTTACCAAATATACTGTTTAAAAAGTAAAAAACAAACAAAAAAAATACTATATAAAAATTAGTAATCATTTGTTTATTAAACGGTTATAATTGTATTTTGTCGTTGGTTTTCGATGTGAATTATCTGTAAACAACATGATTAAAAAATGTGTAAAAAAATACGAGAATAAAATTTGGTTGTTTGATTGTAGGCTATGTTGTTGCTAACTTTTTTGTGAAGATTGACACTGCTTAGGTTAAGCGTTATGCTATCTATAAATTAATGTTTTGGGTAGATTAAGGAAAATAAAAAAGACTGTCTTTTTAATTATTTTTTAATATTAGTTATTCAACAGGGTATTCTTTATAAGTTGTTAAGGTGCCTTCATATTCTATTTTAAATGTTCCTGCTGTGCCATAAATAGATAAGGTACTATTATTATTATTATTATTATTAGCCGAATATGAAATAGTATAAACAAAAGAGGTTTCTCCTGTTTCTACGTTAATGGGTTTGATTTCTATTTTTTAAACATCAGAACTACTGTTAAAATAAGAATCATTAATTCTACTTCTGTCACCATAGTCATGTAATAATTAGCATAATAATCATCAATACTTACAACTTCATTTGTATTAGCATCGTAGGTCAATTCAATATAAGCACTGTTTTACCAAGCCCATTATCAAAATTCTCTATGTATATTTGGTAAGTGCCATCTCCATTGTCTTCAATGACTTGATAACGTTTGCTGGAATAATTAAGCGTAAAGATGTCAGTGATTGGAAAATCTTGTTTTTAATGGTTCGCCATTAAACGTATTTTACTTATGATATGAATTGTTTATTAGGAATAAATAACACTTGTAATACAAAGTAAAACAAGTGTTTAAAGAGGTGTTTTTATTTAATGATTTTAGAAAATAAAATACGATTCGCTTATTTCAAAATAATAACTAAGTCTTCAGAATTAACCATAAATCCAGTTTCTAAAACTATTTTCTTTACTGTAGCATCAGTTGCAGCTGTAATAGTGGTTTCCATTTTCATGGCCTCTATAATAAATAGAGGTTGGTTTTTTATTACTTTGTCACCTTGTTTAACTAAAATGGTTGATAACATACCTTGCAGAGGTGCCCCAATTTGATTGTCATCAGTTTTATCGGCTTTTATGTTTTCAATTTTATCTACTTTAATGGAGTGGTCTTTTATTTTTACTATTCTACCTTGTCCGTTTACTTTAAAGTATACGGTTACAAAACCTTCATCATTAGCTTTTCCTATAGATTCTAATGTAATAAGGAGTGTTTTACCTTTGTCTAATTCAACAATAATTTCTTCTCCTAATTCCATGCCGTAAAAGAAATTTTTTGTTGGAAGATTCATAAGGTTATCGTATTTTAAATGCTTATTGAAGGCATCTGTAAACACTTTAGGGTAAAGTTGGTAAGATAAAAAATCAGTAAAATCAATTTTGCGACTCAAATCATATTCAAATATTTTTTTGAAAGCTTTGTATTCTGCATCAATGTCCAAAGGGGGTATGTGTGCATTGGGTCTATCAGTATATGGTTTTTGGTCTTTTAGAATTAATTTTTGAAGTTTTTCAGGGAAACCTCCAACTGGCTGACCTAACTCGCCTTTAAATAAATCAACTACAGATTGCGGAAAAGAAATACTGTCTCCTCGTTCTATCACATCTTGAATGGTTAAGTTGTTACTGACCAGGTACTGAGCCATATCACCTACCACTTTAGAACTTGGGGTCACTTTAACAATATCTCCAAAAAGTTTATTGACTTCACCATACATTTTGGTGATTTCATGAAAACGATCTTCCAATCCTAATGCTTGTGCCTGTGGTTTTAGGTTGGAATATTGACCTCCTGGTATTTCGTGTTTAAATACCTCGCCGGAACCAGATTTTAAACCAGATTCAAATGGGTAATAGTATTCTCTTACGGATTCCCAATAATTAGAATATTCATTTAATGAATCAATATTAATAGAACTTGCTCTATCTTGGAACTTTAACATTTCAACAATAGAATTGAAGTTGGGCTGCGATGTTAGTCCAGACATGCCTCCTAATGCTACGTCAATAACATCAACACCTGCTTCAATAGCTTTTAAATAAGTAGCAGATTGTATGGATGAGGTATCGTGAGTATGTAAGTGAATTGGGATGTTGATTTCAGATTTTAATGCTGAAATAAGCTCATAGGCTGCATATGGTTTTAATAAACCAGCCATGTCTTTTACACCCAAAATATGAGCACCAGCGCTCTCAATTTCTTTTGCAAGATCGATATAGTATTTAAGGTTGTATTTGGTGTTTTCTGGATTTAAAATGTCATTGGTATAACAAATAGAGCCTTCGGCTAAACCTTCGGTTCGGGTACGAACATGTTCTATACAAGGAGCTAAAGATTTCATCCAGTTTAGTGAGTCAAAAATTCTAAAAATATCCACACCATTTTCCCAAGATTGTTCAACAAACTCTCCTATAATATTGTCTGAATAGGCTTTGTAACCTACACCATTTGAACCTCTAATAAGCATTTGTAATAGTAAATTAGGCATGGCTTTTCGTAACATACGTAGCCTTTCCCATGGGTTTTCTTGAAGAAATCTTAAACAAACATCAAAAGTGGCACCACCCCAAACTTCCATACTAAAAATATTTGGATGGTTTTTGGCGTAGCCTTCTGCAACTTTTAGCATATCGTACGTACGCATTCTAGTTGCTAATAAACTTTGGTGAGCATCTCGCATAGTGGTATCTGTAAAATGAACTTTCTTTTCATTTTTTAGCCACTCTGAGAATTTTTCTGGACCTAATTTAGTTAGTAAATCTTTGGTGCCTTGGGGATATTCAATGTTTGAATCAAATTTTGGTATTTTAGGTTTTACGAAGCTTTTAGAATGATCGATTTTTTTTACATCACTATTTCCGTTTACAACAATGTCTCCTAAATAAGTTATTAATTTAGTTGCCCTGTTTTTTGGAGCTTTAAATATAAATAAATCTGGATTAGATTTGATGAAGTTTACCGTTACTTTTCCTTGTCTAAAAGTTTCATGTTTTAAAATATTATCAAGAAAAGGCATGTTTGTTTTTACACCTCTAATTCTAAATTCTGCCAAGGCACGACGAATTTTTCTACTGGCACCATCTAAAGTTCTTCCGTGTGCCGTTACTTTTACAAGCATAGAGTCAAAAAATGGTGAAATAATAGCCCCTTGATAGATGCTTCCTGCATCTAGACGTATACCAAAGCCAGAAGCGCTTCGGTATGCAGAAACAGTTCCGTAATCGGGTTTAAAATCGTTTTGTGGGTCTTCGGTTGTAATTCTACATTGTAGAGCAAAACCACTTATTGTTATAGCATTTTGGTTAGGTATTTTTATTTGCTCATCTGAAAGTTTGTAACCACCAGCAATAAATATCTGAGTTTTTATTAAATCTATATTGGTTATAACTTCAGTAACTGTATGTTCTACTTGTACTCTTGGGTTTACTTCAATAAAGTAAATTGAAGCATCATCATCTACCAAAAATTCAACAGTACCAATGTTATTATAATTTACAGCTTTACATATGTTAATGGCATAAGTGTATAATGCTTGTTTTGTATCATCACTTAATCCAAAAGAAGGCGCAAATTCAATAACCTTTTGATAGCGTCTTTGTACCGAACAATCGCGTTCAAATAGATGAACAGTATTGCCATGGTTATCTGCTACAATTTGAATTTCAATATGTTTTGGGTTTTCAACAAACTTTTCTAAAAACACAGTATCGTCTCCAAAAGCATTTAAAGCTTCACGCTTACTTTCATTAAAAGCTCTTTTTAATTCATCTTCTGTTCTTATAACACGCATACCGCGTCCGCCACCACCAGAAGCTGCTTTAAGCATTAAAGGGTATCCAATCTTTTTAGCTTCGGATAAAGCTGTGTCAATGTCCTTTAGTGTTTTGTCATTACTTTTAATAATAGGAATATCATTAGCAACAGCTACTGTTTTGGCTGTGATTTTATCACCTAATGATTTTAAAACAGATACCTTTGGTCCTATGAAAATAATACCATTGTCCTCACAGGCTTGTGCAAAATCAGCATTTTCAGATAAAAAACCATAACCAGGGTGTATGGCATCTACACCATTGTCAAGTGCTATTTTTACAATAGCATGAATGTTTAAATAAGGTTTTAGAGGTTCGTTGTCTTCGCCTATTTGATAAGACTCGTCAGCTTTATATCTATGGAGGGAATATCTGTCTTCAAAAGTGTATATTCCAACAGTTTTAATATTGATTTCAGTACAGGCTCTAAAAATCCTGATTGCAATTTCACCTCGATTGGCGACTAATACTTTTTTAATTTTCAATGTAGTTTATATTTAGGTAGCTTAGAATAATTTTTCCTAATGTAATTAAGATTTGTGAATTATTAAAGATTTTTCCTAAATAGTTGTTTGGTAGATAGCTAATGATTATTTTAATCTTAATTTAATGTTATAATTGCCACATTTTTATAGAAAACTTTAATTTTGCCAAAAAATAATTTTATGAGGGTTTTTGCAATTGGAGATATTCACGGAGGATTAAAAGCATTAATTCAGGTGCTTAATAAAATGGAAGTTACAGAGGAAGACACCCTTATTTTTGTAGGCGATTATGTTGATGGTTGGAGTGAATCTGCTCAAGTAGTACAGTTTTTAATAGAATTATCTGAAAAGATAAAGTGTGTATTTATAAAAGGTAATCATGATGTTTGGTGTCAAGAGTGGTTAAAATCTGAAAAGGTAGATTTAACGTGGTACATGCATGGAGGCAAAGAAACTATGGAGAGTTATGTGGGGTTTTCAGATGTAGAAAAAAAAGCCCATTTCCAGTTTTTTAACAGTATGCCATTATATTATTTAGATGATGAAAATAGGCTGTTTCTTCATGCAGGCTTTACATCCATGCATGGTGTTGAAAAAGAAGTTTTTGAAACGACTTTTTATTTTGATAGAACCCTTTGGGAAATGGTGTTAACCATGGATAAAACCCTAACTGAAGATTCTGAAATTTATCCGAAAAGATTAAAACACTACAAAGAAATTTTTATAGGACATACTCCAACAACTAATTTTAATTCAGAATTACCTATGCGTGCTGCTAATGTTTGGAACATAGATACTGGAGCAGCATTTAGAGGGAAATTAACAGGGTTAGAAATAAATACTAAAAAAATATATCAAAGTGATAATTTGCCGTTGTTGTATCCAAATGAAAAAGGCCGAAATAAAGTTTAAAAATTAATAGATATTCTTTTTATAATATAGATAGATATCATCTGCAGAAGCACCAAGCCATTTTTTTACATGAATAATTAAGAAGTGATATTGTATTTTCCAAATACCATGTTTATTATATAATCTGGCTGAAGTTTTTAGTTTTTTATTTATAACAACAAATTGATTTCTAGCATAAAGCTCGTTGATTAAAATATTATCTTCATATATAATATAGCGTTCGTTAAAACCTCCAATAATATTAAATAATGTTTTAGTAATAAACTGGCTTTGGTCGCCTCCACGACAAGCGCGCCAGTTAAATTTTGTAAGCCAACCAGCTAATAGTAGCCACCAATGAGAGCTGTCAAATTGCATTCTAAAACAGCCAGCTTCGTTGCCTTTTTGTACTTCGTTAATGATTAATTCATCAAATTTTTGAGGAGGAAAAGAGTCTGCATGTAAAAAATAAAGGATGTTTCCTGTAGCTGCTTTAGCACCTAGATTCATTTGTTTGGCACGTCCTTTTTCAGAAGTTAATAGAATGATGTTATTATAATTAGAAACTATTTTTTTTGTTTTATCCGTGCTTCCTCCATCTACGACAATTATTTCTGATATGTTTTTATTTGATGAATTTTTAGTGAGATTATTTAACAGGTTGAATATGTTATTGGCTTCATTCAGCGTGGGAATGATAATGGATAATCTATAAGGTGTCTTGTTGATAGCCAATTTTCTAATTTAAATACAATTAGTTTAATTTTAAGAGTATCCATTCTTCTACTAATTCTTCCAAAACATTTAAAGGAACAACGCCATTAGTAAGTACAACGTCATGGAATTCTCTAATATCAAATTTATCTTTTAATTGAGTTTTAGCGTCTTCTCTTAATTCAAGAATTTTGTTCATTCCAATTTTATAGGCTGTAGCTTGCCCTGGCATCACAATATGGCGTTCTACCATTTTTATCGCATCTAATTTGGCATTAGGAGTATTTTCAACGTAAAAGTTAATACTTTGTTCTTTTGTCCATTTTTTATCATGAATACCTGTATCTACTACCAACCTACAGGCTCGCCATAATTCCATGGTTAGACGACCAAAATCTGAATACGGGTTACTATACATGCCAACTTGTTTAGGTAATAATTCAGTATACAAACCCCATCCTTCAGTATAAGCTGTATATTTAGCAAATTTTCTAAACATGGGAAGTTCTTCCATTTCTTGTGCTATGGAAAGCTGCATATGATGTCCAGGAATGCCCTCGTGATAGGCTAAAGCTTCCATTTGATAATTTGGCATGGATTTCATGTCGTATAAATTGGAATAGAAAATACCTGGTCTACTACCATCTGGAGTGCCTCTTTGGTAAAATGCTTTTCCTGTACTTTTTTCCCTGAATGCCTCTACAGCTTTTACTACTATGTCAGCTTTTGGCTTTGTAATAAATAACTCATCTAATTTTGTTTTCATGGTCTCAATCAGTTTTATGGCATCTGCTATGTATGCTTTTTTTCCATCAGGAGTGTCTGGATAATAAAACTGCTCACTTTCCTTCATAAATGTAAAAAAGTCCTGTAGGCTTCCTTCAAACTCTACAGTTTTCATTATAGAACGCATTTCATCATGAATGCGTTTAACCTCACTTAAACCCAATTCATGAATCTCATCTGCAGTCATGTTTGTTGTGGTGGTTCGTTGTAATTTGTTATTGTAAAAAGCCTTACCATCAGGGAATTTCCATATACCAATATCAGTTGTCGCTTGTTCTTTTTGTACGTTTAACAAAGCTATTAACGATGTGTAAGCAGGTTTAACATGGTTGAGTAGTGCTTCATTTGCCTTTTCAATTAGTTCCTCTTTTTCTTCAGTACTCATATCCAATTTATTGACTTTTTTAATAAAATCTTCGATAATAGGACTTGCTGAATTCGTATTGTCAAAAGGAGTGCCTGATATTATATTTCTACAATCGTTAATTACTAACTCAAAAACAAATTTAGGAATCATTATTCCTTTTTCAGCTCTTAGTATGAGCTCATTTTCTAATTGAGAAAACAATATTGAGGTATTTTTTAATCTTGAGATGTAAGCTTCTGCATCCTTAGTATCTGAAACTTTGTGCATATTTATTAAAAATGCAGGTATGTTTGAATGCCATCCAAACATTTGATTTATCGGATAATTATATAAGCGATATTTAAAGTCTGAAATATAATTCTGATAGGTCTCTTTTGCTAATTTGTAACTTAGGGATGTTGTTTTATCTAATAAATCTACATTGATTGAATCGTTTAAATATGCCAATCTGCTTTTAATAACAGCTAATTTTTTTTTTGCGTTTTTTATCTGAAATATCATCCCATTTTCCATAGTTTTCTGTTTTTAAGCCTAATCTTGTTTGTTGCATTGGAGACTCTGCTACATCCTCATCATATGTCTTTTGAAAAAAAGTATTCAGTTTGTCTATTTCAGATTGTGCATTCTGGTTTGAAGTGTTGTTTTTACAAGAAGAAAGGAATAAAAAGGAGGTGATTAAAAGTAAGATATGTGTTTTCATATTTTTTTAGTACGATTCATTTAAGTTCCAATTATAATCTTTAAAACGTTTTTTTGCATTTTTAGATATTCTAATGTCTGAATATTTGTTTAAAAAATCAATCAGAGAGCTGTTTTGTTTAAAATCTTTGGCAAACCATTGAAATATTTTTGAAAGTTCTAAGTTGTTTTCAGAAATACTGTTTTTATTATGATCATTTAAAAATTCATAAGTAGCTTTAGTAAGTTGCTGTTCTATATTTGATGCAATATAAGCTTCATTTTGCAATTTTGGGCATGAAAAGGAAGCACAAACAATAGCGAAATGAATGCGAGGTTCATTCATATTTCTTAAAATATCATGTTCAATATCATTTAAGTTATACCATTTGTTGCCTAATTTCCATAAACGCTGATCCCAAGGTTTGTCTATGTTTTTAATACTTTTTACAGGGTAGTTCTGTAAAATAAGATCTACAGTCAAAGCATTGTATGCATTTATCCAATAGGCAAGTTTTTCGTTTTTGTTCCAAGTTTCGTTAGGTGTGGTATTACTTAAAGTAGTTATATATTGTTGTAATAAGTTTATATTAGATTTAAAGCCTTTATAATTTACCTGGCCATTTTCAGAAACATGCTTTTGAAGTAAGTTATTCCAAATAGAATGATCAAATGTCCTTGCGGTTTTATTTGAACTAAATGCTGAGATTGACAGGATGGTAATCAAAAAATAAAGACCGTATTTCATTTGATAGTGTTTAAGGGTTGGTGCCTAAGTGAAAACTATTTAGGCTTTTTAGATATAGGATATATTTCCTGCCTAAAAAAATCTTTAGGAAAAACGTCATCACCTTCAAAACCTAATTCAATATCCTTCCCGTCATGTGGGATGTAATTTGTTTTAAAAAGATAATCCCAAATACTTAATGTTAGTCCATAGTTCATACCATACCTAACATGTTTAGGTAATTCTTTTACATGATGCCAAATGTGCATTTTAGGGTTGTTTAAAATAAATTTTAAAATACCGTAATCCCATCCTAAGTTGGCATGATTTAAATGCCCTATTACAATGGCAAAAAAATACACAAAAGCAACATCTTTAGCATTGTAGTTCCCAATGATAGCAATGGGAATGTAAAGCAATGATTTGTAAACTACAGGTTCCATCCAATGATAGCGTAAATGTGCGGCAAACCCCATTTCTTTAACAGAATGATGTACTTTGTGAAAGTTCCATAAAAATGGAACCCGATGCAAAAGGCGGTGAGTATTCCATTGTACAAAATCTGATATAAGAAAGAATATTATCAATCCAGCCCATTTAGGTAAATTATTTACATTAAAAAGTTGAAATTTAGTAAGCGATAATCCTATAGTTTTTAATATGTCGTTTAAAATTTCTGCTGCCGTATTTGATAATGCAATCAAAACAATAAGGTTTAATAAAAAGAAATTAAAGAACATATAAAATATATCTAACCAAAAGTCTTTTCTGAAAATAGATTGGTTTTTTCGCCAAGGGAAAATAATTTCCAAAATCCAAACAATAAGTGAAATGGCAATGAGTCCATAAAAATAATTGTCCCAGTGGTTTGGAAAAAGAACTTCATTTTTAAGATAATTCCAATAACCAGAATAGGAGTTTTTTATGATGTTTAAATATTTTTCCATGGGCAATAATGAAATGGCGATTATAGGCTAACAACATCCGCCACAATAAGTTGTTAGGATTGAAATGCGGAACTTTTATGTTTAGCATTTCATATGTCATAAGTAGTTTAGGTTTTATATCATGTGTTTTGTGATTATCTCTATTGCTAATTATAGCATTATTAAATCGTTTTTATTAGTGATTTAAAAAGCGTAATCATGTTTGGTTCTGCTTTGTTTGCCATGGCTATAATTTCTGATATATCAACTGGCTTTAAATTGTTTGGGTCGCATTCATCTGTTAGAACTGACACGGCAGCAACTTTTAGTTTTAGGTGGTTGGCTACTATAATTTCAGGAACTGTACTCATGCCTACGGCATCAGCGCCAATTATTTTTAGCATTTTGTATTCTGCTTTAGTTTCCAGTTGTGGACCTACAACGCTGGCATAAACTCCTTCGTGTAGTTTGATATTGTTAGATTTAGCAATGGCTTTGAATTTAGAATTGATTTGGGTGTTGTAGGGCGCACTCATGTCTGTAAAGCGTTCGCCTAAAAGCGAAACACCTTTAAAGGCAAGAGGAGAGCTTCCTTGGAGGTTGATGTGATCTACAATAAGCATTAATTCGCCTTTTTTAAAATCTAAATTAATGGCACCAGCTGCGTTTGAAACTAATAAGGTTTTAATGCCTAACTTTTCCATAATACGAACAGGAAAAGTGACATCTTGCAAGGTGTAGCCTTCATATAAATGAAAGCGTCCTTGCATTACCACTACTTTTTTGCCTTCTAATATGCCATAAATGAGTTTGCCTTTGTGAAACTCAACGGTGGCTGTTGGGAAATTAGGAATGTGGTTATAGCTTACTTCTTTTAGTATGTCTATTTCATCAATAAGTTGCCCAAGTCCGGTGCCAAGAATGATACCGATTTCCGGGTTTTCAAATCCTTTATCCTGTAAATAGGTTACAGTTTCTTCTATGTACTTAATCATTTAATTGTTGTATTCTTTTTTTTAACGTTTCGTTTGAATGGTAGAAGTTGGATGCTTTTAAGTCTTCAAATGTGTCTATGTCATTTAAGGTTTGTAATAAGCTGTAAGGTATGTTTTTTTGTTGTAATTCGTGGAGTGTGTCTTTTAATAAATGTGTTTGACTCCAAGGTTTGTTTTCAAAAATAAATGGATAGAGCTTGTTGAGCCCGATGAGGTAATAACCACCATCTTCAGCTGGACCAAAAACAACCTCGTTATCATTTAAAGCATTCAGCCCATTTTGAATATGTTTTGAATTGATGTCTGGTAAATCAGAACCTATTAAAACAATACGTTTATAACCATCATCAAAACCTTTCTTGAATGCATTTTTCATGCGTTTACCTAAATCCTCACCTTGTTGAACGGTTTTATAATTGTTTTTCCATTGATTGTCAACAATAGCATCCGAGAAATAAATGCGCTTATCGGTGGTTATGTCTTTAGTAGCTGTTTCAGTAACTTTTACCAGTTCAGTATATACTTCAAAAGCCCCTTGGTTGCCAATGGTTTTTGCTAATCGGGTTTTTACTTTTCCTAATTTTATGTTTTTTACAAAAACAATAATGAGTTCTTTAGTCATATATTTGTATCCCTTTTTTTAGCCATTTATGCCATTTTTTAGAAAATGCATGAATGCTGTCTGTTTCTTTTTCTGAGGTATTGTAAATTGGTAAACTATTATTTTTCCATTCAAAAATACCACCATATAAGTTTTTAACATTTGTGTAGCCTGCTTTTAAGAGACTGTCTGTAATAGATTTTGAACGAATTCCTAATGAGCAATACACAACTATTTTTGTTGTTTTATTGGGAATTTTTTTTTGAACACTATCTATTTTAAAATGATTATACCCAACATGAATAGCTTTTTCTAAATGGCTGATTTTATATTCGTTTTTTTCTCGTGCATCTAATAGAATAAATCTGTTTTGATTTGCAGCTAATGAATCAATGGAAATGTATGGAATACTTTCTATATTGTGTTTTTCTAACAAATTTGAAAGCGTTTTTTGAGCGTGAAGAACTAAAGTTAAACTACCGATTATTGTAAATAATAATATTTTCATAATTGAACACTTAAGCCTTGCAGTCTACTTTCTAATTCGGGTAAAATTTCTGTGTTGTCCCAAATTCCAGTAACTATTGTTTTGGCATATGCTTCGGGTAAAAAGCCGTTTTTCATTAATTTATGAGTTAACGTATAATTATAATTTAAAGTGTAATGTTTAAAGTTAAAAAAATTATTACTATCATCTATAATAACATACCAAACATTTGGAGTGCCATCATTTGCAGGCATTCCAATAACTCCGGGATTTATCCAAAGGTTATCGTTTTCTTTATGGTGAAAAGGTAAACCACAATGTCCACCAATAATTACGTTGCTGTTGGTCGCCTCAAAATTGGGTTGCTTACAATGCCATGGAGTAGATTTAAAAATAAATTGAGATATATTAAAAAAAGACCCATGAACTACTGTTATTTTTTTGTTGGCATATTCAAATTGAATGTGTTCAGGAAGGGTATTTATGAATTCTAAAGATTTTTTTGATAACTGGCTTTGAGCAAACTGATACCATTGTTGAGAAAAACTATCACATCTTGAGCCTTCCTTGAAATCACAACCACAGTTTTTTGCGCCTCTGCGTAACTGAATTTCAACATTCCCAGCAATGCTTCTTGCTTGCCAATGTTTAAAAAACTGTACGGTTTCTTCGGGCTGTGCACAATAACCAACAATGTCACCCGTACAAATACAGTTTTTGGCTGGAATTTGTTCTTTTTCTGCAATTTGTTTTATGGATTCCAAAGCTTGTAAATTGCTATAAATACCACCAAAAAGGAGCACTTTTCCAGATAAGTGCCCTATGTTTTCTATTTTTTTATCCATGAAGGTATAAGGTATAAAATGATGCAACTTAATATTCCCCAAACGTTTACCCATAACAAATCTGCATACTTTCCGTTTGTTAAAATGAGTGCTTTAGGAAAGAGGTCAAGTACTAAAATAAAACCAAAAATTAAACCGCAAATAACACTTAGATAAAAGCTGATTTTATGAGTTTTAATATTCCAAAATAAAAAAATAGGCGTTAAGCCAATCACCATGGTACCCGAAATAGTCGTTGCAGATAAAATGTCGGCGTTTAAAAGTATAGGAAGTGTTCCTAATACAGCAATAATAACCATGGATATACGACCAAAATTTAAGTTTTTACTTACTTTTAAATCGATTGCTAATAATTTTGAAAATGAAGAAAAAGTAGAATCTAAAGTAGATGCAGCAGAGGTAATCATTATGAAATTGATGATTAATAAAATAACAAGGCCAAAGGCTTTACCAACTTCTACAGCAGCTTGTCCAGTAAAGCCTTGTTTTTTGGCATATATTCCAATAATGCTAAAAAGTATAATGGAAAAAGCTCCTAAAAAGCTAGCCCATAAAAAACTTTTTCGAGTTGTTTTTGGAGTAGTTATAAAGGCTCGATCTGTTAAAACAGGATCATGAAAAGGATAACTGAAAGACTGGATAATAGCAGCGAAAAAGAGATTAAGTCCCAATTCAAAACTCCAAGTACCTGATGAAATAACATCGTTAATAGAGAATGTTTCAACCGAAAGTAATGACCATAAGATAACTACAAGTAGTATCGAAAATAATACCATTTGTATGGAGTCGGTAAAAATAGAACTACTAAGACCACCTTTTATAGCGTATGCTAATGTAAGGAGTGTAAATAATATAATAGCTCCAAAGTAGTCCGTGCTGCCTTGTTCTCCAAAATAACTACCAATAACCATGGTGTTACTCCATACTTCATTAAATAACCGAATAGCAATCAAAACGGAAAATAAGGCCATAGCACCTGTTCCAAATTTTGAAGTTAAAAAATGGTGAATGCTATAATAGCCACCATTGACTCTTAGTTTGTAAATTAGTACTCCAGCAACGGCAAACGATAGGTAGTAACCAGCATAAGCTATACCACCAACAATACCAAAACTGAGACCTAAATTTGCAGCATTGGTAATACTTTTTGCAAAAATCCAAGAAATGATTAAACTACCAGTTAGCACTAAAACACTGGGTCTTTTTTTTTGATTTACAGCTTTAAAAAACTGATTGGCTGTTTTTGCCAATGGAGACAACAAAAACAGTACTAAGCTCGATACGATTATTAAAATCCATTGCCAATTAATTATGCTCATTTACAAATCTACTTTTCATCAAATTTTCATCAAAAATATAAGTAATTATTGGAGGCTTCATATTCATAATATTTAGAGATTCTCTAATTTGTTTTTCAGAGATATCTTTAAGAGTGCATCTTTATGTTAAAATATTTTTTTACGCCACAACGCCTTGACAACTGCTGCCTGCACCCGCTGTACATCCATAACAATGTTGAGATATTTCAATGTTTCTACCTTCAAGTAAATTTTCATTGTAATCTGAGATGTGTTTTGATTTACTGTTTACGGGAAGTCCCAGCATTTGATTAAAATCGCAATCGTATAAATACCCGTCCCAACTTACAGATAGTGTGTTTGTGCACATGACATTTGAAACAGCCAAAGGGTTGTAGGCTTCTACTAAGGCGTGCATATAATCTTCGTAGTTTTCGGAGGCTATTAAGTAATCCAAAAAGCGAGCTATTGGTAAATTGGTTATTGTAAATAAATTATGAAACTGAATGCTGAAATCTTCTTTTAAGGCTTTCTTGAAATCTTTTTCCATATCCACTTGGTTGCCAGGTAAAAATGCACCAGATGGATTGTAAACTAAATCCAATCGTAATGAGCTATTTGGCATCCCGTAACCAGTATTGTTTAAATCTTGCAAAGCCTTTATGGAAGCGTCAAACACACCATTGCCACGTTGTTTGTCTGTTTTTCCGCGTGTCCAATGTGGCATGGAACTTACCACATGAACATTGTGTTTTTTGAAAAATTCTGGCAAATCATGGTATTTTTTATTGGCTCTTATAATGGTTAAATTAGAACGAACTATAAAATCTTTTATACCAACTTTTGAAGCTTCGTCTACAAACCATCTAAAATTTGGATTCATTTCTGGAGCACCTCCTGTTAAATCTAATGTATGAGCTCCTGTACTTTTAATGACTTCCAAGCATTGTAGCATGGTTTCTTTTGTCATAATTTCTTTTCGGTCTGGTCCAGCATCTACATGGCAATGTTCGCACACCTGATTGCACATGTATCCTACATTGATTTGTAAAATTTCTAATTTTTTTGCTTTAAGAGGAAATTGGCCAGATTTAGAAATTTTTTCTTTAAAGGTTGGTAAATCGCCATTTTGAAAAATACCATTAGATAGAATTTTTAGTTGCTTGTTGCTGTTTGCTAAGTCGCTTTCGCGTTTATGTAGGGACTTTGTTGTCATATATGGATTTAAGGAATTGCGAATTACAAATGACGTATTGAATTGATTAAAAGTAATTTTATTATCGTAAACTGTTTTTACATTTCAAGTTTGTTTACTTTATTCATCATTTGCACACCGTGGACTAAAGTTGCACCACCTTTAATAGCAGCACCAACATGTAATGCTTCCATCATTTCTTCTTTGGTAATGCCACGTTGTAAGCCGTCTTGAGTATAGGCATCAATACAATATGGGCATTGTTCAGTATGTGCTACCGCTAAAGCAATTAAAGATTTTTCGCGAGCACTTAAAGTTCCTTCTTCAAAGACCCTACTATAGTAATCGAAAAATTTATCACCTAATTCTTGATTCCAGTCACTTATTTTTCCAAATTTTTTGAGGTCAGCAGGGTCGTAATATGTCTTTTGCATAAAATATATTTTTTATAAAGATAAAAATCTATGCCCCTTGAGTCGATAAAAATAATATTACTTAACATAAAATTTGATATCTTTTGTGAATTGTTAAAAAGAAAAGAGCCAAAATATCTTCAATTAATCGAGATATTTTGACTCTTATTGTAACTTGAAATGCTATTAATTCAGTTTTTTTTGATTGTCTTTACCAAAATAGACAATATAGAGTTGCAGTGATAATGCAAATTACTATGGACCCTATATTGAATAAAGGGCTTGTTTTGAATAAATCTTCTGAAAAGTCAATTCCTTTTTCGTCATCTTTACCTTTGTTTTGTAAATAGCTTAAAATGATGATGATTAGCATGGTGAGTAATGCTGTGAGTCCCATTTGATGCATCCAAGGTTCAAGAGCTTCTATTGGAATGTATTTTAAAGCTAAAGCAATTGGTATTGAAAGCAGGGCTCCCCAAATAGCAGCATTGTTAGTCGTTTTTTTCCAGAATAAGCCTAAAATGAAAACAGCTAATATACCTGGACTAACAACACCTGTCCATTCTTGAATAAATTGGAATGCTTGATCTATACCACCTAAAAGAGGTGCCATTATTACAGCAATAATTAAAGCTACGGCAGCAGATATTCTACCAACACTAACGGTGGCTTTATCACTTGCGTTTTTGTTTATATATTGTTTGTATATGTCCATTGTAAAAATGGTGGAAGTAGAATTTAGCATGGATGCTAAAGATGACACAATAGCTGCGGCTAAAGCAGCAAATGCTACGCCTTTAAGTCCTGTTGGTAAAAATTGTAATAACCATGGATATGCCTTATCTGCTTGTCCAGATGAAGGAATACTTAATTGGCCAGCTTGTCCTAAATTAGCCATAATTTCAGGGTCATTTACCATAACATATGCAGCAATTCCAGGCACCACAACAATTAAAGGAATGATAATTTTTAAACCAGCAGCTAATAAAATACCCTTTTGAGATTCTTTTAAAGACTTAGCCGCAAGCGTTCTTTGAATGATATATTGGTTAAAGCCCCAATAGTAAATGTTTGCAACCCATAAACCACCAATTAATACCCATACACCAGGTAAGTTTATATAATTATCGTTTGATTTTTCTAAAATCATATGGAATTTTTCGGGAGCTGCTTCAACAACTTTTGAAAATCCAGATATGATACCTTCTCCACCAGAAACAGTATTTAGTGCTAAATAGGTTGTGGCTAAACCACCTAATACTAAAAATACAACTTGAATGACATCGGTCCAAGCTACTGCAGATAGCCCACCATAAAGAGAATAAGCTGCTGCAAAAAGGGCTAAACCAATAACAGCATAAATCATGTCAAAGCCCATTATAGTTTCAATAGCAAGGCCTCCTAAGTATAAAACGGATGCTAAATTAACAAACACATAAAGGGCAATCCAAAATACCGCAAGAATAGTTTTAAGGTTTGTTGAGAATCGTTTTTCAACAAATTCAGGGATAGTGTATAGTCCTTTTTCAATAAAAATAGGAAGAAAATATTTTCCTACAATTATTAAGGTGATGGCTGCCATCCATTCATAAGATGCAATAGCTAACCCTAAGGCAAACCCAGATCCAGACATACCAATAAATTGCTCGGCAGAAATATTGGCGGCTATTAATGAGGTTCCAATTGCCCACCAGGGTAAAGATTTGCTTGCTAAAAAGTAGTCTTCTGCATTTTTTTCATGGCCATCTTTATCACGAGAAACCCATAATCCTACACCTAAAATTAAAATGGCATATGCAATAAAAACTACATAGTCCCAAAATTCAAATCCATTTGTCATAATAATTGTATTTAGTTTTTTGGTTGTTGATAACAAAATGAATTCAAATATAGATATTTATATTATTTAAAAAAGTATTTTTAACAAAAAAAAACATACCAGTAGGGTTTGGTAGGGTTTTTAAATAGAATATTCTATATTTGTATCGATTATGATTACTATTAAGAAAAAAATAGGGGTACCAAAATACAAGCAGATTATCAATTCTATTGAAGATGCTATATTGTCTGGTGCTTTAAGAAAAGGTGATCAATTACCCTCGGTTAATAGTGTGAGAGATGATTTTAAACTTTCAAGAGATACTGTTTTAATGGCTTTTAATGAGTTGAAAAATAGAGGTATTATACAGTCTATTGTAGGGAAAGGGTATTATGTTGTAAGTGAAGATGTTAGTGTCGTTCAAAAAATATTTTTATTGTTTGATGAATTAAATGCCTTTAAGGAAGATTTATACAATTCGTTTTTGGAAAATTTGGGAGAAAATATTCAAGTAGATATTTATTTTCATCATTTTAATGAGACTATTTTTAGCAAATTAATTAATGATAATACTGGTGATTATAATTATTATATTATCATGCCAGCAAACTTAAAAAACACCAATCGGTTTATAAAAGCACTTCCTAAAGATAAAGTTTATATTTTGGATCAGGTGCATGACGATTTAATAGAATATCCTGCTATTTATCAAAATTTTGAAAAATCTATCTATGATAACCTAAATGATGCACGGTTACTGATTAAAAACTACAGAAAAATGATTTTGGTTTTTTCGGAAGATAAGCAGCCTATAGCTATTCAAAATGGATTTAAAGATTTCTGTGAAAAAAATAGTATTTCTTATGAGATCATAAATGATTTAAAGAATAAATCTCTTGAAAAAGGAGAGCTATATTTAATGCCTGATGATAGAAGTTTGCTAACCTTGATAAAAAAAATGAAAACTGCTAAACTGATTCTTAAAGAAGATATTGGAGCTATTTCATTTAATGATACGTTGCTTAAAGAAATTGTAGAAGGTGGTATAACTACCATATCAACAGATTTTAACGCTATGGGAAAACGCTTGGCAGAAATGATAATAGGAAAAGAACAAGTTAAAATAGAAAACCCACATAGACTCATCATTAGAAACTCGTTGTAATTTTAAAAAAACATGTATCATATAAAACATAATCAAGATTTGCATACTATAGAAATTGAAGATTCTAAAAAGGAAGTATATGCAAAAATTAATTTAAGTGAAGGAGCAAGTTTGTTATTATTAACACTCAGTGGACGTCAAATAATAAAAGATTTATATCCATTAACCTACTCAAATACTTATGCATCTTCAATCTTATTTCCATTTGCAAATAGAATTAAAGATGGAGCCTATACTTTTAAGGGGCAAAATTTTCTATTTGAAATTAATCAAAAGGAAGAAAATAATGCATTACATGGTTTGGTGTATAATAAAATATTTACACTAATAGATGAAAAAACAACAGAGCGCAGTGCATCTGTTATTTTGCAATATGAAGAGTTGAAGGAATCTATAGGATTTCCATACACATTTATCATTCAATTGGAATATACTTTAACAAATAATGGTTTAAGTTTAGGTGTTTCTGTAAAAAACACAAGCACCAAGGCATTTCCATTTACATTAGGTTGGCACCCTTATTTTGATAGCAGTAGTTTATACGATAGTACTTTAGAATTTGAATCAAATAAAAAGTTAATTATAGGGGATAGAAATATAACTACCGGTATAGAAACTATTGAGCCTGTTAGTGTTTTTCAAATAAAAGATAAACAATTGGATGATTGTTATGTTTTAGATTCTAATGAAATCGTTTTTAAAACTCCAGATTATGAGTTGTTCATAAAATCTACTTCTCAAGAGAATTTTTTACAAATGTACACCCCGCCAAAAGCAAATACCATTGCTATTGAGCCAACAACAGGGGTGTCGGATAGTTTTAATAATGAGATAGGTTTGCAGATTTTAAATCCAAATGAAAGTTACAGATTGAGTTGGTCTGTACAAGTTAATAATAAATAATATTCAAATTTTTTGAATTAATGCATATTGAAGATGAATAAAGCAATGATTAATAATATTAAATCGACTTTTAAAAGTAAATTTAGCACAGAACCTTTAATGGTCTTTTCTCCAGGAAGAATTAATATAATTGGTGAGCATACTGATTATAATGATGGTTTTGTATTTCCAGCAGCTATTGATAAAGGGATTGTTGCTGCTATTCAAAAAAGTGATGCCGAAATTTCTACTGCTTTTGCTGTAGATATGAATGAAGGGATAGAATTTTTTCCAGATTCTATTCAACCCTTACATACTGAACATTGGGGCAATTATGTTATAGGTGTTGTTTCTGAAATTCAAAAAAAAGGAATTAAAATAGAAAATTTTGATGTCGTTTTTGGAGGTGATATTCCTGGTGGCGCAGGATTGTCTTCTTCTGCTGCTTTAGAAAATAGCATTGTCGTTGGCTTGAATGAAACTTTTAATTTAGGATTGTCTCGTGAAGAAATGATTTATATATCTCAGAAAGCAGAGCATAATTTTGCAGGTGTTAATTGTGGAATTATGGATCAATATGCTAGTATGTTTGGTATTGAAAATCATGCTTTGTTGTTGGATTGTCGTTCTATTGAAGCAAAACCTTTTAAAATAGATTTTCATGATTATGAATTGATTTTAATCAATACTAATGTAAAACACAGCTTATCTGATAGTGCATATAATGATAGACGTTCTGTTTGTGAATCTATTTCAAAAATGCTAAATATTAAAGCGTTAAGAGATGCAACAGAATCAGATTTATTAACTATTAAGGATCAGGTTTCTGATGAAGATTATCAAAAAGTATTATACGTTGTACAGGAAAATCAACGTGCCGTGGATGCAGGAGCTGCTATGTTGGCAGATGATTTGGAAAAACTTGGGGAATTAATTTTTGCATCACATGAAGGACTTTCAAAACAATATAAAGTTAGTTGTGATGAATTAGACTTTTTGGTTGACTGTGCAAAAGAAAGCGATCAAGTAATAGGGGCAAGAATGATGGGTGGAGGCTTTGGAGGCTGTACTAT
The DNA here is from genome assembly GCF_001310225.1 of Pseudalgibacter alginicilyticus. Classification (GTDB taxonomy): domain Bacteria; phylum Bacteroidota; class Bacteroidia; order Flavobacteriales; family Flavobacteriaceae; genus Pseudalgibacter; species Pseudalgibacter alginicilyticus. The sequence continues at coordinate 1,904,420 of NZ_CP012898.1, read as the reverse complement.
TAATTTGGTTTCAAAAACAGGTTCTAAATTATTTCAAGAAGCTGTAACTAAAGCTTACAAAAATAAGTTTAATAATGACTGTTCTATTTATGCGGTTTCATTGTCTAACGGAACAGGATTAATATAAAATTGTCAACAATATTTCAATAGAATGAATACAGATTTACAAGATTATTCCCATAAACGATTAAATATTTTAACAGGAGAATGGGTTTTAGTGTCACCACATCGTGCAAAAAGGCCATGGCAAGGGCAGAATGAAGTGGTATCTAATGAAAAAAGACCTTCTTATGATGAAAGTTGTTACCTATGTGCTGGTAACACTAGAATTAACGGTGAAATAAATCCGAATTACCAAGATGTTTTTGTGTTTACTAATGATTTTGCTGCTTTACAAAGCGATTCTAAAACGTTTTTAGTAGAGGACGGTTTGATGGTAGCACAAAGTGAAACTGGAATTTGCAAAGTGATTTGTTTTAGCCCAGACCACTCAAAAAGTTTAGCAGATATGAAACCAGCTGAGATTCAAAAAGTAGTTTTTGCTTGGCAGAGAGAGTTTAAAGAATTGGCACAAAATCCAAATATAAACTACGTTCAGATTTTTGAGAATAAAGGTGCGGTTATGGGCTGTAGCAATCCACATCCACATGGGCAAATATGGAGTCAATCGACACTTCCAAATGAAGTAGACAAAAAAAACACGCATCAATTAAACTATTTCAATAAAAATAATAGTAGCCTTTTAGGAGATTATTTAACACAAGAATTAGAAAAAAATGAACGTATAATTTTTCAAAATAATGATTTTGTTGTACTTGTTCCATTTTGGGCTATTTGGCCGTTTGAAGCTATGATTGTTCCTAAAAAAGTTCAACCAGACATTTTAACTATGTCTGACAATGAAGCTTTAAATTTTGCTGAAGCTATTGCGGTTTTAACCAAGGCTTATGATAAATTATTCAATACATCGTTTCCGTATTCAAGTGGTATACATCAAGCGCCAACCAATGGACAAGCCAACAATCATTGGCATTGGCACATGAGTTTTTATCCACCGTTGTTACGTAGTGCCTCCGTAAAAAAGTTTATGGTTGGTTATGAAATGTTTGGTTCACCTCAAAGAGATATAACTGCAGAAACAGCTGTAAAAATGTTACGAGAATTAATTTAGAATTTTTTGATTTTATAAATTTATTTAAAAGAACGGTTAATTTTTAACGGTTCTTTTTTTTATATCAATGGCACTCAATATCACCAGAAATCATATCGAAAATAGGAGCGGGCGAGAGGTATGGAATCCCTAATCCTAAACCACGAAGGATAAATAAGGCTCCAATAAAAATAACAAAAACAGGAATAGCTTTTTGGATTTTTTGTCTTGCGGTACCTTTTAAAAAATGACTAAAATAAATAGCGGTGGTCATTAATGGTATAGTGCCCAACCCAAAAACAGTCATGTATAAACTACCGCTTAATGCATTGCCACTAGCTACAGCTGCAAAAACAGCCATATAAACTAAACCGCATGGTAAAAAACCATTTAAAAAACCAATAGTTAAAAAAGTGTCAGCTGTTTTTTTCTTTAAAGCACTTCCTAAAGCCGATTTTACTTTTGAAATAAGTTTATATATAGGTTTTGAAAAATTATAATTAGTAAACGTTTTTTGCGGAATTAAAACTACCAAAATCATTAGTATACCAATACCTATTGAGAGTTGTTGTTGAAATCCAAAAAGGGATAAGCTTTTCCCAACCAAACCAAAGATGAGTCCTAAAATACTATAAGATAGTAGTCTTCCTAAATGATAAATAGCAATTTGAGATACCTTTTTTAAAGAGTTTTTTCGATCTACAGGTAGCATAAAAGCAATTGGTCCGCACATTCCAACACAGTGGAAACTACCCAATAGCCCTAATAAAAATGCCGAAACAAGCATGTTAATAAATTATTGATTCTTTAAACAAGTAAGAGTTTCCTTTATATTGCCAGTCAATTTTTATGTTCCAACGACCATCTACCAAACGTTTGTCAGGTATGAGCAAATAAGAATCAGACAATGAGATAGCTGTCTCAAAGTCCAAGTGTTTGTTAGATGGTCTGTATAGGAACACATTTCCAGTAATGTTTTCTAAATCCAAATTACTTGGAAAAAAAATAACTAATCCCTCAGTCGATATTTCGTAACGAATATTTTCTTCTAAATTTTTAGCATTATTTTGCTTGTCAATTTCGTCCTGTAAGGTTAGTTCAGCTCCATAGTAATCTTCTACTACCAATTCGTTAGTAAACCTATCATCAACATTCATTGTTATAACAAAAAACATTATAAATGAAATAAACCCAATAAATGCTAATACAATTCCGGTACCCCAATTAATTTTCATATTTAGTGTTTTTTGTTACTCCCTCCAAAGAGAGATACTTGTTGTTTTTATTTTTTATAGCATTCCCTCGTTACCTTGGTTTTGGGGGCGGGCTTTCAGCATTCCCTCGTTTCAAGGAGTTCTAATAATGCTTTAATCCCTAATGCACCTTTCTTAACTTCTATTCCCTTTAGTTTGCTCTGTAAATTAGCTAACAAAAACTATTTATAACTCCTCGGACCTAAAAAATTAGCCGTAGTCGTTTCAATTAACCTATCACCAGAATATACACCAATCTTAATATTATTTCTATCACCAGATAAAGCTGAATTATTAATTTCAACAAATAAGGTGCCCTTTGCAATACCTTGATTAGGAACGATAAAACTATCCTGGGTTGCAACCAATTTTAATGTGCCGTTGTGAGACATTAATTTAAAATAGACATCATGAATATCATTACTGGTTTTATTTACTAATTTATAGGTAAATACATTACTAATTATATTGTTGTCTTTGTGTTCATACAATTGACCAGGCAGTCTTAATACAGTTGCCTCTACATCATTCCTTAAAAAAAGCATACCAGTTAGTAAACCAATCATAATGGTTAAAACTGCAACATATCCTTTCATTCTAGCGGTTAACTTAAACGGTGCTTTTTTTTCAATATTTTCTTCACTTGCATACCGAATTAAGCCTTTAGGTAAATTAATGCTTTCCATAATATGATCACATTCATCAATACAAGCCGTGCAGTTAACACATTCTAATTGTGTACCATTTCTAATATCTATACCCGTTGGACAAACATTTACACATTGAAAGCAATCAATACAATCGCCATAACCTAAGTCGTTTCTATCTTCATTTTTTTTGAATTTTTTTCTACCATTTTTAGATTCTCCACGTTTATGGTCATAAGCTACAACAATTGATTTGGTATCTAATAAAGCCCCTTGTAGCCTACCATAAGGGCAAGCAATAATACATACTTGTTCTCTGAACCAAGCAAATACAAAATAAAAAACGGCTGTAAATATTAGTAAAGAGATTAGGGTGCTTATATGGCTTAACGGGCCTTCTGATATGTATTGAATTAGCCTGTCACTACCAACTAAATAGGCTAAAAATATATTGGCAATTAAGAATGAAATAATGATAAAAATAAGTGCTTTTAAGCTTTTTTTTCTAATTTTTTCAGCGTTCCAAGGTTGTTTTGCTAAACGCATTTGCTTGCCTCTGTCTCCCTCAATCCAATATTCAATACGTCTAAAAACCATTTCCATAAAAATGGTTTGTGGGCAAATCCAACCGCAAAAAATTCTACCAAAAGCTACGGTAAAAAGCGCAATAAAAATCACGCCGATAATCATTGATATTACAAATAAATGAAAATCTTGCGGCCAAAACGGAAATCCGAAAATGTTAAACCGACGTTCCAGTACATTGAACATTAAAAACTGATTGCCATTTATTTTAATAAATGGCGCCAAAAAAAGAAACGCTAATAAAAAGTAGCTTACCCATTTGCGATAGCTGTAAAACTTACCATTAGGTTTTTTAGGAAACACCCAAGCGCGTTTACCATCTTTGGTAACCGTGCTTATGGAGTCTCTGTATGATTCGTTTTTTGGAGTTTCCAAAATGTTTTTTTAGTAATTATTCTGTGGGTGTTTCGGTAGTCTCACTTTCCCAAATATCACCTTCAGGAGCCTTGGGGTTTGCAGGTGTAGTACCTTGTAAGCTTAAAACGTAGCTAGAAACTTGTGCTATTTCTATAGGTTTTAATTGTGATTTCCATGCAATCATACCTTTCCCAGAACGACCACCTTCAGAAACCGTTTTAAATACACTTTTAATATCACCACCTAAAATCCAATGCTTATCGGTTAAATTTGGACCAATACCGCCACCGCCATCTGCCATGTGACAAGCTATACACATACTTTCAAAAACAGCTTTTCCAGCACTTAAATCTGACGCATCAGACAATAGTGTTACGGTGTTAATATCAACTAAATTTTTAGCTGTTTTTTTGTAGGCTTCTACGGCAGTTTTTGCTTCTGCCAATTCTATTTCAAACTCATCAATTTGGTTGTCGCCATCAAAAATATGGTATCTTGCTAAATAAATAGCTGCAAAAATAATGGAGATATAAAAAGCATAAATCCACCATGGTGGTAAGTCGTTATCTAACTCTTTAATACCATCATAATTATGATCTAAAATAATTTCACTTTCCTTTTCAATAGGTTTTTGGCCTAAAAGTTTATTGTAGGTTTTTTTTAACCAAGTGAACTGAAAGGAGTTTTCTTTTTCGGCTAAAAAGCGTGCTTTTGCTTCACCTTCTAATTTGTGTAACATGACATTTTCCAGTGCGGCAATAATAGCTTCAATAGCTATTAGTATTAAAAGTACTAGCAAAAGAAATAATAATACAGCAGGATATTCTATAAAAGCAGGTTTGCTTCCAGAATCGATAAAGAATTCAACAGCACCTAAAATAATTAAAAATACTACGGGTACTCTTACCCAAGATGGGATTAAATTTCGCATGATATATCGTCGTTTTGGTTGTCTAAAGGAAGGTTGCTAACTGTTTTTATGTAATCTTTTTTAGCGGTAAATACCCATAAAAATAGGATAGCAAAAAAGATAAAAAAGATGAGCAGAGAAATGATAGGATAGATTTCTATTCCAGCAATGGTTTCCATATGACCTTTTATATATTTTAACATCGTTTCTTTTTTTTGGGTTATTGTTGTTCAGATTTTACTGAAATATCAGTCCCTAAGCGTTGTAAATAAGCAATAAGAGCTACAATTTCTCTGTTTTTCATTTCAATGAAATCTTCACCATTTTCAGCAGCATATTTTTTATCTGCTTCGTATGTGTTTGCAAAATCAGGATCCGTGTATAGATTTTGCTCTATTTGAGCACCTTGAGCTAACATGTTGGCTTGTGCATTTGCAATATCTTCTTCAGTATACGGTACGCCTAATTTTATCATAACTTCCATTTTTTTCTCAGTCATGGATTTGTCTAATTCGCTACTTTTACCAGTAATTAACCATGGGTAACGTGGCATGATAGAACCTGATGAGGTACTTTGCGGATCGTACATATGATTAAAATGCCAATTATCAGAATATTTTTTACCTAACCTATGTAAATCTGGACCTGTACGTTTGCTTCCCCAAAGAAATGGATGATCGTAAACATATTCGCCTGCTTTGGAGTATTCGCCATAACGTTCTACTTCGTGTCTAAACGGTCGAATCATTTGCGAGTGACAGCCAACACAGCCTTCGCGTATGTAAATATCGCGTCCCTCTAATTCTAAGGGCGTATAAGGTTTAACACTTGCTATGGTTGGAATATTAGATTCAATCATTATAGTTGGTACAATTTGAATTATACCACCAATTAAAATGGCAATTGTAGCTCCAATCGTTAATTGAATAGGTTTGCGCTCTAACCAAGTATGCCAGCCTTCTCCGGCAGTACGGTGTTTTGATACACGTTCTAAAGCAGCAGCTTCGGCAAGTTCATCTTCTACAGGGCTACCTTGTTTTACAGTCATTATAATGTTATAAATCAAAACAAACATTCCTGTAAGGTATAGGGTTCCGCCTATGGCACGCATCCAATACATTGGCATAATTTCAGTAACGGTTTCTAAGAAATTACCATAAACCAAAGTGCCATCAGGGTTAAATTGTTGCCACATAGAATACTGTGTGAATCCAGCAACATACAACGGTAACGCATACATGATGATACCTAGTGTGCCTATCCAAAAATGAAGGTTTGCTAATCCAATAGAGAATAATTTTGTTTTGAATAATTTAGGTACCAAGTAATAAATCATTCCAAAGGTTAAAAAACCGTTCCAAGCTAAGGCGCCTACATGCACATGCGCTATAATCCAATCAGTAAAATGTGCAACTGCATTAACACTTTTAAGTGAAAGCATTGGGCCTTCAAAAGTTGCCATACCGTAGCCGGTGATTGCTACCACCATAAACTTTAAAACAGGGTCTGTTCGTACCTTATCCCACGCGCCTCGAAGTGTTAATAATCCGTTTATCATACCTCCCCAAGAAGGCATTAATAACATGATTGAGAAGGCAACTCCTAAGTTTTGAGCCCATTCAGGTAAGGCTGTATATAATAAATGGTGAGGACCTGCCCAGATATAAATAAATATTAAAGACCAGAAGTGAACAATTGATAGTCGGTATGAATATACAGGTCTATTAGCTGCTTTAGGGACAAAATAGTACATTAAACCTAAGAACGGTGTGGTGAGGAAAAATGCAACAGCATTATGACCATACCACCATTGTACCAGAGCATCTTGTACACCTGCGTAAACAGAGTAGCTTTTTAAAGCGCTAACGGGTAATTCTAAACTATTAAAAATATGAAGTACAGCAACGGTTACAAATGTGGCAATATAAAACCAGAGTGCTACATATAAATGACGTTGACGACGTTTTAATATGGTAGCTATTAAATTCCATCCAAATACGACCCAAACTGCAGCAATGGCAATATCAATAGGCCATTCTAATTCCGCATACTCTTTTGAGCTTGTGTAGCCTAAAGGAAGCGTAATGGCAGCCGCAACAATAATAAGTTGCCAACCCCAAAAGTTTATTTTACTTAAAATATCGCTTGCCATTCTGGCTTTTAATAACCGTTGTGAAGAGTAATAAACTCCAGCAAAAATAGCATTACCCACAAAAGCAAAAATAACAGCATTGGTGTGTAAAGGTCTTAATCTGCCAAAGCTTAACCAGGAAATACCATCAGTTAAGTTAGGGAATAAAAACATAAAAGCCAGTAGTAAACCTACTAACATACCTACAATACCCCAAAACATAGTGGCGTAAAGAAAGTTTTTAACGATTTTGTTATCGTAATGAAATTGTTGCATTTCCATAATGTAATTATTGTTCTTTTTTGGTTAGTATCGTTTTGTTAGTTTTTTCTTTGATAAGTTCATCTTCAAAAAGCATGCGTACAGATGGTGTATAGCTATCATCATACTGTCCACTTTTAACAGCAATAATAAAGGCTATAAAAAAGCCAACTGCTACAATAATACTTATAGCAAGTAAAATATATATAACGCTCATACCTATTTGAAGTTACGGTTCAAAAGTAATTTTATGGTTGTTTTCAAAACATGACAAATGTCATGTTTTCTTATTTGTAATCATTCTAATCTCTTTCCTAAAATATTTGTCGTAATAGTGGTAAATACCACTATGCTGATAGAACTTAAAGGCATTAAAATAGCAGCAACTACGGGGGCTAACTGCCCTGTGACTGCAAAATAAAGCCCAATGCAATTATATACAAAAGATAAAGCAAAACTCCACTTAATAATTTTTATAGCTGATTTAGACGCTTTTATAAAATGGTATAACTTATTGAATTTGGAGGCATCTAAAATAGCATCACATGCAGGAGAAAACACATTAACGTTTTCTGAAATAGCAATACCTATATTGCTTTGAGCAAGAGCTCCAGCATCATTCAATCCATCGCCAATCATTAAAACTTTGGCACCCGAGTTTTGGTGATGTTTAATATATTCCAATTTATCTTCTGGCTTTTGATTGAAAAATAGTTTGGTTTTGGCAGGTAACAATTTAGTTAAATTTTCCTTTTCACCTGCATTATCACCTGATAAAATTACTAAATCATACTCTTTTTTTAGCTTATTAAAGAGTTTAGATAGTCCTTTTCTATACTTATTATAAAAGGTGAATTTGCCTTTGTACTTATTGTTGGTGCTTACATGAATACTTGTGTTTAAAGTAGCTGATTCTGCATCATGACCAACATAAGTTGCTGAACCAATTTTGATAGAATCTAGCGAACGTTGTGCTTGGATTCCTTTGCCAATATGTTCTTCATATCTATCTAAAGTTACAATTTGATGTTCATTTAAAAGTGAGTATAATGAACGACTCAATGGATGATTGGAGTTTCTAAGCGTACTTTTTAGAAAAGCTTCTTCTTCATGAGAGAACTGAGAGCCTTCATATTTTATAGTTGTTTCTGTGTTGGAGGTTATTGTTCCAGTTTTATCAAAAATGATGGTATCAATAGCTGCTAATTGTTCAATAACTGAAGCATTTTTTGCATAAAATTTTAGTTTGCCAAATATCCTTAATAGATTACCAAGGGTAAACGGAGCCGCTAAAGCAATGGCACAAGGGCAAGCAATAATAAGTACCGCTGTAAAAACATTTAGTGCTTTTGTGGCATCCATAAAAAGCCAATATGCAGTGGCTATAAAGGCAATGCAGAGTATGGTAACGGTAAACTTTTTACTAATTTTATTCGTTAGCGTTGTAAAACTATCTTCTTTGTTTTTATTGAATACATCGTTGCTCCACAGTTGGGTTAGGTAACTTTGTTCTACTGTTTTTATTACATCCACCTCAATACTGCCCTCCAACTGTTTGCCTCCAGCAAATAATTTATCCCCAGATTTTTTTGAAATAGCCTCTGATTCTCCTGTAACAAAACTATAATCTATTCGAGCATTTCCTTTTATTAAAATGCAATCAACAGGAATGAGTTCTTCGTTTCTAATTAAAAGTCTATCCCCTTTTTTAATATCATAAACCTGAATGGATTCTTCCAATGAATTAGATGTGATTTTAGTAATCCCAATAGGGAAATAAGATTTATAATCCCGTTCAAACGATAAGAAATTGTATGTTTTCTGTTGAAAAAATTTTCCAAGTAATAAAAAGAAAATCAGACCAGACAAGCTATCAAAAAAACCAGAGCCAATATCAAAAACAATTTCAACTGTACTTCTTAAAAATAAAACAGCGGCACCTAAAGCAATTGGTACATCAATGTTTAAAATTTTAGAACGCAATCCTTTAAAGGCTGAAATAAAATAATCTTGAGCCGAATAAAAAATAACAGGAAGGGAAAAAACAAACATGAGCCATCTAAACAAGTATTTATACTGTTCAAGCCAGAATTCGTTAGATTGAAAATATTCTGGAAACGACAAAAACATGATGTTTCCAAAAGCAAATCCCGCAATACCTAATTTATATATAAGCGACCTGTCTGTGTGTTTTTTGCCAACACTATAATCATCTAAACTTATAAAAGGTTCGTAGCCTATACGGCTTAATAATTTAACGAGTTCTTTTAAAGATAAATTTTCACTGTTGTAAGTAATACGTACAGTTTTTTTTCCAAAATTAACAATAGATGCACTTACTGATGGATGTAATTTGTTTAAGTTTTCAAGAATCCAAATACAAGAACTGCAGTGGATGTGTGGAATATATAATGTAACAATTTGCGTTTTATCATCATTAAACTCCAATAATTGCTCTACTATTTTGGCATTATCCAAAAAATTGTATTTGCCTTCAACTTCTTTTGGGGTAGCGCCTGGAGCTTCTTGTAAATCGTAATAGCAAGTTAAATTATTTGCAGAAAATATTTCGTAAACGGTTTTACAACCGTTACAACAAAATGATTTTTCATCATACACAATACGAGACGATGAAGCATCTAAACCACAATGAAAACATGTGTTATTGCTCATTTTTATTTGCTCTTTTATACCTTGTGCAAAAGTTAGAAATGATATAGGCTTTAAATATGATATTTGTCATGTTTTATATATTTTTACAAAACATTTATTTTTGAATAAACTTAGCTCAGATGTAAGTCTTAATGCTAAAAATATGTAAGCAAATATAATGATAGGAAGTGATAAAGAAATATTTAATGTGCTTTTTGAAGCTGTTTCAGAAGGTGTTATAGTAGTTAATGCACAACAAAAAATTGTTTCTACAAATCTTTCAGCAGAAAAAATGTTTGGTTACAATAAAGATGAATTGCTAAATCAGCCTTTAGAAATATTAATTCCTCAAGAGTATAAAGCTAATCATGGGGAGCATGTTTCAGGTTTTATGAAAGACAAATCAAGCAGGCAAATGGGGCAAGGTCGTGATTTGTATGGAGCTAGAAAAGATGGTAGTACATTTCCTGTTGAGGCTGGTTTAAATCCATTAAATATTGATGAAGGTTCTTTTGTAATGGCATTAGTTATTGATATTTCAATACGAAAAAAACAAGAACTAGAGTTACATGAGTTAAATTCTCAGTTAGAAAAAAAAGTAGAAGCCCGTACCAATGAGCTAAGTAATACAGTAAAAGAACTAAAAACTGTAAATGTAGAACGCGATGCAGAAATAAAAAAACGAATTGAAGCTCAAAATAAAATTAGTAACGCACTAAAAAAAGAAAAAGAACTGAATGAGTTAAAAACAAAATTTTTGTCGCTTGTATCTCATGAATTTAAAACACCTTTAAGTGGAATTTTAACTTCGGCTATGTTGTTGGGAAAGTATAAATTAACTGAGCAACAAGAGAAACGGGATAGGCATATAAAAACAATTTCAGATAAGGTACACTACTTAAATAATATATTAAATGACTTTTTGTCAATTGAGAAATTAGAAACAGGAAAAATTAATTATAATTTAAGCACCTTTAAGTTGAGTAAAGTAGTTAATGAAGTGGTGTATAATTCTAATATGCTTTTAAAGCAAGGTCAGAAGATTAATTATCCAGAAAACATTGATGGTATATCATTATACCAAGATGAAAAAACAGTTGAGTTAGCGTTATCCAATTTGGTTCATAATGCTATTAAATATTCTTCTGAAAATTCCTTAATAGATATTTTGATAACACAAGATGAGGAGCATACTGTTTTTAAAATTTCAGATAACGGAATAGGTATTCCTGTTAAAGATCAAAAAAGAATATTTAACCGTTATTTTAGAGCAGAAAACGCTTTACTTACTCAAGGAACCGGGATTGGATTGAATATTGTAAAAAGTCATTTGGAAAATTTGGGAGGAACTATAGATTTTGTAAGCGAGGAAAATAAAGGAAGTACATTTACAATTACATTAAAAAATAAAGTTAATAATGAATAAAGTACTATTAATTGAAGATGATGTTATTCTAAGAGAAAATACAGCAGAATTATTAGAATTGTCTCATTATGATGTTATAACCGCTCCTAACGGAAAAGTGGGTATTGAAATGGCAAAAAACAACTTGCCAGATATTGTAGTTTGTGATATTATGATGCCTTTATTAGATGGTTATGGCGTTTTGGAAGCTCTTGCTGAGAATAGTAATACAAAGCATATTCCTTTTATATTTTTGTCTGCAAAAACGGAGCGTAAAGATGTTAGGAAAGGTATGGATTTAGGTGCAGATGACTATATTACAAAACCTTTTGAAGAAGATGAATTGATAAGTGCAATAGAAAGTAGACTTGCTAAGGCATCTATTTTAAAAGATAAAAATACAATTGTAGAAGCGGAGAAGCCCGTATCAACTGATAATGATGAAATAAGAACACTTAATGATCTTAAAAATTTCTTTGAAGATAATGGAGAAGAAATAAGCTATTCTCAAGGTGATTTAGTTTACGAAGAAGGCAAAAACTCGAATAATATATACTTGATATCAAAAGGGTTAGTAAAGTGCCATAAATTAGACGAGCAAGGAAAAAGCCTGACTACGGCTGTATATAAAGAAGATGATTTATTTGGATATACCTCATTTACACAAAATACTACGTATCAAGAAACGGCAACAGCTATTCAAGAAACTACATTAATTAGCTTATCTAAAAGTGAACTTAAAAATATACTCACCAGCAATCATAATATTACTTTAGAACTTATTCAGCTTTTATCAGAAGATCTTACAGGTGTAAAAGATCAATTATTGCAAATGGCGTATAGCTCAGTAAAAAAACGAGCAGCAACCACCATTTTAATGTTTGCCGAAAAACTCAACAAAAAACCAGAAGAAGCTATTCGTATTTCTAGAAACGATTTAGCAAGTGTAGCAGGCATAGCCATTGAAAGTTTAATCAGAGCATTATCTGGTTTTAAAGACATGGGTATTATTGAAATTGAAGGGCGAAATATTAAAATATTAGATTTAAATCAACTAAAAAGTATTCATTGATTAACGGCTAAGTATGATTTTGGTCATATTTCAGTAATTCTCATGCTTTTACCTTTGTACCCAACAAGCAAAGCATGATGAACGTATTAATTCCCACCGACTTTTCGCAAAATGCATGGAATGCAATTGAATACGCATGCGATTTTTTTAGTAATTCGCCATGTAACTTTTATTTATTGCATATAAATACCCCTAACACTTCAGTAAAACCTGAAGCTACTAATGATATAGAAGGAGATTTAGGACTGGATGTATTGGTAAAGTCACCAAAAAAACGATTGCAAGAAACATTGCAGCGTATAAATAAATCTTTACCACTAAATGGTAACCAGCGGTTTTTTACAATAACGGATCAAGGGTATATGATAGATTCAATTAGAAGACAAGTTGTTGATAAGAAGATTGATTTTATAGCCATGGGAACTAAAGGGGCATCTGGGTATAAAAAAAATAATATTGGAACAAATACAGGAAACGTCATAACAAAAGTTATGTGTAATACGTTGGTAATTCCTGAAAACGCTAAATATACCAAGCTAAGTGAAATTGCTTTTCCAACTGATTTTCATTTTTTCTACCTAACCGAAACACTAAAACCTTTTTCTGATATAATAAAAAGAAATAATTCTGCAACAAGAGTATTATATATCGATAAAAAAGGAGGTGAATTGAATAGTGACCAAAAAGCTAATAAAGAGTTCTTAGTTGACTATCTTAGTGAACATGAGCATAGTTTTCATTTTTTAGCCAATAAAAATATTGAAGAGGGTGTTGAGAATTTTGTTGAAATGAATAAGATTAATTTAATAACTATGTTGGCTAAAAATCTTAACTATTTTCAAAAAATTTTATTCCATCCAACAATGCCAAAGATAAGCTATTATACCAAAGTTCCTTTTTTAATACTACACTAAATTAATATCAAATTATATAGTTAGTTGTAGTATTTTAAATATTTTAAAATTATAAATATTCATTATGAGTAAGTGCGAGCAATGTATCATTAAACAATTTAACTCTCTTAAAACATTGAGTAAAGAAGAATTGGTACGTATTTCTAATTGTAAAATATCAAAAGTTATTAAAAAGGGAGCGGTTATTTTTGAAGAGGGTGAAATATTGGGTGGTGTTTATTGTGTTAGAGATGGTATTTGTAAGCTTACCAAACTCAGTTCAAATGGTAAAGATCAAATTGTTAAGATGGTTGTAAAGGGAGATTTATTGGGGCAACGTTCAGTGGTTACGGAAGAGCGATCAAATTTGCAAGCAACTGCTTTAAACGATATGGAAGTTTGTTTTATTCCAAAAAATGAAATATTAAAATACTTACACAAAAATCCTGAGTTTACGTTTGATGTACTTAAAAGTATGGCAAATGATTTAAGAGAAGCAGATGATATTATTGTAAATATGGCACAAAAGTCTGTTAGACAAAGATTAGCAGAAACCCTAATATATATTCACGATAGTTTTGGTGAAAATCCGGATGGTACTCTAAGTGTTTTACTATCTAGAGAAGATTTGGCTAATATAGTAGGCACTGCTACTGAATCTGCCATTAGAGTACTTTCACAATTTAAAAAAGAAGGCTTAATAGCTACAATAGGTAAACAGATAAAAATAAAGGATTTAGAAGGGTTAAAACGAGTAGAATAAATTCTTTATTAAAAAAATCATGTTGCATGATAGATAAATCCAATAGTTCCCCTATGGTTTATGTATAAAAATATAGTATTTTTATACAGCTATGATACATGATTTTACTTCAAGAAAAGGATTTGTTTTTAAAAAATATGAAGCACCTTTTCAATCTTCTTTTGAAAAACTTTTTGAAATTTTTAAAGAACTTATTACACATACTTCTGGTGATTTTGATGAGGCTATTGATTGGTTAAGACAGTTAGATGTAGAATATAAATTGACCACAGCAGAGTATACTATCGATGATTTTATTGAAGACCTAAAAAAGAAAGGGTATTTACGAGAAGAAAAGGATCCAGAAGGGAATGGTTCTTTAGCTATTACTGCTAAAACAGAGCGAGCCATTCGTCAACAAGCGTTAGATCATATTTTTGGAAAGATAAAACGAAGCGGACAAGGAAATCATAAAAGTAAAAGCCCTGGCGTTGGTGATGAACACACAGGCGATTTTAGAAACTACCAATTTGGTGATGCTCTAGATAAAGTGTCTATGACGGAGAGCTTGAAGAATGCTCAAATAAGTCATGGTATTGGAAATTTTACTCTATCTGAAGATGATTTGGTGGTTGAGGAAACACTTCATAAATCGCAAATGAGTACCGTTTTAATGATAGATATCAGCCATAGCATGATTCTATATGGTGAAGATAGAATTACACCTGCTAAAAAAGTAGCCATGGCATTAGCAGAACTCATTACAACTCGTTACCCAAAAGATACTTTAGATATATTAGTTTTTGGAAACGATGCCTGGCAAATTGAGATTAAAGACTTACCATATTTAAAAGTAGGCCCTTATCACACTAATACAGTGTCAGGCTTACAGTTGGCAATGGATTTACTGCGTAGAAAACGGAATACTAATAAACAAATTTTTATGATTACTGATGGAAAACCAAGCTGTTTGCGTTTACCCGATGGCGAATATTATAAAAATAGTAACGGCTTGGATAAACATATAGTAAATAAATGCTATATGATGGCACAACAAGCAAGAAAATTGCATATTCCTATAACCACTTTTATGATTGCTCAAGACCCTTACTTAATGCAATTTGTTAGAGAGTTTACTTTTGCTAATCAAGGGAAAGCCTTTTATACAGGTCTTAAAGGTTTAGGTGAAATGATTTTTGAAGATTATGAAACTAACAGAAAAAAAAGAATTAAAGGGTAGAATTCTTATTTGGGATGTCTTAAAGTAGGGGGGTAGATACGAAAAATTAATAAATTTTATAACCACAATAATACTCTCTTTTGTGAGGGTTTGCAAGAGTCAAATATGAAATACATAAAAACATTAGGCGAATTACAAAAATCTGGATATCAATCAAAATCTATAAAAGATGAATTACGAGATAATTTAATCGAGAAATTAAAAAATAAAGAAACTACTTTTGAAGGCGTTCATGGTTATGAAAACACCGTAATTCCTGAGTTAGAACGTGCTATATTATCGCGTCACAATGTTAATTTGTTAGGGTTACGCGGACAAGCAAAAACACGTTTAGCGAGGCTAATGTTAAATTTGTTAGATGAATATATCCCTTATGTTCAAGGTTCCGAAATAAATGACGACCCCTTAAATCCTATTTCAAGATACGCTCAAGAATTAATTAACAATGAAGGCGATAATACACCAATATCTTGGTTGCATCGAAGTGAGCGTTTTGCTGAAAAATTAGCAACACCAGATGTTACTGTTGCTGATATTATTGGAGACGTAGATCCTATTAAAGCAGCCAATTTAAAATTGAGCTATGCAGATGATAGAGTGATTCATTATGGTATGATTCCAAGAGCCAATCGATGTATTTTTGTAATTAATGAGTTGCCCGATTTACAAGCTAGAATTCAAGTAGCTTTATTTAATATTTTGCAAGAAGGCGATATTCAAATTAGAGGTTTTAAATTACGATTACCTTTAGATATTCAGTTTTTATTTACAGCAAACCCTGAAGATTATACCAATAGAGGAAGTATTGTAACGCCTTTAAAAGATAGAATTGGTTCTCAGATTTTAACTCATTATCCAGTTGATATTGAAACCGCAAGATTAATAACAGAACAGGAAGCTAAATTGGTTGAAAATCAAAAACAAACCGTTGAAGTTCCAGATTTGGCAAGAGATTTATTAGAGCAAATTGTTTTTGAAGCGCGCGAAAGTGAATTTATTGATGCAAAAAGCGGTGTAAGTGCACGACTAAGTATTACAGCTTTAGAAAATTTATTGAGTACGGCAGAACGGCGCACATTATTATCAGGTGATGCTGAAACTACGGTGCGTTTAAGTGATTTTGTAGGGATTATCCCTTCCATTACAGGAAAGGTGGAGTTAGTTTATGAAGGAGAACAGGAAGGTGCCGCAGCGGTAGCATATAATTTAATAGGTGAAGCAGTTAAAAGACTGTTTCCAGAATTTTTTCCTAAAATTGAAAAATTGAAAAAGCAAGAAGATGAAGGCGTGTATGATACAATAGTTTCTTGGTTTTTTAATCAGAAAGAAGGTTTTGAACTGTTGGATGATTTAAGAGATAAAGAGTATAAAAACTTGTTAGATGCTATTTCTCCATTAGATGATTTATTGGGGCAATATCAACCCAACTTATCCCAACAGGATAGTTATTTTGTAAAAGAATTTGTGCTTTGGGCTTTGGTAGAATATAAACAACTTAGTAAATTCCGGTTTACAGAAGGAACTCAATTTAAAGATCCTTATGGCAGTTTTATAAGCGGCATTTAAAAATATTTTAATTTTCATATTAATTGGTTTGGAGTAGATTAATTTGGAAATCTATATTTTAAGTTACTTTATTTTTTTGGTTTTTTAAAAATAATTTCCAAAACTCTTTAATGTAGGTTTTTGTACTCTTTTTACGTATATTAAGCAAATAATCGTGTTTTATTATTGGTTTTTATGAAAAACTAATAAAAAATGCTCAAAAAATATTTTTTTATATATGGATACAGATCTTGTAATGAAGAGGCCTATCAAACTTTTATCTTTTGATATAGATAATACCTTAATTGAATTTCATACTCTAAAAGGCAATTTTATTAAAGTGTGGAATACTTATAAAGCTCAAACAGATGTTTTACTCACTTATAATACTGGTCGCTTAATTGATGATGTTATCTCTTTAATTGATAATGGAGTCTTGCCCGAACCAGATTATATAATCTCTGGTGTAGGAACACATATTTATGACTATCCAAACAAATGTGTGGTAAAGGAGTTTAATGATATTCTTGATGATGGTTGGGATTTAAATGCTGTTGAAAATATTATTCAAAATATCAACCACCCTATAAGTGAGCAGCCTTCAAGATTTCAACATTCATATAAGCGAAGTTACTTTTTTCATAATGCCACAGAAGACCTAATAACGGAAATTGAACAAGACTTTATCAATGCTGATATGCATATTAATGTAGTTTACTCAGGAGAAAAATTTTTAGATATTCTCCCAAAATGGGCAAACAAAGGCAATGCTTTGCAATGGCTACTTAAAAAGCTTCAGTTAAAACCAGATGAGGTTGTAGTAGCTGGTGATAGTGGAAACGATTCTGCTATGTTTGATTTGGATGGCGTGAAAGGTATTGTTGTTGCTAATGCACATGAAGAGCTGTATAAGTTTACTAAATACAGGCAAATATATCATGCAGAAGGAGAATATGGTGATGGAGTTATTGAGGGATTAATTTATTATGGCATACTTCCAGAAGATATTAATATTGGAGTTGAAAGAGATCACACAGAAGACTTTTTTATTCAACAGGAATTAAACAATATTGCTGATGAAGATGAAGATGAAAAAATTGCTTTAATTAAAGAAGGTTATAAAAAAGCTATTGAAGCACTTAAAAAAAATATCACTCCTTTAGGATTTTCTGCTTGTTCTATTAAAGATAATGTTCCAAATGGTACGGATGAAAATTATCATAGTGTTTGGGCGAGAGATGGGGCCATTACACTTATTGGTTCGTTGCCACTAATTCGTGATGAAGAAATCCATAAATGTCAAAGGCAAACCTTAATCACTTTATTTGAGCATATTTCACGAAATGGACAAATTCCATCTAATGTACGTATAAAAGATAATGTGCCTGATTATTCAGGAGTAGGGGGAATCTGTTCTATTGATAGTGGAATATGGGTGGTTATTGCATTTTATGAATATATAAATGTAACTAAGGATATGAAGTTCTTACGCCAATATATTTCAGATATAAAGGAAACCATGCGTTGGTTAGGTGCACATGATAGTAATAATGATGCTCTATTAGAAATACCAGAAGCAGGAGATTGGACAGATTTATTTGGTGGAAGTTATAACATTCTTTATGATGAAATTCTTTGGTACAGAGCCAATGTATGTTTTGGTAGAATGTTGGAAATGTTGGGTGATTACGAAGAAGCTGGCGAATATATTAGATGGTCACAAGTTATTAAAAAAGAGATATTACAGAATTTTTGGCCTTCAACTCAGCAAAAATTATTTCAATCCGTATCCTTTGCTGAACGTCAGTTTACTTTAGGAGATACCTCCTATTTAATAGCGCAAACCACACCATTTGATTTTAGTTGGCGTTGTGATGTTTTTGGAAATGTTTTAGCTTTTTTACATGGAACTGTTGACGCTGAAAAAGCCCATAAAACATTTAAATTTATGTTAGGTTCTGGTGTTAATGACCCTTTTCCAGTATCCAATGTATATCCTGTGGTAACACCAGGCGATCCAGATTGGAAACCTTACTATACGGTAAATTTATTAAATATTCCTAACCATTATCACAACGGAGGTATATGGCCTTTTGTAGGTGGTTTTTGGGTGAAATATATTAACAAACTGGGGTTAAAAGATGTGGCTATTTCAGAGTTATATAAACTAGCCTTAATCAATAAAGAAGGTTTGGTAGAAGCTTGGGAATTTACAGAGTGGGCGCACGGTACTACAGGAAAAGCTATGGGGAAAGCATATCAAGCTTGGTCTGCTGCACAATATATTTCTGCCTGTCATGACTTAAAAATAATTAATAAATAACTAAAATATAAAATTATGAAATCGATTTTGATGATCTCTTTGCACGGATATGTAGGTGCACATGCCGAATTAGGAAAACCAGATACAGGAGGACAAGTAGTTTATGTTTTAGAATTAGCAGAGCGTTTTAGTAGATTAGGAAAACGTGTAGATTTAGTAACTCGTCAATTTGAAGACCAACCAGAATATGATGTGGTAGATGAAAACTATAGTGTTTGGCGCATTCCTTTTGGAGGTAAAAAATTTATTAGAAAAGAGGATATGCACGACCATTTAAAAAAGTTTGTTACCAACTGTTTGGCGGCTATCAAAAAAGAACGTAAAAAATATGATATCGTTTATACGCATTATTGGGATGCTGGTTGGGCTGGACAAAAGATTGCAGAAGAATTGGGTATTTCGCATGTGCATACACCGCACTCACTAGGATGGTGGAAACAACATACCATGGGGAGTGATATGGATGAAAAAGAAATGGAAAAAACCTACCGTTTTAAAGAGCGTATTAGAAAAGAATATTTTGTTTATCAAATGTGTAATTATGTCATTGCAACTACATTACCACAGGTAGATTTATTAACAAAACAGTATGATGTATTGCCTCGAAACTGTGGAATGATACCTCCAGGAATTGATGAAAACCGATTTTTTCCGGTGCCCTCTAAGGAAAATGATAAAATTCGAGCCAAGTATGATATTCAACCAACTGATATTTTAGCACTTGGTAGAATGGCGCATAACAAAGGTTATGATTTGCTTTTTCAAGCATTACCAACAGTTTTTCAATTATGCCCTGAAGCTCGCTTAGTGGCTGCAATTGGAGGTGATCATTCTGATCAAGATAATCAAGGTATTGATAAACTAAAAAAATTAGCTGAGGAGTTAGGGATTTCAGATAAAATTTCTTGGAAAAACTATATTGCTGATGAAGATTTAGCAAACGTTTATAGGTCTGCTAATATTTTTGTAATGCCTTCACGGTATGAGCCATTTGGAATGGTTGCCATTGAAGCGATGGCATGTGGAACACCAAGTATCATAACAGTTCATGGCGGATTGTGCGATTTGATAGATTTTGGTAATCAGGCTTTGTTTGCAGACCCACATCGTCCGGTAGAATTTGGAGCAATGATGGCTATGCCGCTTTTATATCCTAAATTACGGAATGAATTATCTGTTGAAGGTGCTCGCTTTGCACGTCGTAATTTTGGTTGGACTGGTATTGCAAAACGCATGTTAGAGGTTTTTAGAAGTTCTATTAATCAGCGTACTATGGAATCTAATATTTATTAAATTAGTAATTACCTTTAGATTTTATATTGTTAGCGCATAATTGAATAATTTCAGTTATGCGCTTTTTTCTGGTTAGGTCTCTTTTTGCCTGATTTAACCAGTACAAATAACTTTTTCTGTAAGAGGGAGCAAAGGCATGATAGTTTTTTAAAGCAATAGGGTTCTTGTCAAATTCTATTTGTAAATCTTCGGGAATGACCCCTTTTTCGACGGCGTCTATAGCAGTCCAACTCCCGTTTTGTTTAGCTGTTTTAATTTTATTTAAGCCGCTTTCATGCATTAAATTATCTTTTATTAACTGCCTGATATATTTTTTATTTATTGCGCTCCAGGTACTTTTTTCATTGCGAGGTGTAAAATATTGCCGGCGTTTGCCATTACCCAAGCTTTTTACTGTAGAATCAATCCATCCAAAACACAATGCTACTTTTACAGCTTCCTCCCATCTCATAGAGTTGTTTTCATGATTTACTTTATAGAAAATAAGGTAAATGCCAGTGGATTGTTTATGATTTTCTGCTAACCATTCATACCAATCTTTATAGTGTTCAAAATAAAGTTCTGCAAGTTCCAAATCGATTATAATTTTTTTGTTTGAACATAAAAATCATCATCAACTTTCAAAGAAGCATTTTTAGAATCTAAAGTTATTATCTGCCATTCTGCTTTTGGAAATAACCATTGTTCTTTTTCATTAATTGTTATTTGAAGGGGCATATCAAAATTATCAACAGTATTTGTCCATCGATATTTTAATTCTTTCTTATCAATTTTATATTCTAAAGTTGGGATTTTTACGGTTCTTAAATATTGATTAAAAAACTCGGTTAAATCAATGCCAGATTGCTCACTTATATAATCCTCAATTTGTTTTGTGGTAACTGTTTGATGATAAAATGTCGTGTTTAAACCACGTAAAATTTTACGCCATTTTTCATCATCATCAATAAGTTGACGTAAGGTATGCAACATATTGGCGCCTTTATAATACATGTCGCCAGAACCTTCATTATTTAGATGGTAGTTTCCGATAATAGGTTTGTCATTTCTGATGCTTTTTCTTGTTCCAATTACATAAGCGGCCGCTGCTTCTTTTCCGTAGTAATAGTCTAAAAACAAACTCTCAGAATAGGCTGTGAAACTTTCGTGAATCCACATGTCTGCAATATCTTTACTGGTAATGTTATTGGCAAACCATTCGTGCCCTGCTTCATGAATAATGATGAAATCAAATTTCAAACCCCATCCGGTACCCGAAATATCGCGTCCTAAATAACCTTTTTTGTATTGGTTGCCATAGGTTACAGAACTTTGGTGTTCCATACCTAAATAAGGCACTTCAACAAGTTTAAAGCTATCTCTGTAAAATGGGTATTGCCCAAACCAATGTTCAAAAGCTTTCATCATTTTGGGAGCATCTTTAAAATGTTCTTTGGCTTTTTCAAGATTATCTTTTAATACATAATAATCCATATCTAGGTTGCCACCTTGCCCATCATAAACCTCTGAAAAATTTACATAATCCCCAATATTAATATTAACGCCGTAATTGTTAATCGGGTTTTTTACAATCCAATGGAACGTTTTAGTATCACCAATTCGCTCAACAAGTCGAAGTCTTCCATTGGAAACATCCATTAAGTCTTTTGGTACGTTTACGCTTATAAGCATACTATCCACTTCATCGTACATGTGGTCTTTGCAGGGCCACCAAACACTGGCGCCTAACCCTTGATTTGATGTGGCAATAAAATGATTTCCATTGGTGTCTTTTTTCCATGAAAAACCGCCATCCCAAGGGGCGTTAAT
Source organism: Pseudalgibacter alginicilyticus (assembly GCF_001310225.1). GTDB lineage: Bacteria > Bacteroidota > Bacteroidia > Flavobacteriales > Flavobacteriaceae > Pseudalgibacter > Pseudalgibacter alginicilyticus. The sequence goes on along the minus strand of NZ_CP012898.1, from coordinate 1,882,152 downwards.
AGCTTCTTTTGGATGTCCTTCATAATATACATCAAGACTATTGATGTCATTTATATTTTGATTTTCTTCTAAATTTATAAAATGCGCATTGCCTTCATGGGTTACCGATAATTCTTTTCCGTTTTGAATCACTTTTGTTATTGTCATTGGCGATTGCAAATCTATTTGCATCACGGAATTGTTTTTTAGTACTTTATACTGAATGGTGTTTTTTCCTGAGATAAATTTTTCATCGGGATTGACTTTTACATCCAAATGATAATAGGTTAAATCCCACCATTCACGTTCAGGTGTAATGCTACCTCTTAGTGTGTCTTGTCTGGTGAAATGTTCTTTGTCTGAAAGTAATTGTGCCTGAATTTGAAAAACAGCAATCATTAACAAGATAATAAGTGCATAGAATTGATTCTTCATGAATTTATTTTTAACCAAAATACCAAATTTGAAATCTAATTTCGTTAATATTTATTTAATTGTCTCTGAAAATTTTATTCGGAAATTTGACAATGCTTTCAAAACCGTTTTCTCCAACGGATGCTATTCCGAAAAAGTAATTGTCAATAACAATACCGTTTAATGTAAATTCTGAAATATCGCCAACATATCTGCTATAATCCCATGTAGGAGAGGTAGTAGCTCTCCAATAGATTTTATAGCCTTTTGCACCATCAACTTTATCCCATCTAAATTTTACGGAAGGTTCAACTATACCACCAATGGCCACATTTTTTGGATGAGGAGGGGCTGATGCTAAACTCGCCAAATTGATGGCGTTTGCTGCAGTTAGTTTTTTAGCATAATCAAAATTAACATGCTCAATAACATCTCCATATTTAATACCATTTTCTACGCGTATATCTTGATGTTGCTGATTGTAGTTTTCATGTGCCTCCATAATACGAATACCTGCAAAGCCTAAATCGTTAAAGGGTCTATGATGTCCACCGCGTCCAAACCTATCTAACCTGTAAATCATCATAGGATTCATTTCAGGCATATAGGTTTTAGTTGTTTTATGTACGTAACGAGCTAATTGGCGAGATATACCATCAACTTCGCCACCATAAAATCGGCGCAAGTTCCGTTCTTTATTGGTTTCATTAGCGGGTACGGGTTCAGAAAATATTCTAAAGCTTCTGTTGTCTATCACACCATCAACACCTTTTATGTTTCCAATCATGTCATTATTTAAAATCCCAATGATTTCCCAATCGTTATCTTTTGAAAATTTAGCTAATCCTGCACCACCAAATAAACCTTGTTCTTCGCCTGATAAACCAACATAAACAATACTGCTTTCAAATTTATAATTGCTTAAAACTCTGGCTGCTTCAATTGTACCTGCCATACCTGAAGCATTGTCGTTAGCACCTGGTGCATCAATTGTAAAGTTCATGGTGTTACTGGCACGTGAATCAATATCTCCACTCATAATAATGTAACGATTGGGATATTTAGTGCCTTTTTGAACGGCTACTACATTAACAATCCAAGCATCGTGAGGTACTCGAGTATGATGTGCTTTTGATACAAAATCTTTTTGGTAAAAAACATCCAAACAATTGTTGCATGCTTTTGAAATTGATTCAAACTCTTGTTTAATCCAACGTCTTGCAGCTCCAATACCACGGGTGTTAGAAAGGGTATCGCTAAACGTATTTCGAGTGCCAAAATCAACCAAAGTTTGAACATCCTTTTGTATTCTTTTAGATGAAATACTATCTATGATATCATATAATTGTTGATTGGTTTGAGAGCTTATTAAACATGTTGAAAATAAAATGATGATTAATGCTGTTATACGCATATTTTGATTTTTCACTAAAATTAATAAAAAAAACGCTTCTATAAATGTAGAAGCGTTTTATGGTTAATAATTACCTTTGTTTTAAAATCAGTTATTAAAAACAATAACTATTTTCTTCTTTTACTTTTTTCGCAATTTCTCGCCTTAAATCTACAATGTCTGGGTAGTTGGTGTATTTTGTAAAGCGTTTTAAACCCATAAGCATCATACGTTGCTCATCACCTTCTGCAAAGGAAATAATGCTTTCTTTTCCATTTTTCTCAACAATATCCACAGTGTGATATAAGTATAATTTGGCCATTGCAATTTGTACTTTCTGTTTGTCTTCACCAAATCGTTTTACATTTTTTTCAGTTCTTAAAATGGTAGATTCAGCCATATATATTTCAATTAATATATCTGATGCCGCCAAGAGTAATTGTTGCTCTTTGTCAATTTCTGGTCCGAATTTTTTAACAGCAGCCCCTGCCACCATTAAAAACACTTTTTTAAGCTTGGCAATCATTTCTTTTTCCTCGGAAAATAATACAGAATAATCAGGAGTATCGAAAGAAGGAATGCCCAATAGTTCATTACCTACTGCTGTTGCAGGTCCCAATAAATCTACATGGCCTTTCATAGCTTTTTTTACTAACATGCCTACACAATGCATTCTGTTAATTTCGTTAGTGCCTTCATATATTCTTGTAATTCTTGCATCTCGCCACGCCGCTTCCATATGCGTGTCTTCCGAAAAGCCCATTCCTCCAAATATTTGAATACCTTCATCAGCGCAATGTTGTACATCTTCAGAAACAGCAACTTTTAAAATAGAACATTCTATAGCGTATTCTTCAACACCTTTAAGTTCGGCTTCCTGATGTGAATTGCCAGCAGCTTCACGGAGCGTAATTCTATCTTCTATGTCTTTGGCAGCTCTGTATGTTGCAGATTCTCCGGCATAAGTGTTGGTCGCCATTTCGGCTAGTTTTACTTTAATGGCACCAAAATCAGCTATGGGTGTTTTAAATTGTTTGCGTTCAGTTGCATATTGGATGCCTAATGTGGTTATACGTCTTTGAGAATCTAAACAAGCTGCCGCTAATTTAATACGTCCAATATTTAATGAGTTCATGGCTATTTTGAATCCATTTCCTCTTTCAGAAAGCATATTTTCAACAGGAACAACGGTGTCGTTAAAAAATACTTGTCTTGTGGATGAAGCTCGAATTCCAAGTTTATGCTCTTCTTCACCTAAAGTAATACCATTATCTGAATCATTTTCAACAATAAAACCTGTAATATTTTTGTCATTTTCAATGCGAGCAAAAACAATGAATAATTTACAGAATCCTGCATTTGAAATCCACATTTTTTGTCCGTTAATTTTATAACTTTTGCCATCACTAGAAAGTGTGGCCGTTGTTTTTCCTGAATTAGCATCACTTCCTGCCCCAGGTTCTGTTAAGCAATAGGCTCCAAACCATTCGCCAGAAGCTAATTTGGGGACATATTTTTGTTTTTGTTCTTCAGTACCATAAAGTGTAATAGGCATAGTACCAATGCCTGTGTGTGCACCAAAAGCTGTACTGAAGGAGCCCGTGCCACTAGAAATATAATCACAAGTTAGCAGTGTGGAAACAAAGCTCATTCCTAAACCGCCATAAGTTTCTGGAACTGCTACACTTAAAAATCCAAGTTCACCAGCTTTACGCATACAGGATTCGGTGAGTGCATAGTCTTTAGCTTCAAATTTTGCTCTGTTTGGAATAATTTCTCTATCGTTAAATTCCATAACAGCTTCTTTCATCATTTTTTGCTCCTCGGTGAAATCTTCGGGAGTAAAAACGTCATCACATTTAGTTTCTTTAACTATAAATTGTCCGCCGCGTAATAGTTGTTTTTCCATAGTTTAGCCCTTTTAACTCTCCAAAGAAGAGAACTGTTACAGGGTGTTTTTTAGTTATACTTTAATTATTTTTTCTGTTTTGTAATACTTCTTTACGTTTGAGGTGATAGGAAGTATTTCTTATTTAAGAAATTCAAAAATACCGCATGCACCTTGTCCGGTACCTACGCACATGGTTACAGCGCCATATTTACCTTGCATGTTTTGTTTTCGCATTTCATCAAATAATTGAACCGACAATTTTGCTCCGGTGCAACCTAAAGGGTGTCCTAATGCAATGGCTCCACCATTTACATTAACAATGTCTGGGTTAAGGTTTAATTCTCTAATTACAGCTAAAGATTGAGAAGCAAAGGCTTCATTTAGTTCAATTAGTTCTAAATCTTTTTGTTTTAATCCTGTTAATTTTAATGATTTTGGGATGGCTTTAACAGGACCAATACCCATAATACGAGGATCTACTCCTGCAGCGGCATAATTTACTAAGCGCGCAATTGGTTCCAGATTTAATTCTTTTACCATAGTCTCACTCATAACCATAACAAAAGCAGCTCCATCACTCATTTGAGAAGAGTTTCCAGCAGTCACACTTCCACCTGCAGCAAAAACAGGGCGTAATTTTGCTAAAGCCTGTAAGTTTGTTCCAGCACGAGGTCCTTCGTCTTTAGAAACGGTATATGTTTTTGTTGTTTTTTTTCCATTCGTATCCATATAGGTTTGCTCAATTTCAATAGGTACTATTTGATCTTGAAAACGATTTTCAGCTTGAGCTTTTAAAGCTTTCATATGGGAATTATAGGCGAATTCATCTTGGTCTTCACGCGATACATTAAATTGATTAGCTACTGCTTCGGCTGTATTCCCCATCCCCCAGTAGTAGTCGGGGTGTCCTTCTTTTATGATTTCATAATTAAGCTCTGGTTTGTAACCAGACATAGGAACGGAACTCATGCTTTCAGCACCTCCTGCTATAATACAATCTGCCATACCAGACTGTATTTTTGCTGTTGCAATGGCAATGGTTTCTACACCAGAAGAGCAAAATCTGTTGACTGTTACGCCTGGAACTTCTATAGAATCTAACCCAATTAAAGAGATAAAACGAGCCATGTTTAAGCCTTGTGCGCCTTCAGGCATAGCATTTCCAACAATTACATCGTCAATGCGTGTTTTATCCAATTGAGGCAGTTCTTTCATCATATATTGAATGGTTTCAGCAGCCAATTCATCAGTTCGTTTAAAACGGAAAAGTCCTTTAGGAGCCTTTCCAACGGCAGTTCTGTATGCTTTTACTATATATGCTTGTTTCATTTTTTTGTTATTTTAGATAATTAGATTTTCTGGATTATTCAGATTTCTAAAATTTAAAAGTCTACCATCCAAGTTGTCTAATTTCGTAATGGTTTTCCTTTTTTTAGCATATGTTGAATACGTTCTAATGTTTTCCGTTCAGTGCATAAACTTAAAAAAGCTTCCCGTTCCAAATCCAATAAATACTGCTCTGTCACTAAAGTAGGTTCTGATAAGTCGCCACCAGCCATGACGTAAGCAAGTTTGTCTGCAATTTTTTGGTCATGCTTACTAATATACTTGCTATTTTGCATAGCATCAGTGCCTACTAAAAACATCCCTAAAGCCTGTTTTCCTAATACTTTTACATCTGTACGTTTTAGAGGTTGTGTATAACCCGCTTCTGCAATTAATTTGGCATGAGCTTTAGCGGTAGCAATTTGCCTATCTTTATTAACAACTATAATATCCTTGCCTTTTTGAAGGATTCCTAAATCAAAGGCTTCATAGGCAGAAGTAGATACTTTAGCCATAGCAATGGATAGGAAATATTCGCGTAATGTGTTTAATTCTACATCATCTTTTCTAAACATATCAGAGGCTCTTAAAGCCATTTCTTTTGAGCCAGCACCTCCAGGAATAACACCTACACCAAACTCCACCAATCCAATATAAGTTTCAGCAGCAGCAACTACTTTGTCTGCGTGCATGGAGAGTTCGCAAGCACCTCCTAATGACATACCATGAGGAGCAGAAATAGTGGGTATTGATGAGTAGCGCATACGCATCATCGTGTCTTGGAAGTATTTGATGGCAGCGTTTAATTCATCATATTCTTGCTCTACAGCCATCATAAAAATCATACCAATATTGGCACCAACTGAAAAGTTGGCCCCTTGATTTCCAATAATTAGGCCTTGAAAGTTTTTTTCCGCTAAATCAACAGCTTTATTTAATCCTGCTAGCACATCACCACCAATGGTATTCATTTTAGATTGGAATTCGCAGTTTAAAATACCATCGCCTAAGTCTTCAATAACCACACCCGAGTTTTTCCAAACTTCATTAGGTTTTCTAATGTTATTTAAGATAATAAAGGCATCCTGACCAGGCACTTTTTCTTGTTTTTTCTTTTGGATATCATAAGCAAATGTAGCACCTTCTTTAACGGTATAAAAAGATTTGTTGCCAGAAGCTAACATGTCTTGTACCCAAGAAGCAGGTGCTAAACCTTCCAATTTCATGATGTCAATACCTTTTTCTACGCCAATAGCATCCCATATTTGGAATGGACCGTGCTCCCATCCAAAACCAGCTTTCATAGCATCATCAATTTTATAAAGGTCGTCTGTAATTTCAGGAATCCTGTTGGTAACATAAGCAAATAAGGATGCAAAACTTTTTCTATAAAATTCACCTGCTTTATCTGTTCCAGATACTAATACTTTAAATCGGTCAGCTACATTGTCAATGGTTTTTGTTAGTTCTAAAGTGGCAAAATTTGCTTTTTTTACTGAACGATATTCTAAGGTATTCAAGTCTAATGATAAAATTTCAGAAGTACCATCATCCTTTTTTGTTTTTTTATAAAAACCTTGTCCTGTTTTACTTCCAAGCCATTTGTTTTCAACCATGGTATTGATGAAATTAGGCAATTTAAAAAGAGATAGTTGTTCATCGTTTTTACAATTTTCTGCAATACCATTAGCTACATGTACAAGAGTATCTAATCCAACTACATCAACGGTTCTGAAAGTTGCCGATTTGGGTCTGCCAATAACGGGACCTGTTAATTTATCAACTTCTTCAATAGTCAAATCCATTTCTTTTACGGTATGGAACAAGCTCATAATGCTAAAAATTCCAATTCTATTTCCTATAAATGCGGGTGTGTCTTTAGCAACAACCGATGTTTTTCCAAGGAATTGTTCACCATAACTATTTAAAAAATTAAGAACTTCGGTAGATGTATGAGGTCCAGGAATGATTTCAAACAATTTTAAATAGCGTGCTGGATTGAAAAAGTGGGTCCCACAAAAATGCTTTTGAAAATCGTCACTTCGTCCTTCACTCATAAACTTGATAGGAATACCAGAGGTATTTGAAGTTATTAAGGTTCCAGGGGTTCTATATTTTTCTAATTTTTCGAATACTTGTTTTTTTATGTCAAGGCGTTCAATAACAACTTCCATAATCCAGTCTACGTTTGCTACTTTAGCAATGTCATCTTCTGTATTTCCCGTTGTAATTCTACTTGCAAATTTTTGATGGTAAATAGGGGATGGGCTTGATTTTAATGCGGTTGTTAAGGAGTTGTTTACAATTCTATTTCGAACAGATTTGTCTTCAAGAGTTAAATTTTTTGCTTTTTCGGCATCATTTAATTCTCGTGGAATAATATCTAATAATAATACATCTACACCTATATTGGCAAAATGGCATGCAATACCACTTCCCATAATTCCAGAGCCAATAATAGCTATTTTTTTAATTGTTCGTTTGCTCATTTTGTATATTAACTATCGGATTGATTGTAAATTTTTTTGTTACTTACCATGTCATTTATATGCTGTGCAACTTCATAAAAATGTTTTAACTTTTCTTCAGAAATACTGTTTCTTATAGCATTATTGAATATCAGTACTTTTTCCCTTGATAATTCTCTTTTTTGTTTTCCAAAATCAGTTAAGTGAATGATGACTCCTCGTCCATCATCTGGATTTGGTTTTCGTTCAATTAACCCTTTTTTTTCCATGGTTTTTAAAATACGTGATAAACTAGTTGCTTCCATGCCCATTTTTGGTCCCAAGGCTGTTGATGCTGTTCCTTTTTCTGGATCTATACTCAGCAAACAAAATCCAGTAGCCATGGTGGTTTCAAATTTTGAAGCTTCTTCATTATACATCTTATTTACCGCTAACCAAGTGGTTCTTAAAACATAGTCTATTGTTTTTTCTTTCATGCTTTTGGTTGGAGTTCAATCCAAATATATGAAAAATATATTATGCATGCATAACAAAGTGTTTTTTAATTGTGGAACAGTAGGGTTAAAACTCATTTAAAAATGAGTTTTAAATTATTTAGTTATCACCTCGGTAAATTTTTTCAATGAGGTTAAAATACTTTTCTTTAATAACCTTTCGTTTCATTTTCATAGTAGGAGTCAGGTGCCCTGCTTCAATTGACCAAACATCTGGTGTTAGTTCAAACTTTTTAATTTGTTCCCATTTTCCAAATTTTTTGTTGGCTGTATCAATTTCGTCTTGTATTCTAGCTAACAGTTGTGAATTAGAAATAAGATCTTTATTTGAATTCACCTTGATTCTATGTCGTTTGGCCCATTCTTCAACAAATTCAAAATTAAGTTGTATTAAGGCAGCAGGCATTTTTTCTCCTTCACCAATTACCATTATTTGCTCAATAAATCGTGATTGTTTAAATTTATTCTCAAGTAATGTGGGTGCTACATATTTTCCACCAGAAGTTTTAAACATTTCTTTTTTTCGATCGGTTATTTTTAAGAAACCATCAGAATCTATTTCTCCAATATCACCAGTATGGAAATATTCACCTGTCATAACTTCAGCAGTTTTTTCAGGGTCTTTATAATACCCCATCATAACATTGGGGCCTTTCACTAAAATTTCGCCGTCATCAGCAATTTTAACTTCAACATTATCAATTATTCGGCCTACAGTGCCAACTCTAAAGCCTCCATTTCTCATATCATTAACTGAAATAACAGGAGAGGTTTCTGTAAGACCATATCCTTCCATTATAGGAAGTTTAGCGGCTGCAAAAACACGATTAAGCCTAGGTTGTAAAGCAGCACTTCCTGACACCATTAATTCTAAGTTTCCACCTAACCCTTCCTTCCATTTACTGAAAATTAGTTTTCTCGCAAGTTTTAATTGTGTTTCGTACCACCATCCGTTTTCTTTGTAGGGTTTAAATCGTAACCCTAAATCTACAGCCCAAAAGAAAAGCATTTTTTTTATACCTTTTAAATCGCTTCCTTTGGCTATAATTTTATCATACACCTTCTCAAATAAACGAGGTACAGCAGTCATAACGGTTGGATGTACCTCTTTAAGATTATCGCTCATTTTTTCGATAGATTCAGCAAAATAAATTTCTACACCACAATATTGATAGAGGTATACCACCATGCGTTCAAAAACATGGCAAATAGGCAGAAAACTTAAAGCTTTAGATTTTCCATGATCAAATGGCACTCGCTTTTCACTATCTAAAACATTAGAAACTATGTTTTTATGTGATAACATAACCCCTTTAGGCTTTCCTGTTGTTCCAGATGTATAAATTAAAGTTGCTAAATCAGTAGGTTTTACAGCGTTCTTTCTCTCTTCTACTTCATTTTGGTTACTGTCATCTTCTCCTAAGGCTAAAACATCTTTCCAGTTATCTTGGTTCCCTATATTGTCTAAAACGTAAATATTTTTAAGCTTGGTGTTATTTTTTATAGAATTTATTTTTTCTAACACTTCAATATCTGATACAAAGCAATAAACAGATTCTGAATGATTTAAAATATATTCATAATCTTCTGCACTTATTGTAGGATAAATGGGGACATTTTGTGCGCCAGTTTGTAGTATACCTACATCTAATATATGCCACTCAGTTCTATTTGTAGAAGATATTACTGCAATTTTATCATTTGGTTTTACACCTAATCTTAAAAGACCTCTGCTTATTTTATTAGACTGATTAATATATTCCTTAGTTGAAATACTAATCCATTCATCATTATATTTGGTAGTGAGCGCTTTTTCAAGATTAAATTTTTTAAGTTGATACAGCGGAAAGTCAAAAATTCTGTTAACCTCAATCATTATTTTGGTCTAGTTAAGTTTTATGCAAATTAGGAAAATAAATGGGATTTTCAAATAGATAATAAAATAAGCTATTTGTTGCATAATTAATAGTAAGTACAAGTTTAGTTGTTTTGATATTATTCTTTTCGGAATTTTCAATAAAAGTTACTCAGTAATTTTGATTTTCAAAATGGACCAAGGCTTTTATTATTACAATCATTTTAAGCTTTTTTTCTAAGCTTTTAATTTTAAGATGCAATTTGTGAAAATAAATAACTGATTATCAGTGTTAAAAGTTATTAATATTTTGCTATATTTGGTAAACCAAATTGGTAAACCAATTGTTAATTATTTAATTATAGAAATGAAAAGGAAATTACTTAACTATTTAAGCTGTATGGCTTTAGTATCTATTAAATTAATTTATGGACAAACCGTAACAAATCAAAGTTCACTTAATAGTGCCATATCTGCTGCAGTTCCTGGTACAACTATCATTTTGTCAAATAATGGTAGTTGGGCTAATACAACAATTAGTATTAGTAAAGACGGTACTGCAGCAAATCCAATAGTTATTAAGGCAGAATCCCCTGGTATGGTTGTTTTTTCTGGAAATACTAATGTGAAGCTTGGAGGTGATTATATTCATTTTGAAGGCGTTGTTTTTGAAAACCCTCCTAATTCAGTGTCTACAGATACGCCTTTAATAGATTTTAGAGTTAATAGTTCCAATGTTTGTAATAACTGTAAAGTTTCAAATATTAAGATAGACGCTTTTAATCAAGGCTCCTCTCAACAAACAAGTGTTTTTAAGTGGATTTTATTAAGAGGAGCAAACAATGAAATAAGTTATAGCTCATTTGTTGGTAAACATGGTGTAGGAAGTATAATAAATGATAATAGAGACTCTCCTGCTGTTGAGAATTTTCATAAAATACATCATAATTATTTTGCAAATAGAACGCCTCAAGGAACCTCAGTGGTAAATGAAGATAATGATCAAGATGCTATAAGATTAGGTAACAGTTCTACATCATTGTCAGATTCGTCTTCGGAGGTTTATGATAATTATTTTTATGATTTTGTAGGTGAAATTGAAGTGATTTCTAACAAAAGTGGAAATAATAAATACTATAATAATACTTTTGAAAATTATTCAGGAGCATTGACATTAAGACATGGGAATAATTGTGAAGTATATAATAATTTTTTTTTAGCAAATGGCCAATCTTTTAGTGGGGGTATTCGAGTAATGGGTGAAAATCATAAAATTTATAATAATTATATTGAAGGCACCAGAGCTAAGTACCCAAATAATTCGTCAACAAATGGTCTTGCAGGGATTAATATTCATAATGGGATATTAAATAGCGCATTGAATCAATATTATCAGGTTAAAAATACAACTATAGTAAATAACACCTTTGTGAATTGTGATCTAGGTATAAGAGTTGGTGCGACATTTAATAGTTCACAAAATCAGCCGCCTCAAGATGTGATAATAGGTAATAACTTATTTTTTGTAGATGATGTTACAATTCCCAGTGCAAGTTCCAATAGAGCTATACAAGTTACCACCCAACTCATAGGTTCTGTATCTAAATATGAAAATAATATAAAGCAAACCTCATATGCGTATGATTCTTTTGGAAGTTTTGATGGTGGTGGTAATTTAAATGTAGAAGTACCACCAATTGAACCAGCTCTACTAACCTCGGGGAATGATATTTATAATGTAGTTTATGGAAGTGCAGCTATTGATTATGGTGAGGGGAATTATCTATTTTTAAACAGTGATGTTTTAGGAGGTACTCGTCCCATGGGAGCTTCTATTGATGCTGGGGCAGAAGAATTTAATGGTGGAGGTGCTAAACGTCCCTACAGGCAATCAGATGTGGGAGTAACTGTTGGTTTTGGAGGTAGTCCAACTTTAAATGTTGATAATAGTATAAAAACTGAAAGTATACTTCGTATATATCCTAATCCAATAAGAGGTGATTATTTAAATATTTCATTGGATAATCAGGTTTTAGGTCAGGTTCAAATTATTGATATGCTTGGGAGAATTATAAGCAATGAAATCTATAGTTCTCAAAAAGAAACAATTTATGTGAGTGATTTAACCAGTGGGACATATATATTAAAAATTAAAAATGTCTCCAAAATATTTGTTAAACAATAATCATATATTTACAAGGGCTCTTTAAAAAAGAGCCTTTGTATTTTAGCTCATTTATCAGCTTATAGATTGAATTGATTGTTGTTCACATTTTTATTGCCAAGAGTTTTTTATAAAATAAATAGTTCATCTCATTTCATTCAAAAACAACTTTTTTTTGTTTAAAATAGTTGTCTGTTAATTCTTAGTTTTATCAAACTAATTAAAGTTTGAAATAGTAGTTTTTTTATCTTTTTTTTTGATGCAAATTATATTAGTGTCTCCTTTTAAATAAAAAACACAGTTTAAGTTATTAGATTTATAACCAATTTATTTGTTATTTTTTTAATAATTGTAATTCAAACGTTTTCGTAAATTCAAGGGCATTAAATAATATGTGTTCAATGACATTTGTCAGTTTTGGAATTAAGTTTAGGGGTTATTTTTGCACACTTAAAATAAAAGGATAAATAAATGGAAATTAAAACTTTTAACACAGGTATTTGGTGTAAGACGATTAACTTAAGAGATTTTGTTACAAACAATATTACACCGTATCATGGGACACATGATTTTTTGGTTGGTCCGAGTGAAAAAACATTAAAATTATGGGAAATTTGTAAGCAAGGAACCAAAGAGGAACGTCAAAGAAATGGTGTTCGTGCTGTTGATACAGATATTATTTCTGGAATTAATGCTTTTAAACCTGGTTATATAGATATTGAAAATGAAGTTATTGTTGGGTTACAAACCGATGAATTATTAAAAAGAGCCATGAAGCCTTATGGCGGATTTAAAGTAGTTAAAAAAGCGTTGTCTGAGCATGGATTAGAACCAAACAATCAACTGTCAGAATTATTTACAAAATATGTAAAATCACATAATGATGGTGTGTTTGATGCTTATACAGAGGAAATCAGAAAATTTCGTTCATTAGGGTTTTTAACAGGATTGCCAGATAATTATGCGCGAGGCAGAATTATAGGAGATTATCGTAGAATTGCTTTATATGGTGTGACACGTTTAATAGAGGCTAAAAAGCAAGATTTAGCAAATATTACTGGTCCCATGAGCGATAAAGTCATTCGCTTGAGAGAAGAAGTTTCTGAGCAAATTAAAGCTTTAAAAGAAATAGTTGAAATGGGGGAATCTTATGGTTTAGATTTATCTCGTCCTGCAGAAAATGCTCAAGAAGCGGTACAGTGGACATATATGGCTTACTTGGCTGCTGTAAAAGAACAAGATGGCGCAGCCATGTCATTAGGGAATGTATCTTCATTTTTAGATATTTTTATAGAAAGAGATTTAGAAGAAGGTTTAATTACTGAAGTTGAAGCACAAGAATATATTGATCAATTTGTAATGAAGTTGCGTATGGTTCGCCACTTAAGAATGGAAGCTTATGATGAAATTTTTGCTGGAGATCCAACTTGGGTCACAGAGGCGATAGGCGGTATGTTTGCAGATGGAAGAACTAAGGTTACTAAAACATCGTTCCGTTTTTTAAATACTCTTTATAATTTAGGGGCTTCACCAGAGCCAAATATTACCATATTGTGGTCTGAAAACTTACCTCAAAATTTTAAAAATTACTGTGCTAAAGTATCTATAGACACTTCGTCTATTCAATTTGAAAACGATGATTTAATGCGTGATAAACGAGGGTCAGATGATTATGGAATTGCTTGTTGCGTGTCTTTTCAAGAATTAGGAAAATCAATTCAGTTTTTTGGTGCACGAACTAATTTAGCTAAAACACTATTGTTAGCATTAAACGGAGGTAAATGTGAATTTTCTGGAACACAAATGATTGCTGGTATTCCTGAATATACTGATGAGTATTTAGATTTTGATAAAGTAATGGCTAATTTTAAAATAGCCATGAAAGAAGTTGCCAGAGTGTATAATGACTCTATGAATATTATACACTATATGCATGATAAATATTATTATGAAAAAGCACAAATGGCATTAATTGATACCAATCCTAATATTAATATTGCTTATGGAATTGCCGGTTTATCTATTGTGGCTGATTCATTGTCTGCTATCAAATATGCAAAAGTAAAACCAATTAGAAATGAAGAGGGTTTAACTATTGATTTTCAAATTGAAGGTGACTTTCCAAAATATGGAAATGATGACGATAGAGTAGATACTTTAGCAAGTAATGCGGTTGCTGATTTTAACAACGAATTAAAAAAATTACCCGTTTATAAAGATGCAGAAGTTACTTTGTCAGTTTTAACAATTACTTCAAATGTTTCTTATGGAAAAAAAACAGGAGCAACACCAGATGGTAGAGCACGAGGCATTGCTTTTGCACCTGGAGCTAACCCAATGCATGGTCGCGATTGTAGTGGTGCCATTGCGTCTTTAAATTCAGTGTCAAAAATCAATTATGACGATTCTAAAGATGGTATCTCAAATACATTCTCAATTGTACCAAAATCTTTAGGTTCAGATGAAGAAGAACAAATTGAAAATTTAGCAGCTACTTTAGATGGTTATTTTTCAAGAAATGCCCAGCACTTGAATGTTAACGTGTTGAATAAAGAAATGCTAATGGATGCCATGAAAAATCCAGATGACTATCCTCAATTAACCATTCGTGTGTCTGGTTATGCTGTAAATTTTGTCCGATTAACAAAAGAACAACAGTTAGAGGTTATTACACGTTCGTTCCATGAATCTCTGTAATAATTGCTAATACATTGAAAGCGTATATATACGCTTTCAATGTTTCTTATAAAACACTAAATAAAAAAAATATCAAAACACAAATAAATACATTGAGAGTACATTCGATTGAATCATTTGGAACTCATGACGGGCCGGGCATACGTTGGGTCGTTTTTTTACAAGGTTGTAAGCTGAAATGTTTGTACTGTCATAACCCAGATACTATTGAAACGTCTGGAGGAACCGTTTATGATATCGAAGAGTTAGTTCAAATGGCTCTTAAAATGAAACCCTATTTTGGAGCAAGAGGAGGCGTAACCGTTTCAGGAGGAGAACCATTATTACAAGCGAAAGAATTAATTCCTTTTTTTAAACGATTAAAAGAAGAAGGGATTCATACAAATATTGATACTAATGGAAGAATTTTGAATAGTTTTTCTAAAGAACTTTTAGATAACTACACTGATTTAGTGATGTTAGATATCAAACATATGACAGAAGAAGGCTATTTAGCTTTAACGGGTGTTAAATGCAAAGAAACAACTTTCAATTTCGCAGAATATCGAGAAGCATCAGGAAAAAACATGTGGTTGCGCTATGTGCTGATTCCGGGTATCACTAGTAAGCCTCAATTATTACATGCCATGGGTGCGTATTTTAAGGATTATGATACTATTGAAAAAATAGAAATCCAACCATACCATAAATTAGGGGTTCATAAGTGGGAAGCATTAGGATGGGCTTACCAATTAAAAGATGCTCGAGAAAACACCCCTGAAGAGTTAATTGAAGCTTCAAATATTTTGAAAAAATATTTTAAAAAAGTGAAAGTAAATTGATTATTGATATTGAAAGAAAGAAAAACATTTTATAATGAATAGCCCTAAAGAAGTTATTGAAATAGTTGGTGTATTAGCGCTAAATAAAGGAAAATATAAAGTAAGTAAAATACTAATTCTTGCTTTTTTAGCAGGAGCTTACATAGCTTTTGGGGGATTATTAGCTATAGTTGTAGGTGGAGGTTCGCCATTATTATCTGCCAGTAATCCTGGAATAACCAAGTTTCTTTTTGGAGCAATGTTTCCTATTGGCCTTATCTTGGTAGTTATAGTAGGTGCTGAACTTTTTACTGGAAACAATGCCTATTTTATACCTAATATCTTAAGTAAAAAGCAAAGGGTTAGTACTGTGTTGAAAAACTGGGGTTTAGTATATTTTGGTAATTTTATAGGAGCCCTTTTTGTTGCTTATTTTATGACTCATTTAACACACATTGTTAGTGATTCTCCTTTTTCTGAATCGGTACGCAATGTAGCAATTAGCAAAACGAGTCATACGTTTTTAGTAACCTTCCTAAAAGGGATAGGAGCCAATTGGTTAGTTTGTTTGGCTGTTTGGCAGGGGATGGCAGCTAAAGATACCGTTGGTAAAATTTTTGCTATTTGGCTACCAGTGATGGCTTTTGTTACTTTAGGGTTTGAACATAGTATTGCTAATATGTATTTTATTCCATTGGCTATTTTCGAAGGTGTAAATATTACTTGGAGTGAGTTTATTATAAATAATTTAGCTCCAGCAACATTAGGAAACATAGTAGGAGGTGTTATTTTTGTAGGTATGCCCTATGGTTATCTCTTTGGTAATAAGGTGAAAATATAAAGTGTTATTTGTTGAATCTACTTATTTGGAGTATTTTATGAAAAGGATTTTGCTAAAGCAGATTAATTAACTGCAGTAAGTTTTTTTATTTACATTCTATAAAAATACTCCCGAAATCATTTTTTTAAATTCGGGAGTTTTTATTTGAATAATTACTGTTTTTCTAACCAAATTCTGGCATTTACAAAAGCTTCCAACCAAGGTGAAACTTCGTCTTTCCTACCGTCAGGATAGTTTGCCCAATTCCATTGAAATGTGGAGCGCTCAATATGTGGCATAGTTACTAAATGACGTCCTGTTTTATCACACATCATTGCTGTGTTGAAGTCAGAACCATTTGGATTATGTGGGTATTCGGTATAAGCGTATTTAGCAACAATTTGATATTTATCTTCTGCATAAGGTAAATTAAATTTTCCTTCGCCATGCGAAATCCATACTCCTAAAGTGCTGCCAGCAAGTGTTGAAAGCATTACGGAGTTGTTTTCTTGAATTTTTACTGAAGTGAAAGCACTTTCATGTTTATGAGAATCATTATGCAACATCTTTCCATGAATATCATGTTCTGGATTGATGAGGTCTAATTCCATCCATAATTGACAACCATTACAAATTCCAACAGATAAAGTATCCTCCCTAGCAAAGAAATCTTTAATCACTTTATTGGCTTTTTCATTGTATTTAATAGCTCCAGCCCAACCTTTAGCAGACCCTAAAACATCACTGTTACTGAATCCTCCAACAGCTCCTAAAAACTGAATGTCTTTTAAAGTTTCACGACCAGAAATTAAATCGGTCATATGTACATCTTTTACATCAAAACCAGCTAAATACATGGCATTTGCCATTTCGCGTTCAGAATTACTTCCTTTTTCTCGGAGGATAGCTGCTTTAGGTTTATTTTTTAGGTTATTGATAGGAGTGAAAACACCAGTAAAATGTTTAGGGAAAACATATTGTAAAGGTTGATTTTTATAATTATCAAAACGATTTTGAGCTAAACCATTTGCTGTTTGTTTTTGATCTAATAAATATGATGTTTTGTACCAAATATCTCTTGTTTTAACAACATTAAAGGTGAAAATGTCGTCGTTATTTTTAATGGTAACATAGCCAGTATTATTAGCTGAACCTATATTGAAAAACTCTATGTTATTTTTAGATAAAATTGTTTCTACTGAAGCATCTGCTTGAAATACAATACCTGAATTTTCAGCAAATAACACTTTGATAGAATCGTCTTCATTTAATTTAGAAAGATTAAAATCAGCACCTAAATTAACATCAGCAAAACACAATTCTAAAAGAGTAGTAATTAATCCTCCAGAAGCAACATCGTGACCTGCTTTAATTTTATCTGTTTTAATGAGGGTTTGGATGGTATTAAAAACTGTTTTAACAAAGGCAGGGTCTTTTACGTCAGGTGCTTCGTTTCCAATAGTATTCAATACTTGATTGAAAGAACTTCCTCCTAATTTAAAATCATCTTGAGATATATTAATATAGTAAATGTTACCAGCATTTTGTTTTAAAACTGGTTCCACCACTTTTGTTATATCATTACAATTTGCACCTGCTGAAATAATAACAGTTCCAGGAGAAATGACATCGCCCTCAGGGTATTTTTGTTTCATGGAAAGCGAATCTTTTCCTGTTGGGACATTGATACCTAAATCGATTGCAAATTCTGAAACTGCTTGAACAGCTTCGTATAAACGGGCGTCTTCACCTTCGTTTTTACAAGGCCACATCCAGTTTGCCGAAAGCGAAATACTTTTTAAATCATTTTTTAGCGGTGCCCAAATAATGTTGGTTAGGGTTTCCGTAATGGCATTTCTACTACCTGCAGCCGAGTTTATTAATCCAGAAATAGGCGAGTGCCCAATGGACGTTGCAACACCTTCTTTCCCTTTAAAATCAAGAGCCATAACAGCAACATTGTTTAGAGGGATTTGTAAAGGGCCAACACATTGCTGTTTGGCAACTTTTCCACCAACACAGCGGTCTACTTTATTTGTTAACCAATCTTTACAAGCTACAGCTTCCAATTGCAAAACCTGCTCCAAATAGATTTGTAAATTTTTGGTTTTATATCTTGGGTTTTTATAATTTCTAAGTACCGTTTTATCTGTTAAAATGGTTTTTGGAGAACTTCCAAACATATCTTCCATGGCTAAATCCATAGGTTTGTGTCCGTTAGTTTTAGATTCGAAAGTAAATCGATTGTCTCCACTTACGTCACCTACTGTATACATAGGAGAACGCTCACGGTCTGCAATATTGTGTAGTGTTTTTATATGTTTTTCGGCAATGACCAAGCCCATGCGCTCTTGTGATTCGTTACCAATAATTTCTTTGTCAGAAAGTGTTGGGTCTCCTACAGGAAGGGCGTCTAAATCGATTTTTCCTCCAGTATCTTCTACTAATTCTGATAAGCAGTTTAAATGACCACCAGCACCATGATCATGAATGGAAACAATAAAATTTTCGTCACTTTCTACCATGCCACGAACTGCGTTGGCAGCACGTTTTTGCATTTCTGGATTAGAACGTTGAACGGCATTTAATTCAATACCCGAAGCAAATTCACCAGTGTCCGCAGAAGAAACTGCGGCACCACCCATGCCGATTCTGTAATTTTCACCACCAAGAATTACAATTTTATCACCCGTTTTGGGAGTTTCTTTTAAAGCTTGTTCTTTTTTACCATAACCAATACCTCCAGCTTGCATAATCACTTTATCAAAACCTAATTTACGTGGAGCAGACTCACTTGAAGAGGCATTTTCGTTATGTTCAAAAGTTAATACCGAACCACATATAAGCGGTTGTCCAAATTTGTTTCCAAAATCAGACGCGCCATTCGAAGCCTTTATTAAAATATCCATAGGTGTTTGATATAACCATTTTCTGGCTTCAAATTTTTGTTCCCAAGGTCTGTTTTCTTCCAGTCTAGAATATGAGGTCATGTAAACCGCTGTTCCAGCCAAAGGCAAAGAACCTTTTCCTCCAGCCAACCTATCTCTAATTTCCCCACCAGCACCAGTTGCAGCACCATTAAATGGCTCAACGGTAGTTGGAAAATTGTGTGTTTCTGCTTTTAATGAAATAACAGAATCAAAATCTTGAGTTGTGTAATAATCAGGAATGTCTGCACGCTTTGGAGCAAACTGTTCTACTTTTGGACCTTCAATAAAAGCAACATTATCTTTATAAGCAGAAACAATGGTGTTTGGGTGTGTTTCAGATGTTTTTCTAATAAGTTTGAAAAGTGAGGTTGGTTTTTCTTCTCCATCAATTACAAACGTACCGTTGAAAATTTTATGACGGCAGTGCTCAGAATTCACCTGAGAAAATCCAAAAACTTCAGAATCCGTTAAAGGTCTTCCAATTTTTTTAGACACACCTTCCAAATATTTCACTTCTTCATCACTTAATGATAAACCTTCTTGTTGATTGTATGCTGAAATATCTTTAATGTCAAGAATAGGTTCTGGTTTGATATCAATCGTAAATGAATTTTGATTTAATCCTTTGAATTTTTCAGAAATCATCGGGTCAAATTCGTTAAAATTCTTAGAAACGGCTTGAAATTCTTCAATACGAATAATATCGGCAATACCCATATTTTGGGTAATTTCCACAGCATTGGTACTCCAAGGTGTAATCATGGCAGCACGAGGGCCAACAAAAAAAGCATCGAGCGATGCTTGTTCTATTTTAGGCTGATTGCCAAATAACCACGATAGTTTTGCAATGGTTTCAGTTGATAATTCTTTTGTTGTTTGAACAGCAAAAATCTTGCTGGTTACGTTTCCAAAGAAATGAATCATTATTTATTGATTTGTGTGTGTTTAAAGAAAGTGCAAATTTACTTTTTTTTAGTTTAATTTCACGCAAAAATATAGGGATGTAAGTTTTGAGTTATTAGTGGGTGTTTAAACATGATAAACAATCATTTTTTTAGTACAACGAGTTTTTTTGAAATCTTAAGAAGGTCTGATTCAATAATTTCTGTTTTTGGAGCTATAGGAAACAGTTGTTGCCCAGGTCGACTAATAAAAGCGGCTCTCCAACCAGCCCAAAGTGCTCCTGCTACATCCCAGCCGTGTGCAGCTATAAGCATGCATTCTTCTGGTTTTATACCCATTTTGCGGGCACCCCAAGCATAGGTGTCTGAAAAGGGTTTAAATTTACCAATGTCTTCCACACTTAGTCTTTCATCAAAATATGATGTTAATCCGGCACTTTCAAATTGTTTTCTAACTCCTTCATTTGAAGAATTTGTAAAAGATACTAATTTATAACCAGCCTTTTTTAGTTCTTTTAAAGCTTCTTCAACTTCAGGGTGTGAAGGTAATCCCCTAAGTGCATTTAGTATGATGTTTCTTGCTTCATCTTCCTTTATTGTAATGCCATTATTTGCTGCTACCATTTGTAGTGCGGCTGCCCCTATGTTTCCAAAATGTTCGTATTGTCCACTGGCTGTGGTTACTAATGAGTATTGTAGCATGGTTGTAAACCAAAGAGATAATAAATCTTCTCTTCCATTTAAAGCTTCACCAACTTGTTTTTTCATGTCGGTAAGATCCAAAAGTGTTTCATTTACATCAAAAAACAATACTTTAGGTCTTGTTTTATTTATCATAATATTTGGGTTTTCTTGTGTATTTCCAATAGCTAAATTTGGAATTAACATTCCTGTAGTTCCTACTAAGCTTAAGTTTTTAATGAAATTTCGTCTATTATTATCCATATTATATAGTTGTTTTTTTATAAGCTGTTATTAAAAAAACCTTTCGCGCTTAAAACGAAAGGCTTACTGCTATTAATAGGTGGTTTTTAAAGAGTTAAGCTACCACATTTTCTTTGGTCCATTCAAATTTTTTAAATTCCGAATCAACAGGTGTATTTGCTATATGGTTTACGTAGTTACTTATTGTTTTTTGTGATAAGCCTAAAATAATTTCCAATACTTGAGCTTCAGCATAACCTGCAGTATAAAAAGCGTTTAAATCTGCCTCAGAAACATTTCCACGATTTCTAACAATGGATAAAGTCATGGTGCGTAAGGCTTCTAACTTAGAATCTTCTAAAGGTGTTTCGTTACGTAATGCCTCTGTAATTTTATCATCAACTTTCATCATTTTTGCAATTCCAGTGTGTGCAGGAACACAATAATGACAAGCGTGCTCTACATTGATAGTTTGCCAAACGACTGTTAATTCTTCTTCGTTAAAAGATGATTCAACAAATAAACTGTGTAAAGTTTGATAAGCCTCTAATATTTTAGGAGCACCAGCTAAAACACCATGTAAACCTGGAATTCTTCCAAAGGCTTTTTCAGAGTTTTCTAATAATGGTTTACTGCCTTCTGGTGCTGTTTCAATGTTGTGAACTTTTAATGTAGTCATAATTTTTTGTTATTAATGTTAATTTTTCTAAACGTTCGTTTAGTTATTTTGTAAAAAAAAGGGTTATATGTTTTTAAATGTCATTTCAATATAATCTTCTATTTCTTGTTTTGTGTTAACTCTTGCTGCGGCGGCTAAACCATGTTTTGCTAATAATAAATAATTAGCTTGTTTTATAATAGTTTCTTTGTCTTTTGAAAGATCCATTTGTAATTTTTCAATAATAATGGATTTTAAGTTATTCATAAAAGTACTCATCTGTTCCTGAACTAATTGATCTTCGTTTTCAGAGAACTCATTATAGGTGTTTGTTATAAAGCATCCTTTTATATTGTCGTTTTTATATTCAGAACTTACAGAATCATAAAAAAATTGTTTAATATCTTCTACGCCTTTTGTTCCTTTTTTAAATTTATCTAAAATGGCATGTACTTTAGTTTTGTATTGTTTTAAACTTTCAATGAACAGGCCGTGTTTGTTTCCGAAACTTGCATATATTGAAAATTTATTAATGCCCATCTCCTTTTCAAGCATTTGCATGGATGTTGCTTCATAACCATTTTTCCAAAAAAGGGTCATTGCTTTTTCAACAACTTCAGTTTCGTTATATTTTTTTTTTCTTGCCATTTTCTAATTATAAATCAAAACTAAACAATCGGTTAGTAACAGAGAATATTTTAACACGAATTTAATTTTTTGTGTATGTGCAGATGGTTAAATAAAAAATTCTTTATAATATATTTAGGATTGACGTTCCAACAATGCCATATAAAACCCATCAAATCCAGATTTATGAGCTAATATTTTTTTGTCTTTTATTAAAGTAAAGTTTTCCCCAGCTTCCGATTTTAAAAAAGTTGATACTTGATTTTGGTTTTCTGATGGTAATACAGAACAGGTTGCATAAACCATTTGACCGCCAACTTTAAGCATTTTAGAATATTGTTGTAAGATGTTCTGTTGAGTGATTTTAATTTTATCAACAAAATCGGGTTGTAATTTCCATTTCGCATCGGGATTTCTTCTTAACACACCTAATCCTGAACATGGTGCGTCAATCAAAACACGGTCTGCTTTATTATAAAGTTTTTTTATAACTTTGGTAGATTCGATAACACGGTTTTCAATATTATGAGCGCCGTTTCGTTTAGCGCGTCGTTTTAATTCGTTCAATTTATTTCCATAAATATCCATAGCAATAATTTGCCCTTTGTTTTCCATTAAAGAAGCAATATGCAAAGTTTTTCCACCAGCACCAGCGCAAGTATCTACCACACGCATGCCAGGTTGTACATTTAAAAACTCAGCAACTAATTGAGACGATGCGTCTTGAACTTCAAAATACCCATTTTTGAAGGCTTCGGTAGTAAATACATTGGCACGCTCTTTAAGTTTTAGAGCATTTGGATATTCCGCTAAAAATTCGGTTTCAATATCCAAATCAAATAATTCGGTTTGTAGCTTTTCTTTAGTTGTTTTTAGAGTATTGACTCTTAAAATAACATCAGCTTGCTCGTTTAAAGCACTAATTTCTAAACTCCAAGTAGCTTTACCTAATTCCTTTTCGCCTATTTCATCTATCCAATCAGGAATGGATTCTTTAAATTTTCTAATTTTTGAAAGTTCGTCAAATCGCCCTTTAATTTTTCGAGTTGGTGTTTTTTCAAAATAAGACCAATCGGGCAGTTTAATACCTTTTAAAGTGGCCCAAACGGCAAACATGCGCCATAGGTTTTCTCTATCAAACGGTTCTTTAACTTCTGCAATTTCAGCATATAATCGTTTCCACCGTACAATGTCATAAGTGGTTTCGGCAACAAAAGCACGGTCGCGGGCACCCCAACGTTTATCGCGTTTTAAAAGTTGCTGAATAACCTTATCGGCATAATTTCCTTCGTTAAAAATTAAGGTTAATCCATCAATAACCGCAAAGCATAAGTTTCTGTGTAATCGCATCTTGTGTAAATATGGATGCAAAGTTACATTTTAAATGCGTATTAGTTTAACCGTTTATAAGTTTATTGATTTTTATTTTCCGAACCATTTTAGATGCTCATTAAGTTTTAAGTTTCATTATTTTTAATGGATTTTTACTGAGTAAACGGGTGTGCTATATTTTATTTGAAATGTTTGGCTAGTATTATTGTTAAATTAACAGCTCATAATGAGTGTTTTGTGTATTAATTTCATGAATTATTTGACATTTTTTCATAATATGACATATATCATATATTTTATTTTCGTTTACTTGAATCTTTGCAGTGTAATATTAAAAGCAAATAATTATGTGGAAATTTAGAAAAATGAATATGACTATTTTGAGCTTATTAGTTCTATTTATTTTTACGTCAGGTAAAACTCAAGCTCAAGAATTTAATTTAAACAATCAAGAATCTTCATTAAAAGTTTTAGGAACATCAAATGTTCATGATTGGGAATTAGATGCCGAAAATTTAAGCGGAAAAATTTCTTTCAAGAATTTAAATGAATGCTTAATTGAGGCTATTAATGTGGTGGTAACTGCAGAAAGTTTAAAAAGTGGAAAATCTTCAATGGATAAAAATACTTTTAAAGCTTTAAAAACCGATGATCACAAAACAATCACATTTCAACTGGTAGAAGCTAAAAGTGTAACAAGTAAAGGAGCAGGGGTGTTTGCTGTAAAATCTTCAGGTGATTTGACAATAGCAGGTACTAAAAAGCGTATTTCTTTAGATTTTGATGTTAATACTAATGGAGGAAAAGCAATCTTGACTGGAGAAAAGAAAATTAATATGACTGATTTTAAAGTGGAGCCTCCCAAAGCAATGTTTGGAGCTATTACTACTGGAGAAGAATTGACAATTAAATTTTCAATCGTATTAAAATAATTAAAAAAAATACTTAAATAAACACTTAAATAAAACAATTATGAAATCAATTTTAAACAAAGCAATACTATCAGTAGTATTATTAACTGGAGTTAGTTTTTATGCTCAAAACAGAAACTTAGATAATTACAGGCAGCCAGATAAAAATGGTGTTAATGTTTTTGAATCGCCTAAAGATACGGTAACTACTTTTGATGGTGTGAAAGTAAGAATAGGCGGGTCATTTGCCTTACAATTTCAATCATTAGATCATGAAAATTCAGGAGCTGTAGTATTAGGAGATGTTGGGAGTAACTTTAACTTAGCTACTGCTAATTTAGATTTAGATGTAGCGCTTTATGATGGTGTAAATATGCATTTAAGAACATACTTATCTTCTAGACACCACCCAGAGCCATATGTAAAAGGAGGGTATTTTCAAATAGATAAATTAGATTTTATTAGTGAGGGCTTTTTAGGAGGTCTTATGAAAAATACGACTATTAAAATTGGACACATGGAGAATAACTATGGTGATGCGCATTTTAGAAGAACAGATAATGCACAAGCACTTTACAATCCATTTGTTGGAAATTTAATTATGGATTCATTTACTACAGAAGTAGGTGCTGAAGTGTATTATAATACAGATAGTGGATTTTTTGGAATGGTAGGATTTTCTAATGGAAAATTAAATCAAAATGTTATAGAAACTGATGGTACAACTGGTGGAGCAGCTCTTTTAGCCAAATTAGGTTATGATAAACAAATCGATACAGATTTAAGAGTTAGATTAACAGGGTCATTGTATAATACAGGATATTCATCAAGATTATATCTATATTCAGCAGATAGAGCAGGTTCTAGATATTATAGTATTATGGAAGTGCCAGGATCTTCAGGATTTAGATCAGGTCGTTTTGATCCAAGCTATGGAAATAAAATTACTGCAGTAATGATTAATCCATTTTTGAAATATGGTGGATTGGAAGTATTTGGAACTATTGAATTAACTTCAGGTAGAAGTTTAGTTGAAACAGACAGAAGAAATACTGAGCAGTTTGCAGGTGAGGCTATTTACAGATTTGGTCCTGAAGAAAAAGTATTCTTTGGAGCTCGTTATAACACAGTTAGTTCTGAGTTAGCTAGTGGTGATGATATTAGCATTAATAGATTTCAATTAGGTGCTGGTTGGTTTATGACTAAAAATGTTTTATTGAAAGCGGAATACGTAAATCAAAATTATAACGATTTTGCCGTAGGAGATCAATTTGAGGATGGTCAGTTTGATGGATTTATGCTTGAAGCTGTGATAAGTTTCTAAACAAATTTTAAATAAAAAATAATTAAACAAGCCTCAAAACGCTAATTAAATATTTGCAAAATATTAAATTGGTATGTATTTTGAGGTTTGTTTTTTATAGCATTGATTAGCTTATTAGGCACAGATCTAAAAACATAATAGCTTTGTTACTCCTGAATGGATCTATAATTAAAATTATTTGCATTGATTATTTCAGGTTATTTTTTTATTCTAAATAAAAATGTTATTATGTATTATTGTGGAAAATTACATTTAATAAAAATTGACAACAAGTTTATGAAAAAAATAATAATTTTTGTTTTTGTTATGGCATCGCTTGGGTTTATAAAAGATGATGTAAATATTGTGGAAACTTCTGTTTTAGTAACACCAAGTAGTAAGTTATCTGTTAAAGGGGTTACTAATATCAACACTTTTGAATGCAAATACAATGTTAACCAATTGAAAAAACCAATTCCGGTTATTTTTGAAAGAATAGGGGATAAAGTTGTTTTTAAAAAAACGGCTTTAGTTTTAGATAATTTTTATTTTGATTGTGGAGGTAAAGGAATTAATAGCGATTTTCAAAAGATTTTAAAAACGGATAAACATCCTAAAATATATTTATTTTTAAAAGAATTGAAAACCGACAACAAACATACATCTAAAGCACTTGTTCATGTAGATATTAAAATAGCGGGTCTTGTAAATAATTATGAAATTCCAGTATCACTAACAGGAGAAAACAATATGTTTATAACAGGTAAAGCTAATATTAGTTTGAAAGATTTTGAAATGCAAGCTCCTAAAAAATTATTTGGACTTATTGAAGTTGAAGATAATATAGAAATAGATTTTCAGTTGGAAGTAAAAGAATATCATTCATAAAAAGTTAAAAAAAAACAGTTTATTTGACTTTTTTCTGAAGTTTGGTGGTATCTGTAAATCTATTTATAGTTATTTTTGGATTGTTATATAAATAAATACTACTGGTTCCAGAAGCCTCAATCATAATACTTTCAGTGACGTCAATAGTTGCATCGCTAGAAATATCACAAATAACTTCGCAAGTTTTAACCGTAAAATCTTTCCCTATAAATTGCGAATAATTATTAGCTTTTATTATTAAGTTTTCACCATTTCCATTTAAGTTGGCATTGGCACGTTGACTTAAATTTAAATGCAATTCTGGCGAGTTAATAAGTCCATCCAATTTGCTGTTATCAACAAGTGTTATGTTTGTATGCTCACTAATTAAGTCTAACTTTACTTTGGAGCGCTCTTTACCTTCTAAAATTAATTGGTTAGTATTTATAGTTAAGTCGGCTTTTGATGAACCATAAGTGATTAACGTGGCGTTATTTAATTCCATAGTCGTTAATGACTTTATTTCACTATTCTCATTGGTTTCAATAGTGTGAAGCATATCATTGTATTTAACAATGATATTCAACTTTTTTTTTGATGTTATTCTTTTTGTTTTATTAAACGAAAGGATATCATTTCTTACTTCAAATTCAATAAATTCATGAAGATTTTCATCGGCTTCAATTTCTACAGACGGTATTTTGTTGTAAATTATTTCAATTTCAAAATCTTCATCTATGCTAACTGTATGAAAGGGATTTATTAATGTTTCTTGAATAATTACATTTCTATTGCCTTTAACTTTTTCAGGTTTTTGAGCATGTAACATGATACACAAAAGGGGTGTGAAAAATAATGCAAATGTGCTTTTAGCCATGTTTATGAGGGTTGTGTTTTAACAAATATAAGTAAAAACCATTTCAAAGATTTGATTAAAACTTGGAAATGGTTTGAGGTTACTAAGTTAATGTATAAATCTGTTATATAAACATAACATGTTAAAGGTGCATAAAAACAATAATAATATTTATTATAGTAGCTATAATTATTTTGATAATGGTTGTCATAACTGTTCGTTTTTATATTATAATGATAAATGAATTATTTGTTTTTTGATTTTATATTAAGGCTGTCTGAATTAACATTTACATCTTCAATGTTACCTGTTATACCTTTACTGCTAATTTCTATAGTAGAGCCATCAGCTTTAATTTTAATTCCTTCGGCATTGATTTTTATGCTATTATCTTCATCTTTAATATTGATATCTAATTTTAAATCTTTTTCATTGTCGCAGTCTAAGCATGTAATGTCATTTTCAAGAATTTTTAAATTGTGGTTAACGTCATTTGAAGAGACTAAATAATTATCATATTTACTATAATTGAAAAATGATTTTGTGTTTTTGTCAAAATTAACAACACTACCTTCTGGTAAGAATAAGGTTATTGTGATTCCCTGATTACTAAATTTGTTTTTAGGATTGGTGGTTAAATAAGAATCTAATAATAGTGTTTTGTTTCTAAGTTCGTAGTGATAATTTATCTTTTTAGCACGCTCTATTGCTTTGTCATAATCACCTCCTTGAGCACTTTTTGATATATTTATTTTTGCAATTGTATCGTGGGTTGATTTTACAAATAGTTTTATGTAGGATCGATAAATCATTTTGTCACCATTTTCATTATTTGCGATTTTAAAACTATTATTATAGTGGTGTTTTCCATAATAATCACTTCCATTCATTTTCACATAAATTGTATCAGTATTAGTGATTTTTAGTTCTGTTTTTTCAATTATTTTTTCAGTAAAAGCATGTTCGCTTGCTTGTTTAACGCCAATAATTATCAGGCCAATTATAGAAATAAGCCACAATCCTAATAATGTAAATTTAGCGATATTTCCGATAGATTTTAGATTGTTTATTAAAATTTTTAAACCTAAATAAAACAAGAAAAAAAATGGAATACCAATAGTAAAAAATAATAATAGGGATACAAGCCATATAGGGGTGTCTCCTGCGTTTACAATGTTTAGGTATTCCCAACCTGTAATATGAATATTGTTTAATATACCAACTGAAAACAGCGCAACAATTAATCCAATAAGTGTAGAAGCACCTGCAATCATAAGTATTATACCTATAAATTTTGCAAAAACCTTTAAGAAGAACATTATAATGCTTCCTAAATTATCAAAAAAGGATTTGGAAGTTGATTTAATTCGTTGTCCTTGTTTGGGGAGGTCTACATTTTTAACCGTATCTGAAACGGTTTTAGATACGGTGTCAAATCCGTCTTTTATTTTTTTTTCAATGTTGCTAATGTTAACCGGCTCTCCGGTCATCATTATTTTTTCGGCTGTTGTTTTAGCTTCGGGTAACAGAATCCACAACAAAATATAAAGTAGGATGCCTGTGCCAAAAACGCTAAATAGTATAATCCAAGCAAATCGAATCCAAATAGCATCAATACCTAAATAGTGACCTAAGCCAGACGATACACCTCCTATGTATCTGTTGTCAGGGTCCCTGAATAGTTTTTTTGAATGTGTTTTTTTTGCTTTGTAATTTTCTTTAGGCTCATCTTCAAAAATTTCATCATCAACAAGATAGTCTTCGGGTTGTCCCATAATGGCTATCACTTCATCTACTTCTTTATTTCCAATAACCTGCTTGTCGTGTTTTACCCGTTGGGAGAAAAGTTCGGCAATACGTGCTTCAATATCTGCTATAATTTCTGAACGCCCCTCAGAATCAGTAAAAGAACGTTTTATAGCATCCAAATAACGTTGTAGTTTTAAGTATGCATCTTCATCAATATGAAAAAAAATGCCTGCTAAATTTATGTTGACCGTTTTATTCATTGTTTTTCTTTTTTTGGCTTGTTACTATGTTTACTGCGTTTTGTAATTCAATCCAAGTATTAGTTAGTTCATCTAAGAATAATTTTCCTGTTTCTGTTAGGCCGTAATATTTTCTTGGTGGTCCAGAGGAGGATTCCTCCCAACGGTAATTAAGAAGCCCTGCATTTTTTAATCTTGTTAATAGTGGATAAATGGTTCCTTCTACCACAAGCAATTTAGCGCCTTTTAAAGTGTCTAAAATTTCTGCAACATATGCGTCATCGTCTTTTAATACAGATAATATGCAGTATTCTAAAACACCTTTTCGCATTTGTGCTTTTGTGTTTTCTATTTTCATTTGTTGCTTTAATTTTTTTTAGAAGTCATGCTTAGACTGTGATTAGCACAGAAATGTAATTTGCTTTAAACTTCATGTTGAACATTAACTTTTAGGAGTTTATTTTATGTTCTAATACATTTTAATTCTTTTAAACTGTTCATTTTTTGACTGATTTGATGATTATATTGATGAAATTATTTTAAAAAATTTATAGTAAATGGGTATTTATATAGTTGGCCATCTCGTGCTTTCAAACTGGCTATTATAATTAAAATGAATTCTAAAATGAATCCTAACAAGGCCAAAATGGCTAATCCGCCAGCCATGAGAAATAAAGAGTTCAGTTTGTGGACATTCATTTCAAAATTAACTACTTCATTGAAATTTAAAAAATTACTTATTGGAAACAGATTGTATAGAAAAAATGGTAGGGTTAACAGACCTATTATTAAAGTATAAAGTAAGATGCTTATTTGAAAATTAATGGCTTGTTTACCATGGTTGTTTATATACTCAGATTTGTCTTTGTTTGCAGCCCATAAAACAACCGGACCAATAAAATTTCCAAAAGGAATAATAAATTTACTGAATATTGATAAATGTATAAAAGTGGCAATATTTTTTTGATGGTTATTGGGCATGATTAAAACATATAATAGTTTCTTATGCAAATATATGTCTTAAAAAAGGTACTTTGTTACGCATAGTACTAATTTTTAACATAAAATTAACATTTAATAGAGTCGTTTTTTTTCAATACATTAGGTGAAAAAATAAGAAATATGGTTTTAAGTCCTGGTAAAATAAATACTTTTAATATGTTCAAATTACCGTCTGCTTATTTTAGTGGGGTACGTGTAAAATATATTGATGACCAAAAGTGTATCGTTGTTGTCAAACACAAATGGATTAATCAAAATCCATTTAAGTCCATGTTTTGGGCAGTACAAGGTATGGCTGCAGAATTAGCTACAGGAGCTTTAGTTTTGGGTAAGATAAAAGAAAGTGGTAAAAATATTTCTATGCTTGTTGCTAACAATAATGGTAATTTTACGAAAAAGGCAACGGGTAAAATTACGTTTACTTGTATTGATGGTAAATTGATTGAAGATGTTTTAAGTACTGCTATTAAAACAGGTGAAGGGCAAACTTTTTGGATGCAATCTATTGGAGTCAATGAAGCAGGAATTCAAGTTTCTAATTTTAATTTTGAGTGGAGTATAAAAGTAAAAACTTAATTAGTATATTCATGTTAAGCAAATTAATCTTGTTTTTTTTGTAACAAAACAAGCTAATTCTAAACCAATAAATAGATAAACTTTTAAAATATTAAAAAATGACTGCACACGAAATAGACTATAGAATTTATGGTGAAGAAATGCAATATGTTGAAATAGAGCTGGATCCACAAGAAGGTGTTGTTGCCGAAGCTGGTAGTTTTATGATGATGGATGATGGTATAAAAATGGAAACTATTTTTGGGGATGGCTCACAAAATGATTCGGGCTTTTTAGGAAAGATTTTAGGAGCTGGAAAGCGTATTCTTACTGGTGAGAGTTTGTTTATGACAGCATTTTATAACAATTTGAGTGGTAAACGTAATGTGAGCTTTGCATCTCCATATCCAGGTAAAATTATACCTATAGATTTAACCCGTTTTGCTGGGAAATTTATTTGTCAAAAAGATGCTTTTTTGTGTGCGGCAAAAGGTGTGAGTGTTGGTATTGAGTTTTCTAAAAAATTAGGTCGAGGACTTTTTGGAGGTGAAGGTTTTATAATGCAGAAATTAGAAGGAGATGGTATGGCATTTGTGCATGCAGGAGGTACTATGGCTACGAAAGAACTCAAAGCGGGAGAAACTTTAAGGGTAGATACTGGTTGTATTGTTGGTTTTGATCAATCTGTAGATTACGATATTGAATTTGTTGGAGGTATTAAAAACACCATTTTTGGAGGTGAAGGTTTGTTTTTTGCTAAGCTTCAAGGCCCTGGAACAGTTTATATACAATCCTTGCCATTTAGCAGGTTAGCTGGTAGGGTGTTAGCGTCTGCACCAAGAGCAGGAGGAAAAGATAAAGGTGAAGGTAGTATCTTAGGTGGTTTGGGAGATTTGTTGGATGGTGATAATAGGTTTTAAAAGTGTTATTTAGTTAAATGGTTAGGTTAATAGTAATTGCAATACGTTAATGTTTTTCTACTTCAGTTAAATAAATAGTTAATTAAAAAAAATAAAAGGCGTTAATATTTTACAAATTTGATACTTCTTAACAGAGTGCCGCTTTTTGTTTCAACTTTAAGAATGTAAACTCCATCATTTAATTGAGAAATATTAATAAAATTAGAACTTGGTGCTTTAATACGTTTCACTTCTTGTCCCAAAGTATTATAAAAACTTAAGTTTTTAATGTTTGATATAGGTTTATTGTAATATAATTTTAAGGTTTTTAAATTAGCGTTGTAGGATATAAAAGCATTATTATTAAATTCAATGGCTCCTAATGTGTTTTGTTTTTGAAATACAATAGAGAATTGATTTTGAGTACCTTTTGTATTTAAAAGCAGTTGTGCTACACTGTCTCTTAAGCTATAGTAAACATTCTGTTGGTTGTCTAATAAATAAATATTCAAATTATCGGGGATGTTTTCCATTTTGCTTATTGAAAATTCAAATAAACCTGGGCTACTTACCTCCATGACTAAAGGTAAAATGTCATTAATATTTATTTCAGGGAGGGCTTGGATGACTAACTTTTTTGATTCCAATGTCCAATACAAGAAATCTTTTAAATAATTTAATGGTTCAGTATCGTAGGCTCTATCATATTGAAGGGTGGTGTTTGTGTCATAGCCCAATCCTATGGTTTTTTTATAGCCTTTAGGGTCTATCACTGAAAACCATAATTTAGGTCTTGTGTCCTCGGAAGTAACTTGTTGGTTTTTAGTGTTGCTGTTTTTATAGAAAATGGTACTATTGTTAGAATTTTTGGCAAAGGCCCTCTGTCCATTGTTGAAGTTTAGTGTTGCGTCTGTATGTGCTGTAGATTCTACAAAAAAGCCTTGTCCAACACTAATAAATTGAGTAGGTTCGGGTTTGGTTATTCCAGCAGTGTTTTCTCCGCTTGTTAAGCCTGAAGTATCTATTGTTGCATGAGTACCCATCATTATATTGCGCGTAGCATATCCGCCTTCATAATTGGCTAAATAATGGCTGTTATTTCCAGCAAAAGATTCCCAAAAATAAATAGCATCAATCACTCCTATGTTTTCAGCTATAAATTTATCCGCATCTAAAGCAGATGGGTAAGGGTTGCCAATTAAAATTTGATTACCAGGTGCTATAATTGGTGTTGTATAATCACCATTATTTAGTTTGCCTCTAAAAATATATTCTTGATTAGTACCGCTTCCTGATCCTTTCATGGTGTAGCCTATGCCGGGTGCTATATTGGTGTTAATTCCAATTTGTTTCCAAGTATTATAGTCGTCTGGCCCATTAAATGTGTATAGCCATCTGCTACTTAGTGTAATAGGGGAAGTTGTGTGATCTGCAGCATAAGCACCGTATATGAAAGGTATTACTCCATTGGTGTCCTCTAAATTTACTATTTGCCACGTGTCATTAGAGGTGTTAACAGGCGAACTCCAATAGTTGTAACTGAATGAGTTGCCAGTGCCTTGTTGTTTAACTGTCGTGGTTCCTGTTCCAGTATTAAAATTAGAGCCTATGTGATTTTGTATAAGTTGCGCTTCAGTAAAAAGATTTATACTACCATTATTTTTAATGCCGTTTTCAACTTCTAATAAAATGCCTTCTGCTACATTTAATGTTGCTCCCGATTCAATTTCTATTTCTCTGACGTGTGCATTTTCGGTAAGGGTAGCGGGAGTTCCAGCTTTTATGACTAATTTTAAACAAGAATCGTAAGTATTGGGTGCATTTGTTCCCGATACAGAGCCATTAAAAAAATTAAAACCATCCCAAACAATTTTGTCTATGTAGCGAAGTGTGAAATAATCATTTGAATTAAATATAGCAGCAGTTATTGTTTGTGCTTTAGTTTCCGAAGCATTTATGTTTAAGTTATATACGCTTTCAGGAGATGTAAAGTTGTAATCGTTGTCTATTACTAATTGTAGATATGAGCAAGAGGTGTTTATACCTGATAGGTTCATACTACTAATATCAAAAGCTACTGTTACGGAGCCTAGGTTACCCAATGAGCTAATCTGCCACCTAGAATTCAACTGTTCTGAATAGTTGCTGGAATTAGAACTAAAATTATAGTTCTTAATTTTTGTTTCCTCTCCCCAAAATAAAAATTCGTTATTGGATAACGAAGATGGATGGCTAATGCGTACTATACCGCTTCCTTGTGAATCGGTATGTTGTGAGCCATCAGATGCTTGGCCTATTCCTGCCACATTATGATCAAAATCTCCATTGACAGGGTTGTCTTGTTGGTATATATCATCTGAATCTAAGTTTATATTGTATTTAGCAGATAAATAATTATTTACTATTATTTGTTCAGCGTTATTAAGTGTGTAATTATAGTGTATTAGTTCAGCGATATCAGCTCCAAAATAAGAAGAATTGTTGCCAGGTAAAACACCAATTGTTAAGTTGGAGGCACTGTTTATTATGGTGTTTGAATATTCATAATTTTCAGTAATCAATTTTCCTGCACTGTAAACTTTTGATCTTTGATGATTAAGTAAAGAACCATCAAAGCTCATTTCGAGTAGGTAATTTGTGGCATTTGAAAATCCTGTTGGTTGTGTATTAAATCTATTATTATTGGTGTTAATGTCTACATTGATGTAGTTGTTATTGTGGAAAAACCACGTGTAAGCATAATCAACATCGGTTGTGTGGGTTATTCTTTTGCCTAATATACCGCGTGGGTTACCGTTAAGGTTATTTGGTCTTAAAATAGTAAATAGTGTCATGCCAATTGTACCATCTAATATGTTTGCATCGTTTATTTCTAATTGATCATTATAACCATCCATACGAATGCAAGGCATGTTATTTAAGCTACTTGTTGCTAAGTATATTGGTTGTTCGTCTGTTATAGCAAATGCGTGATTATTGTTTCCTGAAGCATCAAACCAAGTATCTACAAAGTCGTTATTAGTTAAGGGTAAATTATCAGCAGTTAACCACAGACCGTTTGAGGTGTTATTGCCGACTCCTCCAGGGCCAGTTTGTGAATAAATGATATTAAAAAGTAGTAATACAGAAAGAGTCAATAAATACTGGTTAGACTTCATGTTTTTAGAGAGAGATTGGAAGCGTTAATAGCAATTAATATGAATACCAAATATATTAATATTGTTGTTGTGTAATCGTGAATAAATGTATTTAATCGATGAAAATAGTATTTAATCAGTTAAAATGCGTTTTTTGACGACAAAAGAGGTTAAATGTTTTGCTGTTTAAATTTATAAATTGTTAATTCGTCAAAATTATAATTTCAGTAAGTGGATAATTATTGGTTTTTAATCAAAAAAACAGTTTAATGAGGTTAAAAATTTTCAATATTTAATTAATTGTTAAAATAAGTTTTCACATTACTTTATTATAAATTTTTAATTACTTTTAAAAACCAAAATTGAATTTTATTGAAGAAAACTACTTTGAAATTTTACAAACCAAATCCCTACATTAATCATGGCTAGAGCAATGCTTGAGTATACCAAAACAGTTCTTAATAAAGTAAGTTTTGATGCAACACTGTTCTGCAGAGAAGTGCAAAAAGCCTTGGAGCGTTTATTGCCTTATGAGATAGAAGAATTGAAAATATTTATTCATTCTCTTGTTCAGCAGAACCCTGAATTAAATCAGTGTTTAATTTATCTTAAACCATAAATGTTAAAAAAAAGCGACAATATTGTCGCTTTTTTTATATCGCTAATTTGTAATGGGCACGCTTATGGTTTTCAAATTTAAAGAGTGTTTTTTATTAATTAGTTCTTGAATTTTAGTAAGTGAAAGAAGTTTGTTTTATATTAAATATGATAAATGCCATATGTCATTTAACTATAGGGCTGATAATTTTTACATTCTGAAAAGTAATAGCTCCACGTATAATACCTGAAATAACATCTTGTAAGGCTTCAATAATTTGCATTTTTAATTCACTTTTATGGTAAATAAGGCTTACTTCTCGCGCTGGGGAAGGATCATTAAAGAAATGTAGGTTTTCTTTTTCCTTTTCGTTAATATCTAATGTATGTAGATAAGGTAGAAGAGTCATGCCTAAACCTTCGTTAGAAAGTTTAATAAGAGTTTCAATACTGCCACTTTCTAATTGAAATTTATCTTCTGAATTGCTTTTAAAGGCTTTACATAGATTAATTACACCATCGCGAAAACAGTGACCATCTTCTAGAAGTAACATGTCATTAATGTCTAATTCTGAAATTTCAATTTTTTTATTACCGTGTAATCTGTGGTTTTTCGGAATGTAGCTAACAAAGGGTTCAAAATATAAAACACGTTCTTTTATGTTTTCGTTTTCAAGTGGAGTTGCAGCAATGGCCGCATCTAAATGTCCGTCATTAATTCTGGTTATAATTTCCTCTGTTGTCAGTTCTTCTATTTTGAGTTTTACTTTGGGGTGCTTTTTAATAAAAGATTTTAAAAACATGGGAAGTAATGTAGGCATAACCGTTGGTATAATTCCTAATTTAAATTCACCGCCAATAAAGCCCTTTTGTTGGTCTACGATATCTTGAATTCTATACGATTCGTTAACAATATTTCGGGCTTGATTAACAATTTTTCTGCCAACATCTGTTAGTTCAATAGGTTTCTTGCTCCGATCAAATATCTGTACTTCAAGTTGCTCTTCAAGTTTCTGGATTTGCATGCTTAGAGTGGGTTGTGTAACAAAACATTTTTCAGCAGCTTTTGTGAAATTTTGGTTTTCTGCAACCGCTAAAACATAGTATAATTGTGTAATAGTCATAGTATCAATTTAGACTATAAAAATATAAAAACTATCAATAAAATTTATGATAATAAGTGTTAATTATAGATTAAATTTGTAGTAGATAATTTAAATACATAATATCATGACATTAAATAGTTTAGGATTAGACACGGAAAAAACAAAAAATTTGGCAAAAGATTTGAATAGCTTATTGGCTAATTTTCAAATTTATTATCAAAATTTGAGAGGCATTCATTGGAACATTAAAGGAAAACGTTTTTTTGATTTACATGTAAAATTTGAAGAGCTTTATACTGATGCTAACGCAAAAGTTGATGAAATAGCAGAGCGTATTTTAACTTTAGGAGAAACTCCTTTGCATACGTTTGAAGACTACTCGGCAAAGGCTGAGGTGCCTGTGGGTAAAAATATATCTGAAGATGAAAAAGCAGTACAATTAATTGTAGATTCTTTAGCTAAATTATTGCAAATTGAAAGACAAATTTTAGATAAATCTGGAGATGCCGATGATGAGGGAACAAATTCTATGATGAGTGATTTTATTACCGAACAAGAAAAAACAGTTTGGATGATGAAAGCCTGGTTAGGCGAAACGGTTTAGTAAGTATTCATTATAATATTAAAAAAGAGCCTCATATTGAGGCTCTTTTTATTTTAAAATTAATTTGCTAGGTAAAATTCCGTATGTTTTTTTAAAAGCAGTTGTAAAATGATGCGCATGTTTATATCCTATTTCATAAGATGCTTCATTAATAGTATAAGCTTCCTTTTCGATAAGGTATTTTGCTTTTTCCATTCTCAGTCTGGTAATATATTTAAAAATGGTAGTAGAAAAAACAATTTTAAAGGCTTGTTTAAGTTTTGATGTATTCATTCCAGCCACAAAAGCTAGTTCTGAAATTGTTAGGGGTTCTTTTAAATTATTTCTGATATATGTTTCAATTTTTAAAATGTTTATATAGTCTATTTCAGGTAAGTTAAGGTCTGGTTTTTTATCGTACTCTTCGTTTGTTTTAGCTAATAAATATATTAGCAATTCGTTCACTTTAGCTTGTAAATAAGGTTTTTTTAGGTCTTTTGTATATTTGCAATTAATTATTTCGTTTATATGTGCTTGTAATTCAGTTGGTATTGGTTTGCTTTTTTTCCATAATAAGAAAGGTCTCTTATTAGTAACAGCCATACCAAATTTGTTTAATGTTTTTTTATAACGTTTACCAATTATTTTTTCTATATAATTTTCAGTAAAAATTATTTCAAGTGTTTTAAGGTTATTGGTTTTGTAATTTAAAACACCATCAACTTCAGGTAAATAAAATAAATTATAATGGTTATTTGGAATGTAAACTTCTTTAGATAATTTATTGAAAGGTATGTAGTGACTTGAGCCTTCAATTTCAAATTGTAATTTAAAAAAAGGAAAATCATGAAAAACATTTATAGAATGTTCGTTGATTTTTAAATCTCGTATTAAAATTATCACACCATTTAATTGAATTTCAATTATATTCCCTTTTCCATATTTATCATCTATTTTAACTGTGTTTTCTTTAAAATCAGTGCTTTTGAAGTCTTTTTCAAATGTTTTTACTAAAACATTATTTTCAAATATGGGGCTTCTTAATATAGTTTTCATTTCTTCTTTTTACGTTGATTAAAAAACCTTTTACGTTATAATGGAATGTGCTTACTTATTTAGATTTGCACAAAAATATAGATTATTTATAATTAATCTAAATTAAAACAACTAAAAATAGATCCATTAAAAGTTTATAAAAAAATAAGGGTCATTCAATTTAATAAGCATAAATAGAATATTATTATGAAAGTATCAAGAATTTTAAAAACAATAACGGTATTGTTTTTTATAACCACAACCTATGCTCAACAAAACAAAAGTAACATTAGTGGTAAGGTTTTAACATCAGATAGTAGCCCTGCATCCTTTATAAATGTAGTTATTAAACCTACTACAATTGGAACTATTACAGATGCAGAAGGGAATTATATGTTTAAAAATATTCCTTATGGAACGTATACTATCGAGTTTTCATTAATAGGCATGCAAAAAAAAACCGTAGACGTAGTTGTAAATAGTCCAGAAATTAAAATAAACAACATTCAATTAGATGAAAATCAAGAACAATTGGGGGAGGTTATTGTTATTGCTGAACGTTTGAATCAATTTGCTCATAAAGAGTCAGAATATGTAGCAAGAGTGCCATTAAAGAACATCAATAATCCACAATCGTATTCGGTAGTAACTAATGCGTTGTTAAAAGAACAAATAACAACAGACCTGCCTTCAGCTTTTAAAAGTATAACAGGTGGTGGCTATGTTGAATCTAATGATGGTAATGTAAGTGTTTATTTAAGAGGATTTAGATCGGATGTGCATTTAAGAAATGGTGGAATTGCTTGGGTAAAAGCACCTATTGATCCTCAAAATATTGAAAGAATTGAATTAGTAAAAGGTCCGGGTTCTTTATTTTATGGTTCTAACGTTAATAATATAGCTAATTTTGGAGGTGTTGTAAATAAGGTGACAAAACAAGCATATAATGGAGAAAAGCTTGATATAGGTTATGTTACTGGAAGATGGGATTTAAACAGAGCAACGTTAGATTATAATACAGTTTTAAGTGAAAATGAGCATGTTTATTTTAGATTTAATGGAGCTTATAATAGCGAGAATAGCTTTCAAGATCAAGGCATTATTAGAGAGTTTATGGTTGCGCCTTCATTAACTTTTGAATTGTCAGAAAAGCTAACTGTAAAAGCTAATTTAGAATACAATCAAAGTAAACGTAATGTAAATTTTGCAAGAGGTATATCCGGAGGATTAATTTCTGATGATGTAAATTCTTGGGATGATTTAAATTGGGATTATAATACCAACTATGGAGCTAACGGTATGGCAGGTTTTTATACTTCAACAGTATTACAAACTTTATTAAATTATAAAATGTCTAATACTTGGACGGCTAAAACAACATTTTCAAGTGCTTCTTCATTTTCTGACGCAAACTATTTACGTGTAGTTATGGGAGATGAAACAACAGTTAATAGATATTATTTGCAATATGACCCAAGAGAAACACAAAGTACACATATTCAACAAGATTTTTTAAATGTTATTGAAGGTGATAAAATTGACAATAAATTTGTTACAGGGTTTAGTTATCTAAATAATTTAGATGACACACAACGTACTGGAGTTTGGAATGCAATAGAGGCAGTTGATACTACAAATCCTGTAATTACAGGTCTTACAAATGAACAATTTGAAGCAAATATTGCCGACGGAACAAAGAATAAGACAATAACTAAATTTCAAACTTTAGGATTTTATGCTTTTGATGCCATAACTATAAACAAACAATTAACTTTAACAGGAGGTTTACGTTTCGATCGTTTTATGGCAGATAATACAATTTCAAATGGGGTTGAAGCATCTAACGGATACAATCAAAATGCATTAAGTACAAAACTTGGTGTTGCATACAATCCCTTTAATGATAGAGCATCTTTGTTTGTAAATTATATGGATGGGCTTAACAATAATGCGCCATCTGATAATGGTAATGGGGAAATTATTACTTGGGATCCAGAGCGAGCAAAACAAGTTGAAATTGGTACAAAATTAGATTTCTTTAATGGTAGATTGTTAAGTACAATTAGTTACTACAATATTAGTATTGATAATGATATTATTGTTGATGAAAATGGAATTAGTTCACAAACAGGAGAAACATTAAGCAAAGGTTTTGAAATTGATCTTATTGCAAATCCAGTACCAGGTTTAAATATTGTAGCTGGTTATACCAAAAACAATGCTACTTTAGAAAAAGTTAGTTTTGGTGATGAAGCAGTTTTAGGAAACAGTTTAAGTTATACACCTGAAACCGTTTGGGATTTTTGGTTAAGCTACCAAGTTTTAAAAGGGAAAACAAAAGGCTTAGGTTTTGGATTGGGTGCTAATCATATGAGTGAAATTTATAACAGTACCGCCAATAATTTTAGTTCAGATGCTTTTACAACTGTTGACGCTACAGTGTTTTACAAAAAAGGGAAGTATAAAATAAATTTAAAAGCAGATAACCTTCTTGATAAAGAATATTACAATGGTTATGGTATTCCGCAAAAACCATTAAATATTAAAGTTGGTTTGTTTTATAGTGTTTTTTGAAATTAACTTAATAAAAGAGAACGTGATGCCTCATGTTCTCTTTTATTTTTTAACGAAACCTACTTCAAATATTAACCGTCTTACTTATTAACTTTTTTAAGCAAAATATAGAAATTGGCTTAAATTGGTAAGTATTAAAATAAAGTATATAGTCGATTAAGGGACGAAATTAGTTTTTGTCCTTTTTTTAAGTTTATAAAAATGGGTAAAAAAAAATCAAAAAACTTATTTCAACGAATAGTAGCGTGGGTGCATTTATGGCCTAGTTTAGTAGCTGGTATAATTGTGTTATTTGTCTGTTTTACAGGTACTATTATTGTTTATTGTGATGAAATTATGGATTTTTCAGCAGGTGAAGCACTTTATGTTACACCTCAGGAACATAGAATTACTCATGATAAAATTTTCAAACAGATTGAAAACCAAAATCCAAATTATCGTATTTCCGAAATTGTATTTTATAAAGACCCAGAGCGTAGCTTAAGGCTTCGTGTATTTAACATAAAAGAAAAAACGCTTTTAATGATTTATATGAATCCTTACACAGGAGCAATCATAAAAGAAGATAGTACAATTTACTTTTTTTATGTTGTGGCACACTTGCATGCAGAATTACTCGCAGGATCTGTTGGAGGTTGGATTGTAATAATTTCTACTATTATTTTCTTAATAGGGTGCGTAACGGGGCTCATTTTGTGGTGGCCGAAAAAATGGAATAAAACGACTCGACAAGCTAGTTTTAATATTAAATGGAAAGCAAAATTTAAACGACTAAATTATGATTTACATAATGTGCTTGGGTTTTATTCTTTACCATCTTCTATAATACTTAGTGCAACGGGGCTTATTATTTTTTTTCATCCATTAATGGATTTTACTGTTAAAGTTTCAGGAGGTAATTCTATTGATGTTCATGAGCAATTGCCTAAGTCTGATAGTACACGAGTTGCTAAAGATTTGGTAACCTATGCATACAAGGCTTTGCAAGAAGAATACCCTGAAAAAAATGCAGTTAATTCATGGGTTTTTAACTTGGAGAAAGAAGGGGTTTATATGTTGAATTCAGGAAAACCAGGCCTTAAAAGTATAGAAAATTTAGATTTCACGATATATGATAAGTATACTGGCGAAAAAATAAAATTAGCACCAGAACAAATCATTCATGAAAAAACTGAGAATATTGTTTGGCAGCTCCATATGGGGCAGTGGTGGGGACAAATAGGTAAATTAATAACTTTTTTAACTGGAATAATTGCCACATCACTATCTGTTACTGGATTTTTAATTTGGTGGGGAAGACGCAAAAAAAACAAGCGTATTGTGGCTTAAAAATAACTACTCGTAAAATGAAAAAACTGCTGTATATATTAATAGTATGTATTACTGTTTTTAAAACATTTGGTCAAGCTAAGATTGAAATTGGTGAAAAACATTCATTTTTTTCGTCGGTTTTGGATGAGAATCGTAATTATTGGATTTATTTACCGCCTAACTATAATGATACTATATATGCTCCAGAAAAGTATCCCGTTGTTTATTTTTTAGATGGAGAAAGACATTTTCATTCATTAACAGGAATTCAAGATTTTTTAAGTATTGGGCCATATGCATCATTACCTCATATGATTTATGTAGGTGTTTTAACATCAGAAAATAGAAGCAGAGATTTAACACCTACCGAAGTAAGTAAACCTCAAACCGAAAAAGGATTTGTTTTTTCAAATACAGGTGGTAATGAAAAATTTTTAGAATTTGTTGCATCAGAACTAATACCAGAAATAAATAAAAAATACAGAACCAATGGGTATAAAACCTTGATAGGTCATTCTTTTGGAGGACTTGCAGTGTTTAATACATTATTAACAAAGCCTCAATTATTTAATGCGTATATTGCTATAGATCCAAGTGTTTGGTGGGATAACGAATATATATTAAATAAAATAAGAACTGAATTAGATGATTTAAATTTAAAGGGAAAACGGTTGTATATAGCACAGGCTAATAATACTGCTATTCTTGACGATGATATTCAAATTCAAAAAGCGATTATTTCAGTAAAGAAGGAATTAGAAAAGCATCCGAATAGTTTATTAAAATGGACCTATAGGTTTTTTGATGACGATGATCATGGAACCGTTTCGTTACCAAGCGAATATTATGGTTTGAGATATATTTTTGAAGGTTACCAGCTTGATGTGAAAAAAATTGCGATTCAACCAGAATTATTGGTAGAATCTTTTAACGAATTTAATAATGAAATAGGTTATGAATTTCTTCCTAACGAATCTGTAATTGATGATATAGCAAAGTATTGTATCAGAACACAAAAAACAAGACAAGCCGTTCAGCTTTTTAAAATAAATCAAAAATATTACTCAAATAGTATAAATGCTTACATGAGTTTGGGAGATTATTATACTGGAATTTTAGATTTTGATAGTGCAAAAAAGGAATATAATAAAGCATTAAAATTAAAACCAACATCTAAATTAGTTTTAGAAAAACTAAAAATGTTGAATTGATAGCGCTTATATTAATCCTCTAGCTTTTATTTCTAAGTATTTATTAATGGTGTTAATCGTTAAGTTTTGAGGCGTGGTTAAAATGGAATAAATACCGTATTTTTTTAACTCGTTAACGATAAGCCGTTTTTCAA
The DNA here is from genome assembly GCF_001310225.1 of Pseudalgibacter alginicilyticus. Classification (GTDB taxonomy): domain Bacteria; phylum Bacteroidota; class Bacteroidia; order Flavobacteriales; family Flavobacteriaceae; genus Pseudalgibacter; species Pseudalgibacter alginicilyticus. The sequence continues at coordinate 1,838,409 of NZ_CP012898.1, read as the reverse complement.
AAGCAAATTTTTCAGCAATTACTTTGTCATAAACATGTTGTATAGTTTCTGCTTTTTCACTAACCATAGAATTGAGTTCGGTGTTTTTAAAGAAAATTATTATTAATAAATGATTTTTTGCTATAGCTTTTAAATAAGGGAGTTGCCTATGTAAACCATCTAATGTTTCAAAATTGGTGTATAAAAGTAGTAAGCTCCTATGAGGGATGTATTGTTTAATACTGGTGTAAAGCCTGCTATAGTCACTTTCAAAATAATCTGTACTGACGTTGTATAGGTTTTCTAAAATTAGACGCATTTGAGAAGTTCGACGTTCTGCTACTACCATATTTTCAACCTTTTTAGAAAATGAAAACATACCAGCTTTATCTTGTTTTTTTAAAACCAAACTACTGATAATTAGCGTGGCATTTATAGCGTAATCTAATAGGCTTAATTTATCAAATGGCATCTTCATAATACGCCCTTTATCAATAATGGAATATACAGTTTGCGATTTTTCATCCTGAAACTGATTAACCATCAAGCTGTTCTTCTTAGCTGTGGCTTTCCAATTTATGGTACGTAAATCATCCCCTAACACATAATCTTTAATTTGCTCAAATTCCATGGTGTGCCCTAATCGTCTTACCTTTTTTAGGCCATATTGTAGGGTGTTTTTATTAATGTTTAGTAATTCAAATTTCCGTAACTGTTTAAAACTAGGATAGGTAGGTACCATTTTGTTCTTTCCAAAAGTATAGCGTTTGGCAATTAATCCTAAAATAGAACTGGCATATATATTTAAAGATCCAAAATGGTATTCGCCACGTTCAAAAGGTTGCAATTGGTAGGTAATGGTTTTTGATTTTTTTGATGTAATAGATTTTTTTAATTTAAAATCTCTGATTTGAAATTGCTCAGGAATTTCATCAATAATTTCAAGCTTTATGTTGATGTTATAATGGTTGCGAATGTTAATATTAATTTGATTTTTATCACTATTTGAAAATTTTTCAGGAACAATCCGTTCGGCTTCTAATTTGTTTTTTCCCATAAAAATAATTAGTACATCCAATAAAAAGAGTGCTAATAAAATGAAGATAGATATCTGGGCTATGATAAAAAATATGGGGACAAAATAGCTTAAACCAAAAAGCACCACGATGCCAATGCCAGTGTAAAAAAAATAAGGTTGTATGTAGAATGGTTTAAGGAATTTCAATTTTCTATGGGTTTATCGTGGTATTTCTACCGTTTCAATAATTTGTTTAATGACATCTTTAGTTGTCATGCCTTCCATTTCACGCTCAGGCGTAACAATAACGCGGTGGTGTAAAACAGGAGTTGCAGCTCGTTTTATATCTTCAGGGGTAACAAAATCGCGTCCATTTATTGCGGCAAAGGCTTTACTGGCTTTTAATATGGCTATAGATGCTCTTGGTGATGCTCCTAAATACAAAAATGGGTTATTTCTAGTGGCTAATATTAATTGGGCAATATATTTTAGTAAGTGAGTCTCAACCAAAACTTGGGTTGTCAGGTTTTGATACGTTTTAATTTGCTCACCTGTTAAAAAAGAGGTGATGGCATCTGTTTTTAAGGCATCTTTTAACGTATGTTCTCGCGTGATAATATCTATTTCTTCTTCTAAATTAGGATAATTAACATCTATTTTAAATAAAAATCGGTCTAACTGTGCTTCGGGTAATCTATACGTGCCCTCTTGTTCAATAGGGTTTTGAGTAGCTATTACCATAAAAGGCGAGTCTAATTGATATTTATACCCATCAATGGTTATTTGTTGTTCTTCCATGACTTCAAAAAGAGCCGCTTGCGTTTTTGCAGGTGCCCTGTTTATTTCGTCAATAAGTACCATATTTGAAAAAATAGGTCCTTTTTTAAATTCAAATTCAGAATCTTTTAAATTGAAAATAGAGGTTCCTAAAATATCACTAGGCATTAAATCGGGTGTGAATTGGATTCTACTAAAATCAACATTTAAAGATGTTGCTAAAAGTTTGGCTGTAATGGTTTTTGCAACGCCAGGAACACCTTCAATTAAAGCGTGTCCTTTGGCTAAAAGTGCGGCAATAAGCATATCTATCATGTCTTTTTGACCTACAATTACTTTGCCTACTTCTTGTTTTATTTGTAGCACGTTTTGTTGAAGTTCAGATAAATTTAATCTGTTTTGAAAATGTATGTCTGATGAGTTTTCTTTTGTAGCATCAAAATTAGATGCAGGGGTTATATCAGGTTTTGGCTGATAATCCTCATGATTTTTTGGGTTATTAATTTCGTCCATAATTATTTAGAATAAAATGCTTCTATATGTTTGTTAAGCGTAATGAGGTTTAATTCGGCAAATTCGTTTTTGCTTTTTAACCATTTTATATAATTGATTAATTGTGTGATTTCTTCTTTTTTCTTGCCAGATTTAGCAGTTAGTTTATTCATGAATTCTTCGTTTAAATCTGATGTGTCTAATTTTAAATCAGTTCTAACATGTTCTAAAAAATATGTTATTTTTTTTTCAATGAGGTTTTTATGGTCTTGTGTTTCAAAGTATAAGTTAGAAATGGTTTTAACAAAAAGTACTGTAGTGTTTTGAAGTGGTTTAATGGTTTTAATAATACGTTGTCTACGTTTTGCATTAAAAATAATAAACAGTAAGATTAGAATTAATGCGGTGTACCAAGCCCAACTAAATGAAGTTTGATTTAAAAACCAACCTAAATCAGAGTTTGGTTCTACATCACCATCATAAGCGGTGTACGTTTTTGTGTACGAATCAAAATAAATAGCGTCATTGGGTAAATAGGATAAAATGCCTTCAACATATTGGTAGCGTTTGTCTTTTAACAGATTGTAGTTGGTGAATATTTTAGGTTGCAAATGCAGATAGATATTACCTGTTCCGAAAGGAACTCCTAAAAAGTTGACGCGTTTAGAGTTGGTTTTGGTATAACCTAAAATATGATAGTTTTTTCTATTAAAATTTGAAAAATAGAAATCGCCTTCATTTCTGTCAATAACCGTATGGTTTTGTTTTAGTTTTTGAGATTTAAATGATAATTTAGAAACACTATCTCGTTCATTTAAAATATAATCTATATTTAATTTTAAAGTATCTGTTAAAGTTTCGGGTAGATAATAATCGGAAATAAAAACGGTATTACCTAAATCAGCAAAATGGAGCAACTCATTAACAGAATCGTAGTCTAAATAAGTTGAGTTTCCAATAATAATATAATTGCCTTTTGCTACATGTTCACCATAACCATCCTCAGAATTGGCGTATAGATAACTGTATGGTGTGTGGTAAACTGTTCGTATTTTTTGGTCTTTAAAAATATTAGATAACTCTTTGTAAAAAATACTTATACCATAAGGTTTATTACTTTTTTCGTCAAATGATTCTTCCCAATCTACTGTTTTTGTAAACTGAATGTCAAGTAGAAAAGCGAGGCCTATTATAATGCCTATAATAATGAAAACAGAGACTAATTTTTTCATTATTTAATGCTGTTTATAAGGTTAGTGAAATTGGATTTTGCTACGTTGTATTGCGCAGTGTTTACTTCAAATTCACCATACCAAGTGTAATTGTAGATGTATGAAATATAGTTGAATTTTTTAAAAAAAGGAGAGGTGTTTATTTCGTTAAGATAATCTGCGTTGGTTTTATCATCTTCAATTTTTATATGATTTTTTAGGCTTAAGGTTTTTAAAACTAAAAGATAATAATAACGAATAGCCATACGGTAATTGTGATTGTTTTCGGCATGATTTATAAGTAATTGAATATCTGTATTTTCTATATTTTTGGAAGTAATATCGCTATTGTTGTTAAGTTTTTGTTGCTGACGTTTTGAAAACCATCCTCCACTTCCTTCATTTAATAATATAAAAATAAAATAGGCTATGGCCACCAATAAAATTAAGATAAATATCCAGCCAAGAGGGCCTAAATTTATAGATAGTTGATTTTCGTTATTTTTTTCTTTAATTCGATTTTTTTCATTTTTATAATCTGCAATTTCACCTTTTCCTTCTGGCGTGTATCCAATCACTTCTTTGCCTTCATAATTATATTTTCGTCCAGTATAGCGTTTTTTGAAATCATCATCAAATAAGTTGCTGTTAGTTGGTTGTTGTGCCAATACAATACCACTCTGAAAACAGAAGTACGAAAAAAGGCTTAAAATTAGAAGGCTTTTTTTTAACATTTAAAATGATGGATTTAAAATGTTATACTGCCATTTTTTATGAGCTTTAAAAGGATAAATGAGATAGTAGTAACTTATAAGGCTAAGGGTGGTTAATATGATGCCCACTGATAGCCAGTTAGGCATGATGTTAGAATATCGGGTAACAAACCCTTCTAAAAAACCAGCAAAAAAAGTAAAAGGAAAGGTGCTTATTAAAATTTTTATACCTGTTTTTGCTCCTTGTTTAAATGAAGTCATCCTAGAGTGGGTATCTGGAAATAAAATACTTGCCCCTAAAATGAGTCCTGCGGCTGCTTCAATAACAATAGCGAAAATTTCCATGGAACCATGTATCCAAATGCCACGAACACTTTCCCAAAACACATTTTTTTCATAGAAGAAATACTGAAAAGACCCGAGCATAATACCATTTTTAAAAAGAATATAAACCGTACCTATACCTCCAAAAACTCCTAAAATAAAGGCCATAATACCTACTTTTAAATTATTTGCAGTAATTCCAATAAAACTCCCCCAATTACTCCCGCTTTTGTAAACAGCAACTGGGTCACCATTTTCTATGTTTTCTAAGGTCATATTTACATATTGATCACCTAAAATGGAGCGTACAAATTCACCATCATTGGCAGCAGAAATAATGCCAATAAAAATAAATAGTGAAAAAATAGCAAAAGTGATATAAACATATTTCCTATATTGATACATAATCAAAGGGACTTCTGTTATCCAAAAACTTAAAATCCTATTAGAGTCTTCACGTTTGGTTTTATAAATTTTCTGAAACCCTTTAGCAGCTAATTGATTTAAATAAACAATTACTTTACTTTTCGGATAAAAGGTTTGTGCGTAGGCTAAATCATTTATAAGTTGAATGTACTGCGAAGCTAATTCGTCAGGATTTTTAAAATTATTATTAAAAATGGCTGTTTCAAAACTTAACCATTTATCTTTATTCTGCTTTATAAATGCAACTTCTCTCATACATTTGATAGAAAAGAAATTCCTAAAGTTCATGTTCTAGAATTTCTATTAAAATTGTCATTCCTTTCAAAATAGGAATATAAAACAAAAAATCTTTTAAAATCAACAATTTATTTTGTGGTTTGATAACCATGGTTCATTGGTTTCAAGAGATTCTGTGCTTAAAGTTCATCTATGTCCTAAAAATATCTGAAATTTGCCCGAATTCGGTTAAGGAACCATAAGTCTAAACGAATTCAAATTAAATTATAAAATGTCAGAGTTACAAATTAACACTACGCAAAATGTCAAAATAAAATTTACTGCCGCTGGATTAGGGGAAAGGTTAGCAGCTTTTTTAATGGACAACGCCATAAAAATTGGCTATATGATTGTTATGAATATGGTTTTTGGTCTTTTTGATAATATGGATCAGTGGTCGCAAATAGGTTTAAATACCTTGCTTGGTTTACCTGTAGCTATTTATACTTTGGCTTTAGAGTCTTTGTTAGATGGTCAAACACTTGGTAAAAAAATTATGAAAATTAGAGTAGTTAAAATTGATGGATATCAAGCAACTTTTTCAGATTATATAGTGCGATGGTTTTTTAGGATTGTAGATATTTATATTTTGGGCTTGGGTTTTTTTGTGATTTCTTCTAGTAAAAAATCGCAAAGATTGGGAGATATGGCAGCTGGTACAGCAGTAATAACTCTTAGAGATCAAGTAAATATAAATCATACTATTTTAGAACACATAAAAGAAAATTATAAGCCTACATACCCAAGTGTTATTAAGCTATCAGATAATGATGCACGCATAATTAAAGAAACGTTTTTAACAGCAAAGCAAGGACAAGATTATAGCACGTTGATAAAATTGCGTAAAAAAATTATGGAAGTAACCGCTATTAAAGAAATGAAGCAAAAGTCTGATGCAGAATTTATAGATGTTATTTTAAAAGATTATAATTTTTACACTCAAAATATGTAAGTAGAGAACTACTTTTTTTAGAATAGAGAAAGTGAGTGAACTGTTTATTCTGAGCTGAGTCGATAGGGCTGTTTTAAATAATGATAATTAAGTGAATCGCTTTTAAGTAGTTTAAAATAAATAAATTATGTTTTACATTGTTGAAATTTTAGGAACTGTTGCTTTTTCAATATCAGGAGTATTAGTTGCTATGAAAATGCGAATGGATTTTTTTGGAATATTGATTATTGCATTTGTAACGTCTGTTGGTGGTGGTACGCTTCGTGATATGTTAATAGGAAATACGCCAGTAACTTGGATGACTGATATGATGTACACTTATGTTATTTTGGTGTCTTCAATCATGGCTATTATTTTTAGAAGTAAACTTAATTATTTAAGAACCTCCTTGTTTTTATTTGATACTATTGGTATTGGTTTATATACTATCATTGGAGTTGAAAAAGGATTAAATGCAAATTTACATCCTATTATTTGTATTGCTCTGGGAACTATTACAGCATGTTTTGGGGGTGTTATTAGAGATATTTTATGTAATGAAATACCCGTTATATTTAGAAAAGAAATTTATGCAACAGCCTGTATACTTGGCGGAATTGTTTATTTTGTGTTGAGTGAGTTTCCAATTGGAAATAATTGGGTTTTTATGATATCAGGGTTGGTTGTTATTTTAACAAGGTTATTGGCGGTAATATTCAAAATAGCTTTACCTGATCTTTATTCAGAAAAAAAAGGATGATTTTTTTGTTTTATTGATGCATCTTAATTAATAATCTCAACTTTTCTTATAAAAATATTTTTGTCAGGCCAATCACCTTCATCAGTTTCTACACCAGCAATTTTATCAACTACATGCATGCCCTTAATTACTTTTCCAAAAATGGTATAATCGCCATCAAGAAAATGTGATCCTCCATGCTGTTGAACAATAAAGAATTCAAATGGAGATGCCAATTTATGTGGATTATCAATTTCACCACTTGGCATAGAAATAACACCTCTGTCATGCTTAAAACCACGTTTAGTGTCAGTAGGCAGTAAGTAACGTCCTATTTCTGTACGTTTTCTTACGGTTTCTCTATCATCACTATTGCCAGCTTGAACCATGAAATTATCAATTACACGATAAAATTGTGTGCCATTAAAATACTTGCGTTTGGTTAGATAAATAAAATTTGCACGATGGAATTTTGTTTCGTTGAAAAGCAAGATATCAATAGATCCAAAATCAGTAGTTATTCGTACTTTGTTTTCTTTATTGTGTTTTTCATATTCTAAAAAAAACTCCATAGCCATGTTAGAATCTGTTAATACAGGAAACTCTGGCTTTTCTTTTGTGTTTGTTGAGTCCTCTTCTATTTTAGTAGATTCAATTATAGTTTCTTTTTGTGTTTCGGTTTTAATCGTTACTTTCTTTTTAGATTGTTTATCTTCACAATTCAAAAATAAAATAGAAAAACAAAAAAGAGCTATTAGTCGCATACGATGAATTTTGATGAGTTTTTAATAAGAATTTCAAAAATAAAAAATATACCGCTTCCAGCCGAATCTTCGCAGTTTAAAATGGCGCCTCCTTATAGACAAGTGCTTCTGGATCAACAAAAAAAAGCTATAAAAACCGCTAAAAAAGCGGGTGTATTGGCATTGTTTTATCCAGATTTTAAAGGACAAACTACCTTAGTGTTAATTTTAAGAAAAACTTATAAAGGTGTGCATTCTGCTCAAATAGGGTTTCCTGGAGGAAAGTTGGAAAAACAAGATGCTTCTTTAGAAGAAACAGCGCTTAGAGAGACTTTTGAAGAATTGGGTGTGCCTATTACTCGTATGGAAGTCGTTTGTGAGTTGTCGCAAATTTACATTCCGCCAAGTAATTTTTATGTACAACCTTTTATTGGAATTTCTAAAACAACCCCAAATTTCATTAAACAAGATAGTGAGGTTGAGGCTATTTTAGAGGTTCCGTTACATCATTTTTTAGACGATAAATTAGTAGCGACTAAAAAGGTATCAACGTCATATAGTGTTGATGTTGAGGTTCCAGCGTTTATTTTAAATAATCATATTGTTTGGGGTGCAACAGCCATGATGTTGAGTGAAATTAAAGACTTGTTAAAACAAATCATCTAGTTTGCTATATTTGCTACCTTTGCACACTCAATATGAATAGGTTTTAGGGGGATTTAGCATTTTTTTTTGTTTTTTTATCATCCAATAATTTTTTTAAATCTAGTCATATTAAACGTTTTAACTAATTTAATTGACACGTAAATTTATGGGACTTTTTAAACGAAATCCATTTGGACATATTCTATTTTTAAAAAAATGGCTTATCAGGATTTTTGGTGTTCTTACACACAGACGTTTCCGAGGCTTTAATGAATTGCAAATAGAAGGGTCTGAAATTATTAAAAGTTTACCTCATACCAATGTATTATTTATATCCAATCATCAAACATATTTTGCAGATGTAGTAGCTATGTTTCATGTGTTTAATGCCAGTTTAAGTGGTCGTGTCGATTCCATTAAAAATATAGGTTATATTTGGGATCCAAAACTAAATATCTACTATGTAGCTGCTAAAGAAACCATGAAGGCTGGTTTGTTGCCAAAAATATTGGCTTATATGGGGTCAATAAGTATTGAGCGTACTTGGCGTTCAGAAGGTAAAGATGTTAATAGACAAGTAAAAATGAGCGATATTTCCAATATAGGAAAGGCTTTGGATGACGGCTGGGTTATAACATTTCCCCAAGGAACTACCACACCTTTTAGACCAATTAGAAAAGGTACAGCTCATGTAATTAAGCGCTATAAGCCTTTAGTAGTTCCTATTGTGATAGATGGATTTAGACGATCATTTGACAAAAAAGGCTTGAGAATTAAAAAGAAAAATATACTTCAATCTTTAGAGATTAAAGCTCCTTTGGACATTGATTACGATAACGAAACTACAGATGACATTGTAACAAAAATTGAATATGCTATTGAGCAGCATCCTTCATTTTTGAAAGTGATTCCTCAAAAAGAAATAGAAGCACTTGAAGCTTTAAATAAACTTAGAGAGTGGTAAGGTTTTTTACTTATTATTTTTTTATTTAAAATATGAGTTAGCCATTTAGATGATGTAATATTTTGTAAGAAATTAAAATAATACAGTTAAAAATAACAATTTAACAATACTTCCTGAGGACTTAGTAACTTGGGTAAAAAAAACTTATTTTTACTTTAGGCCACATTAGAAATCACATTTTTTCAACCTATTAAAAAAAGAGTTAAAAAGAGAGGTTTTATAAGTTAGTGCTCGATTTATTTAATGACATTCAATAATTATATCACTTTAGTATGATTTACAAAGGTTCTGAAGAAGAAAGGTTAGCTGTTGCTGATACCTATAAGCGCTGGAAAAAATGGGGGCCCTATTTGGCAGAAAGACAATGGGGTACTGTTCGAGAAGATTATAGCGAATATGGCGAATCTTGGGAGTTTATTGACCATGAGAAGGCAAGGAGTAATGCTTACCGATGGGGAGAAGAAGGTATTGCGGGATTTTGTGATGCACGCGAAATTCTTTGTTTAGCACCAGCTTTTTGGAATGGGAAAGATACGATTTTAAAAGAGCGTTTATTTGGGTTGACAAACAATCAAGGGAATCATGGAGAAGATGTTAAAGAACTTTATTTTCATCAGGTATCAACACCAACCCATACCTATTCAAAGTACTTATATAAATACCCACATAATCAATTTCCATATTCAGAATTAGTTAATAATAACCGTAGGAGTAGGCATGAGCCTGAGTATGAATTATTAGATACAGGTGTTTTTAAAGATAATGCTTATTTTGATTGCTTTACAGAGTATGCTAAAGCTGATGTTGATGATATTTTAATGAAAATTACAATTGTGAATAGAGGAGCCAAAGCTGCCGATATACATGTGCTTCCTCACTTTTGGTTTCGGAATTTTTGGAAGCATAATAAAAAATATTCACGTCCAAGTATAAAATCTATAGCAAATGATTGTGCGCAATCTAAAAGTAGAAGAAACGGTAACTATTATTTTTATCACGAAAACGGAAAACAGTTGTTTTGTGAAAATGAAACCAATAATAAGCGTATCTATAATTTTGAGAATGATGTTGATTATGTTAAAGATGGTATCAATGACCATGTAGTAAATTCAAAACCTACTGTAAATCCAGAAAAAAATGGTTCTAAAATGGCTGTTTGGCATAAGTTTAAACTCAAAGCTGGTGAAGAAAAAAGTATTAGAGTTAGACTTAGTAAGAAAAAGATAGAAAATCCATGGGAGGATTTTGATGAAATATTTAATGAACGCCTCAAGGAGTGTGAAGATTTTTATAGTAGGATTATAAAAAAAGATTTACCTAAGACACATCAAGCTATTGCAAAAAGTGCTTTTTCTGGTTTGTTATGGACTAAACAATTCTATTATAACGATGTTTTTAAATGGCTTTTTGGTGGTCCTGGAGAAGGTAAACCAAACCGTGTTAACATGCGAAATTATAGTTGGCAACACTTAACCAATAGACATGTTATTTCCATGCCAGATAAATGGGAATATCCATGGTACGCTGCATGGGATTTAGCGTTTCATATGGCATCGTTTGTAGATATAGATCCTTTTTTTGCAAAGGAACAATTGCTATTGGTGCTAAAAGAAAGTTACATGCATCCTAATGGGCAAATTCCTGCTTATGAGTGGAATTTTAGTGATGTAAATCCACCAGTGCATTCATATGCGGTTTGGAATGTTTATGAAAAGGATAAAACGAATACCAATAAACCAGATATAGAGTTTTTAGAAATAGCATTTCAAAAACTTCTAATTAATTTTACGTGGTGGGTAAATCAAAAAGATAAAAGTGGAACTGATCTTTTTGAAGGTGGCTTTTTAGGATTAGACAATATTGGAGTATTTGACCGTAACCATATGCCAGAAGGCATAAACCGAATGCAGCAAGCAGATGCTACCAGTTGGATGGCAATGTTTTCATTAAACATGTTACGCATGTCGTTGGAGCTTTCAAAAACTAATAAGATTTACGAAGAAGCTGCAGCCAAGTTTTTTAGACACTTTTTAAATATTGCTTGGGCAATGCATCATATTGGTAAAAAAGATATTTCACTTTGGGATGATGAGGATAATTTTTATTATGACGTTGTTGAGATGTCTGACGGGAGAACTGATCGATTAAAAGTACGTTCTTTAGTTGGAGTTATTCCTATGTTTGCTGTTGAAATTATACATAAAGACTTATTTGAAGAATTGAAATCATTTAGAAATAGGGCAAACGAAATTATGAGAACGCGCCCAGATTTGGCTTCTTTGATTTCAAATTTAGATGATACCAATGCAGATGATAATTATTTGTTTTCAATCATGCGCGGTTTTAGACTCGAGCATTTGCTTAAGCGCTTATTGGATGAAAATGAGTTTCTTTCAGATTATGGGATTCGTTCACTTTCAAAATATCATGAAAAACATCCATTTGTATTTGAATACCATGGACATTATCAAATTCAGTATGAATCTGGCGAAAGCCAATCTAATATGTTTGGAGGGAATTCCAATTGGCGGGGTCCCATTTGGATGCCTTTAAATTATATGATTATTCAATCTTTACGTAAATATTATACTTTTTACGGTGACAAATATGTTTATGAATTTCCAACTGGTTCGGGTAAAAAAATGAATTTAAAACAAATTGCAAACGAACTAAGTAAACGATTAATTAAATTGTTTGAGAGTAATGAAGATGGCAGGTTTCAATACCATTCAGACGATGCTGATAAGCTTTTCACAAATGACGAACATTTTAAAAATCAGCACCTTTTCTATGAGTTTTTTGATGGCGATAATGGTAAAGGTTTAGGTGCTTCGCATCAAACAGGGTGGACCGCTTTAATTGCTAATTTAATTATGGAAATGGATGACAATTAATTAATAATTTTAGCAACACCATGTGTTTTAAGTTAAGCTGTTCGCTTTTTTAATTTATTTCAACAATTCAGGGTGATTTAATATTAATTCTATTTTTTTAATAATGATAGTAATCTGACTCATTTGAACTTCAATATTTCTAAAAAACAAGCTGATATCTCTATTAACCCAACTTTCGGAAATAACCCTTGCTCCCAGGCTAATTCTTAAAATGGCGCTTTCAATATATGTATTGTATTTTACATTAACAGCTTGTCCTATATGGCATTTTTGGGCTGCGAGTCTAATGATTTCTAAAGGAGCATCTTCAAATTGATTTGATAAATCTGAATTCAATAAAGTGTAAAGTTTTTTTACATTTTTAATGGATAGGGCTTCATTATTTTTAATGATAAAGAAAGGGAAAATAGTTCGGATATTTCGTATGCCAAACTCTTTGCTATTATAGGTATTGGTGTTTGTTTCGTTGTCATATAGAGGTTCTAAAAAAGTAGCGTCTTTTATAGAATCATCAATAAAATTGCAAAACATTTCAATTCCCATGTTTCTATATAAAATAGGGGTTTTAAAATATCTATCCATTTCAACAATGGCAGCATTCCAGCGCATATATGAGCCGTAATTATAGCCTTCGCTTAAATTTTGCGAACAAAACCAAGATGTTGGCCAATCTGAATGGTTGTAATATTTTGTTAAGCCCTTTGGTAGCTTGTTTTTTGCAGATTGGATTGATTTGCTAACAGTTTCAGGAAGAATTAGAGCGCCTGAATAAGGAGGCCCCGTGAAATATTTACTTCCTGTGATGGTAACAATATAACCTTTGTTTAAATAATTTTGGATGTCTTTTGGGTCAAGTCTAAGTTGTGAACCATCCACAATTATCTGTATAGATAATTTGTTGAGAGTGTAGATTTTTTTTATAATAGCTTCACTTGGTGATTGGTAGCCTAATTTAGATTGGTCCATGGTATGCAATACCACGTGTCTGCCTAATGCATTGGTTTTAGAAATGGCATTAAAAACTTCTTCATCCAATTGTGAAGATGATTTTAAAGCGCCGTTTTCATCTCTAAAAGGGATTTTTATTAAATCAATATCTCTAAAGCCTTCAATTTTATCGCCTTTTATAACTGGATAATTTAATGCCGTTGTATTTTCAAAGTGACAACCTTTTAAAGCTCCCGGGACACCACTCCCTGTTTCGTCTGAAGCCACTAAAACATGTGTAATATCTTTATCGGAAATAATTTGTGTAATAGCTGCTATTTGAAGTGAAGAATCTGTGCCTGATGGTGAAAAAATAATTTCAGAAGTATCTTGTAATTTAAAAATTTTCCTAAGATTGTTTTTAAGTAGCTCCGAAAATTCAATGGATGTGTTTTTAAAACCATTTTTTAAGCTATTTCCAATTAATATACTTCTAGCTTTATCTGTTTTATCAAAAGCAAAATTTGAAACACTTGTTGCAGTGGAAGAAGCAAAAGTAAATGCTTCTGGTCTGGGAAAAGGACGGCATCCGTATTTATTTAATAATTGAATTTCATCAATGTTTAATCTTAAGTCGCCACCAGCCATCAATAAATACTCTGTAGGTTTTGCTAGATTAGAAATAATTGGTTTCCAAGAATCTTTAAATGTTGTATTCGTGTTTTTTAGTCCGTGAAATTTTTGTAAGGCTTCATATTTTAATAAAGATTCCGTGTTTAAATCTTCGTTGTCTTTAATTAAATTGATTAAAAAATAATCTAAATCTTTTAGTTTTTCTTTGTCATCTTGAGGTAGTAATTTGTAAAATATTTTGGCAACTTTAAGAGCTGCTACATCACATAAAACGATGTCTTTTTTGTCTTCACCTAAAGCTTTATACCAAAGTTGCCATTCAATACCATATCTTAAATAAACCAGAGCTAAAACAGGTTGATTTAAAAACAATGACCCAATAATAATTGATTTGTTAGGGATAATTTTAAACGCATCAGGTACACTTGTAGAGGTAATAATGTTTATATTATTTATTTTTGGGACCGTATTGAATCGTTTTAAAACACGAACTAAATAGTTCACATTTTCTTTTTCAAATAAAGGGGTTCTTTTGTACTGGTCTTCAATAAGAATATTATTTGTCATAGGTCGTTTTAGTTGATGCGAATACTAATTGGTTAGATGGTTTGTATTGCGTTTACAAAGTAGTAAATTAGGAATTAATGAATAACTACAAGTGCAAAAGTATCGTTTTTTCATTTATTATTTAAAAATTATAGGGTTAGAATGAAACTGTATGTAAATATATTGTGTTATGGATTAGTATGATTTTAAATATTTTTATTAGTTGAAGTTAAGTTTATTAAGTGTTTTATGTTATTATAAGGTTTGTGTAATGGCTTGATCCAAAAAGGAATAGCGTAAATATAATGAGTTTAATAAAATGGTGATTTTACTTAAAAGTAAGTATTAGCTTCATTGCGAGTTCCTTCAATAGTAGAAAATTCCTTTTTTAAACCATTCTAAAATTCCTATTTTGCAAATTCTTATTTTGGGTTTTTATGAGTAAATTAAGAAGTTATTTAGAAACGATCGTGGATGTTGATGATGCAGATTGGAATTATTTTTCATCTCGTCTTATTAAACGGGAATTTCCTAAGAAAAACACCTTCTTGAAAACGGGCAATGTTGAAAATTACATTTCGTTTATAGAAAAGGGATGTGTGCGTTTGTTTATTCCAAAGGCAGAGAATGAAAAAGAAATAACATTTGGTTTTTGTTTGCAAAGTGAATTTGTGAGTGCTTACGATTCATTTTTAACGCAAACGCCTTCGTTATATCAACTTGAAACCTTAATAGATACTACGCTTTGGAGTATTAGTTATGCAGATTTACAAGACGTTTATCGGAAAACTAAAATAGGTAATACCATTGGGCGTTTTACTGCAGAAAAACTGTTTTTAATTAAATCAAGAAGGGAGCAATCCTTATTAAATGAATCGGCAGAACAACGTTATATAAATCTTTTTCATGATCGCCCCAATATTATTAAACATATTCCATTAAAATATATTGCCTCATATATTGGAGTTACTCCACAGGCTTTAAGCAGAATTCGAAAACGTATTTATTAACTTGAGTTCATTGTGTTTAAAAGTCATTATGCCTATTTTCGCCTTTTAAACGGTATTAAATGGAAGTTATATATTTACTGGTGATTTTATGGTATGGAGGCTTATTTTTTCAAACATTTTTCCTTCACAGATATGCGGCACATCAAACATTTTACATGTCTAAAACGGCAGAAAAAGTTACTTATATATTAACATGGCTTTTTCAAGGTTCTAATTATTTAAGTGCTTATGGATATGGGGTTATGCATAGAATGCATCACGCTTATGCCGATACTGAAAAAGACCCTCATTCACCAAAATTTGATGAGAATGTTTTAAAGATGATGTGGCGTACTAAAAATGTGTATCAAGACATTAATCAACAGCGTATTGAAGTTGATGAAAAGTTCACAAAAAATGTACCGCAATGGCTGGCTTTTGATAGAATAGCAAGCTCTAGAATTTCCAGAGTTATTTGGACATTGCTTTATGTTTTGTTCTTTCTGCAATTTGCAACTGCATGGTGGCAATGGTTGTTTTTACCTGTAATAATTTTAATGGCTCCCATTCATGGTGTTATTATTAATTGGTATGCACATATTTATGGCTATGTAAATTTTAAAGTTAAAGACACTTCTAAAAACTTGCTCCCTTTTGATTTTTTAATGATGGGTGAAGCTTATCACAACAATCACCATAAATATGGAGGTCGAGCCAATTTTGGAGTAAGATGGCACGAGTTTGATCCTACTTATTTTATCATGAGAATACTTAATAGGTTGGGAGTTATTAAGCTGATATAGTTGTTGGTGAAGCGTGCTCCAATACGAGGAACCTTGTGGTTTCGTTAGAGTAGTAAGATAGCGTTTTTAGTGTCTTAATGATGAAATTAAAACGAATCAGTGGGCATGCTGCGTTTTTTGCATTGTTAGTAAAAATGTTAAATTTAGCCTAATTGAAGTATTGGAATATTAACACGATTTCGTGCCAAATTATTTATAAAAAACTAAATTAAACTTTTTTGGTTATGAGTAGTCATATATAATAAAAAGCAAAATGAAAGAGCTGATTTTTATATTCCAAATAATTTTAATACTCTCATGTTCTAAGGAAAACGGAAATATTACAGAGAGTGATTTTAATGAAGAAACTATAGAAATCCCCAATTCAACAGTGAGTTATGATGATATGGAAAA
The DNA here is from genome assembly GCF_001310225.1 of Pseudalgibacter alginicilyticus. Taxonomy (GTDB): domain Bacteria; phylum Bacteroidota; class Bacteroidia; order Flavobacteriales; family Flavobacteriaceae; genus Pseudalgibacter; species Pseudalgibacter alginicilyticus. Next base: position 1,821,986 of record NZ_CP012898.1, on the reverse strand, counting down.
TTGGTCGTTTCATCCTAATAAAGCAACCATACTACATACTTATAATTTAGATATTGCTGTTATTGATCAAAATTTAGAAATAGAACAAATCATTGATATTTCTAATAATTCCAATGCCAATACTGGGGTTGATGTTTTTTGGGTGCACCCCACAATTTTATCAGATACACAAAATTTTACAGCAGTAGAAGCTATTGCTATAGAAGATCAAGATGCTATTAAAATTGCATTAACCACAATAGCGCAGGGTAGTTTGTTAGCTAAATATGGTAGAATGTTTGCTCCTAGATATAGACAGTCTACAGGTAAAGCGTATAATGATAATGTAGAAAAAGAATTACAAGCAAATGTTATAGCAACATCTTATAGTGATATAAAAGCAGCTTTTCTAAATTATTTAAACAACTACAATAATGGGAATAAAATTATTTTGGCAGGACATTCTCAAGGCTCTTTTTTATTAGGAATGCTTTTAAGAGATTTGTTTGATACAGATGAAAATTTACGAAATAAACTTGTTACAGCAGCATTAGGAGGTATGAGATATGTGTATGCTAAGCAAGGAACATATAAAGGGGGATGGTGGGAAAACATTCCTTTATGTACAGCAATAAATGAATGTGGTTGTATTAGTAACTGGAATTCAATGGATGAAGAACAAGCTATCTCAGATATTAATTACGGATTACCTGAGTTTAATCCTTATCTCATAAATAGTGGACTTGTTTACAGAGCATTTGATGAAACACAAGATTGGATTATTCAAGATTTTAGTTACTACGGAGAAACTGCTACGTCTTTGAAAAATTACATAGCTCCTGATACCAGTTATAATCTTGCTGATGATAGTAATTTTATAGCATTCAATGATTTGTATTTAGTAAGGTTTAAAAGAGAGAATTCACAAAAAATAGTTTTAAGTGTAGCTTATGCTCCACTTCAAAACGATCAAAGACCTAATGATTTGGCAAATGCCCAAAGCCATCCTAATTATTCAAATTTTGGGTATCATACTAAAGATTATCATATTTATTTATGGGCTCTGATGGATCAAATAGATCAAAAACTAAGTAATTGTGAATAAATAAATATCTATCGTAGCAATATATTTCTTATAATCATATGATTTATTGTTGATTTAACTTGTTTTAGACTAAGTATGCTGCCTGTCATTTTGTTTATTTTACCAAGTAGCTAATCTCAATTTGTATTCTAAACTGCACTTTTTTTTAGTTACGTTTTAATGGTTAATAACTACTAATAATTCCTTTTTAAGAATCAGTCTTAAATTTCTATTTTGCAACGCCTCATTTGAAATGAATACAAAAAATATCTATAATTAAAATTTCAATATTTAAAGGGGTAATTATATAGATGCTATATGTGGCAGATAAAAAACGATAGATGAAACGCATGAAAGTATGTATTGCCGAAAAACCAAGTGTTGCCCGTGAAATAGCTTCTGTATTAGGAGCCAATACCAAACGCGATGGTTATTTTGAAGGTAATGGTTATGCCGTTACCTATACTTTTGGGCATTTATGCACGCTTAAAGAACCAAATGATTATAAGCTTTATTGGAAAAGTTGGGATTTAAACAACCTTCCTATGCTTCCTGAAAAATTTGAAATTAAAGTGGTATCAAATTCGGGTATTCAAAAGCAATTTAAAATTGTAAAAAGTTTATTTGATCAAGCTGATGTAGTTATAAATTGTGGGGATGCGGGTCAAGAAGGAGAGTTGATTCAACGTTGGGTGATGAATGAAGCCAACTATAAAGGCGAAGTAAAACGCCTTTGGATTTCATCATTAACTGCCGAAGCCATCAAAGAAGGTTTTGAAAATTTAAAACCATCAAAAAACTATGATAATTTATACTACGCAGGTTTTTCCCGTGCTATTGGTGATTGGTTATTGGGCATGAATGCTACTAGATTGTATACGGTTAAGCATGGGGGATATAAGCAAGTGTTGTCCGTAGGTCGCGTCCAAACTCCAACTTTGGCCATGGTGGTTAATCGTTTTAAGGAAATAGAGCACTTTAAGCCACAGCCCTATTGGGAATTACAAACTATGTATCGTGAAACTTTATTTAGTTACGAGGAAGGACGTTTTCTTAAAAAAGAAGATGGTGAAGTATTGGCCAATAAAGTAAAAGAAAGTGATTTTGAAATTGTTTCCATCCAAAAGAAAAAGGGTAATGAATATGCACCTAAATTGTTTGATCTAACGGGACTACAAGTATATTGTAATACTAAATTTGGGTTTTCAGCAGATGAAACTTTGAAATTGGTTCAAACATTATACGAGCAAAAAGTGGTCACCTATCCAAGGGTAGATACCACTTTTTTACCAAATGATGTTTATCCAAAAGTAGCAGGAATTCTTAAGAATTTAACTAATTATTTTGCTTTAACGGAACCGCTTTTAGGAAAGAAAATAAAAAAATCAGCCAAAGTTTTCAATGATAAAAAAGTAACAGACCACCATGCTATCATTCCAACGGGGGTTCAAATTAAACTGCAATACAACCAACAACAAGTTTATGATATAATTGTTAAGCGTTTTATAGCCGTGTTTTATGAGGATTGTTCAGTGTCAAACACAACCGTTATTGGTCAAGCTGCTCAAGTGTCATTTAAAACAACAGGCAAAGAAATTTTAAAAAAAGGTTGGCGCATTGTATTTGAATCTCCAGATTTTAAAGAAAAAGAAACAGGTATTTTGCCTGCTTTTATTAAAGGCGAAAAAGGGCCACATGAGCCTTCATTTTTAGAAAAAGAAACTAAGCCACCTAATCAATTTACGGAAGCATCATTATTACGTGCTATGGAAACTGCAGGAAAGCAGGTTGATGATGAAGAGTTGCGCGATTTAATGAAAGAAAATGGTATTGGTAGGCCGTCCACCCGAGCCAATATTATAGAAACACTTTTTAAAAGGAAATACATAAAACGTAATAAAAAACAAGTTTTGCCAACAGTAACTGGGATTCAATTGATTGATACCATCCAAAATGATTTATTAAAATCGGCAGAACTAACAGGTTCATGGGAGAAACAATTAAAAGATATTGAAAAAGGCGAGTTTAGTGCCAGCGCTTTCATAAAAAACATGAAACATATGGTTGATGCTTTAGTATATGAAGTACGTAGCGAAACCAAACGAGCTAATATTTCGCAAGCAAATGTTATTAAAAATAGAACAGTAACAGCTTCTGTTAAAAAAACTGCGGGTATTTTGGCTGAGGTTTGTCCCAAATGCAAAAAAGCGACTATAATAAAAGGAAAATCTGCTTATGGCTGTGGAGCGTTTAAATCTGGTTGCAACTTTGTGTTACCTTTTAGTTTTGATGGGAAAAAAATATCAGAAAAGCAATTTTTAAGATTGCTTAAAAAAGGAAACACTGTTAATTTAAAAGGATTTAAAAGGAAAGAAGGACTTGTTGAAGGTTTGCTTCGTTTTGATGATGATTTTAATCTTAAATTGGAACCAAAATTAAGACCTGCAATAACAAAATCAGATGAGTTGATTTGTCCTAAATGTAAAGAAGGAACGGTCATTAAAGGAAAAAAGGCATACGGCTGTAGCAATTATAAATCGGGATGTGATTTTAAAGTTACGTTTGATTTTGTAAGAACCAAAATAAATGGACAAAAGCCTACAAAAGAATTGGTTTTTAAAATCTTAAGAGACGTATAAGTATTACAAATAAAGTAGAATTTGGAATACGGTATAGCTTGAACTTAGTTTTTTAAAAACAATTTGATGTGTCAATTATTTCTTATTTCAATATGGCTAACAAAATAACTATGGATAAAGTTGAGCATAAACATTTTGTAATTTACAAACCATATGGTTATTTAAGCCAATTTATAAGTAATGCCTCCAAACAAAAATCAAAAAAATTTTTAGGGACATTGTTTGATTTTCCAAAAGACATTATGTCTATTGGACGATTGGATGAAAAATCGGAAGGATTGCTGTTGTTGACTACTGATGGTAAAATAAGCGATTATGTAAATAGTCAAAAAGTAGGTAAAGAATATTATGCTCAGGTGGATGGCAATATCTCAGAAGCTGCTATTGAGCAATTAAAAGTTGGAATTGAAATTGGTTTCAATGGTAAAAAATATAGAACAAAACCATGTGAAGTTTTTAAATTGGACGAAAGTCCTAAATTTCCAATACGCTCTCAAAAAATTCGTGATGCTAGACATGGGCCAACCTCGTGGATTTCATTGACATTACATGAAGGAAAATTTAGGCAGGTACGTAAAATGACATCGGCAGTTGGTTTTCCAACTTTGCGTTTGGTTCGGGTTCGTGTTGGAAAGATTCTTTTGGGAAATATGGATGTGGGTGAGGTTTTTGAGGTTCTTGATTTAAAAGAACTCCTTTAGAAGTACCATTATTATGATAAATACTAAAATTGCTATCATAAAAAGTTGTATCCATTTATTAGTTTGCTTTACTTGTTTTTTGTAAAATATGTTACTTTTTTGAATGAAATAAATATATGCAACAATAGGATAGAGACTTATAAAAAGTATGGCTGCTTTTTTGCTTATAAAATAAAAGAGTAATAAACCCCCAAACATACAGGTTAAACCTAAAATAATATGAAATTTTTTAAAGAAAGGGATATACGCTTTTATATCAAATTTCTTTTGCTCTTCTTTGCTCATAGTGTTGTAGCCAGATAGAATTTGTGAAGCGTTATTTTCTGTAACGGCATAAGCTACTACTATAAATATTAAGCTAACTCCTATGATAGTGTAAATCATCATTTAGTTTTAAATTTCAATTTTTTTAAGTTCTTTGTAATTCTGATTCAGGCGTTTTAGTAATAATCCATAAATGAGTTTGTAAAATATCCAAATTATAAACACAAAAATAGCTGTTGATATTAAAACAATACTGAGCATGATGAGTTTCTCACTGTTAGTAATTTTATATAATTTGGAAGCTATTTCTGGGTTTTTAGTTAAGCCAAAATAAAAGCCAATACTCATGGCTATAAAAGCTAGAGTTAAATTGTAAAGCACATAATATTTAATAATCTTTCGGGTTTTTAAAATGCTTTTCATTAGTTTTTTAGCATTATCTGTAACAGAAATAGCTTGGTGTGATTTAAATAACAAATAAATAAAAAGAAGAATAATACCATAAGATAATATGTTAATTGCAGTAAATATAAATGGACTGCCATAAACCATATTAAGCTTTTCTCTGTATTCAATTGATGTAAATAGAGGTATTGTATTAATTAAAATCCAAAAAATAAGTTCCGCAACACTAATGTAAAAAAGAGTTTTTACAATAGAAGAAGATTTTTTGTGAAGCATAGGATATATCTCGTTTTGAGATAAGTGTTTTTGGTTTTTATCCTGCCTGTTCCAGTCTTTTTTTAATAGATCTAATCCTTCCATAAGCTCAGGAATTTAAAATGGTTTTAAGTTTCGTTTTTATTCTATTCATTTTCACACGGGCATTCACTTCACTAATTCCCAAAGTTTCACTTATTTCTCTATAATCTTTGTCTTCTAAATATAAGAAAACAAGAGCTTTTTCAATATCATTTAATTGGTGTATAGCTTTATATAGTATTTTCAATTGCTGTTCTTCTGTATCATCATAATCTTCTGCTTTTATTTTAAAAGCAATCCCCTCAAAATCTTGAGTCTTAATGGTTCGTTTAGATTTTCTGTATAAGGTAATGGCAGTATTTAGCCCTATCCGATACATCCACGTACTAAACTTTGCTTCGCCACGAAATTTTGGATAAGCACGCCATAGCTGAATGGTTATTTCTTGAAATAAATCGTTGTGAGCGTCATAATTATTAGTATATAAACGGCATACTTTATGCACAATGTTTTGATGCTTTTCCAGCAATTCAACAAAATTATGTTCAAGTTCTTTATTCAATGTAAAGGGTTGGTTGCCTATAAGTAGTTTAATGTATTAAAAAGTTACAAGTATTAAAAAAATATTTGAAAAAATATTTTTTTAATTTCAGTTTGTTAAAAATTATCGATTGTTCTGTAGGCATTGATAACTGCTAATTCTCCTTCTAAGCCTTCTATAGAGTTACCGTGTTCCATACCCAATATACCATTGTATTGTCTTGAATGAATGTATTTGAATATGTTTTTATAGTTGATTTCACCTGTTGTTGGTTCTTTTCTTCCTGGATTGTCTCCTATCTGAAAATATGCAATTTCGTCCCAAGTAAGGTCAATATTTCTAATAATATGGCCTTCTGTTTTTTGAAGGTGAAAGATGTCGAATAGAATTTTGCAGGATGGACTGTTTACCGCTTTGCAAATCATATAGGTTTGGTCAGATCTTTGTAAGTATAAATCTGGTGAATCGGATAAAGGTTCTAAAACCATTGTCAATCCATGTGGTTCCAAAATGTCGGCTCCTCGGCGTAAGGCTTCAATAACATGACCATCTTGAATGCCTATGGGTAATTTTCTGTGGTACCCACCAGGAACAACGGTCATCCATTTTGCGTTAACGCGTTTGGCGACTTCAACCGCTCTTTTGCAACCGTCTAAAAAGATATCGACGTGTTCTTTTGTGCCATCCGCAAGCGTGTTTTGCATATTTCCGCCTTTGTCGATAACAAAAACACCCATGGTCATATTCCGTTTGGCAAGTGTTTCCCCAATTTTGGTTTGCAAGGAAACATCTCTTTTCATCATTTGGTTGTCTTCAAATGCTGTAAAACCTTGGTCGGCCATAAAGTTTATTTGGTCTATGGGGTCGTTACCAGCATGATGTTTAAACATGCCCAAATGTGGTGCGTAATTTAGTTTAAACGTATTGGCGTTATTTATAGGGTTGGATTTGCTTGAATTAAAAGCATGTATTGTTGAAATACCAATGCCCAATGCAGATGCTGCTACCGTACTTTTTTTTATAAATTGTCTTCTTTCCATAATATGGGTTTTAACTGATCAAGAGATTTTAATTAATAAAATTTAGTTTTTCCAGGAACTGGAATCGGGTAGTCTCCAGAAGCGTCGGGTACTATTGGTGGTATGGAATCGAATGACAATTCATCTTCGTTAGGCACCAAAATATGCTCTGCGGCCATGGCTTTTTCCCATGTAATTTCTTGTCCTGAATAGGTTGCCATGCGTCCTATAATGGCAGTCATAGTACTTTTTGCGCCGTATTCTGTATCGTTAATGACTTCTCCACTTCTTATGGCTGCAAAAAGTCTGTCGTGTTCTACTTGGTAAGGGTTTTTGTCGTTTTCGGAATTGTGTGTATAAATGTGATTGCCAGAATATGATTTTATTTTGGTATCGCTAGCGCCACTAGTATGGCATGTGCCTTCGGTACCCTGAAAGGTTTCGGAAACACGACTTAAGCAGCCTCTTTGATGTCTGCATTGACTTGAAATTATGGCACCGTTGGCATATTCGAATTCTACAAAATGGTGGTCGAATATTTGTCCGTGGTCTTTGCCGTTTCTTACTTCTCTGCCTCCCATGCCTTGTGCCTTTATAGGGTAGCTTCCTAAAAACCAATTGGCAACATCAATATTATGTACGTGCTGTTCTAATATGTGGTCGCCACAAAGCCAATTAAAATAGTACCAATTTCGCATTTGGTATTCCATTTCGGTCCAGTTTTCTTGACGTGGTTTTACCCAAACCCCACCACTGTTCCAATATACTTGTCCTGAAACAATGTTCCCGATAGCACCTTCTTGAATCAGGCTATTTGCTTTTTGGTAATTAAATTGATAGCGTCTTTGAAGACCTAACACAACATTTAACTTTTTATTTTGGGCGACTTTGGCTGCTTCCAAAACTTTTTTGATTCCAGCAACATCCGTAGCTACGGGTTTTTCCATAAAAATATGTTTGCCTTGGGCAACCGCATATTCAAAGTGTTGTGGCCTAAAACCGGGTGGCGTTGTTAGAATGACTACATCGGCCTCATCAATGGCTTTTTTATAAGAGCCAAAGCCTACAAATTTCTTTGATGGTTTTACTTTGATTCTACTGGAATCAAACATTTTGTTCAGATTTTCAAAAGAAGAATCCAATCGGTCCAGAAAAGCATATGCCATGGCTACAAGTTGTACGTTGGCATCTGCTTTTAAAGCTTGGGTAACGGCACCGGTACCCCTGCCGCCACAACCAACAACGGCCAGTTTTAATTTTTTTTCTTTGGCTTTAAAAGTGGTGGCTGTTAAAACAGAAGGCGCTAGAATGATACCTCCTGTAATTAGTGAAGTGTTTTTTACAAAATGGCGTCTTGATAAGGTGTTTTTTTTAAGTGTCATAATGGTGTGTTTTTGTTTTAAAAATCCATCATGGCATCTAGCCAATAGGATTCTATTTCTTTTTTAGTTGGTTGAATTTTTGGTCTAACAATTCTAAACCCTATAAACGGGGCATCGGTATGCCACCAATTGCTTTTAGGAATTTGTGGGTCTCTTCGTTTCCAAATGGCTTTGGATTGCTGTCTGGATGTACAGCATAATTTATTGGCTGTATCTTTCCAAGAGCCTCCACGCAATACGCGAGGGTATAATTCTGTGGGTTTGTTCCAAGGGTTTTTTGTTGGAGATTCAGCATAATAACTTGTGCTATATTGGTCTAAAACCCATTCGGAAACATTGCCAAGCATATCGTAAATGCCTAAGCTGTTTGGCGATTTCAATCCTGTTTTTTCGTATTTTTCGTTGGAATTTTCTTGATGCCACGCAATACTGTCTAAGGATGCTGTTTTGTCGGTATTCCCTTTTTTGCATGCATATTCCCATTCGGCTTCTGTTGGTAGTCTGTAAAAGATACCGGTTTTTGCTGTTAGCCATTTACAGAACATGAGTGCTGCATATTGCGTCATGTTTACAGCAGGAGCTGATGCTTTGCCCATATTAAAGCTCATGTCGACATAAGGCGGTGTAGCTCCAGAAATGCCGTCAATACCCATAGCTTTAAGACCTTTTTTATCAATGAATTGCGAGTTGTCTATGTTGGCATATACAAATGTGTCATATTGTTCCCAAGTAATTTCATATTTACCTATCCAAAAATCATCGAGTTTTACTTTATGGTTAGGTTTTTCATCAGCTTTTCTTGTTATGTCCTCTTCAAGTGCCCCCATGGTAAAACTACCTCCTTTAATTGCTACTAATTCAATGCTTATATTTTCATTGGTTATTGCTTGTGTGTAATTCTGAAAATCTTGGGCATTTAGATGAATACCATGATTAAAGAGGTATAATACGCATCCAAAACTTAAAAATTGGCTTAATTTCATGAAGTAATTAATTAAGATTGTAGTATTTCAATATTATAGAATTAACTGGTTGGCTCACAATTTGAAGTAGAATCCTCCCTTTTTTTAATAGCTTGTTTTTTTTGGATTCCCAATAGTATTCATATAAATCGTTGTCATTAAAAAGTGATACCCATTTTTTTGTAGGGATAATTGTGGTTTGCTCTTTTAATTTGTAATGTGTTAAGAGTAATGTGGAGAAGTTGAGGGTAAATAATTTCAAGTAGTGATTCATGGTGTTTTACAGTGGGTTGTTATAGGCTAAATTATGTTTTTAAAAGCATTTAAGTGTTCTTGCGTTTTTTCTAAAGTCAATGTTTTAGATAGCATTTAAAATTATGAGCGTTGAGTCAATTCGAAATTAATTGATGAATTTATTATTAATTATTCAAAATTTAAAGTATTTGGTGATTAAATTCGTAATTATTGAAAAATTGGCTATTTTGCATTCCAATAATGTTTAATATTTTTTGAATAAAAATTTAATTTTTGTAAAACATTTTTTAAAATCAACTAAGTAAATGGAACGTAGAGATTTTATAAATAGAACAATACAGGCAAGTATGGCATTTTCTGTTTTAGGGTTTACTGCTTGTAAAAATTCTGTAAAAGAAAAACAGATTGTAGAAGAGTTGACAAAAAAACCTTTATTATTTTTTGAAATTTCTTTAGCACAGTGGTCTCTACATCGCGCTATATTTAATAAAAAAATGGATCATTTAGATTTTGCTGCTAAATCAAGAAGTTTTGGTTGTGAAGGATTAGAATATGTTAATACCTTTTTTAAAGATAAAGCAAAAAATGTGGCTTTTCTTAAAGAAATGAATCTTCGTGCTGATACGGAAGGGCAAACAAATGTTTTGATTATGGTTGATGGAGAAGGAGGTTTAGCTCATGCTGATAAATCTAAAAGGCTTCAGGCAATTGAAAATCATTATAAATGGGTTGAGGCGGCTCATTTTTTAGGTTGTCATGCTATTCGTGTTAATTTGGCTGGTGGTATTGATAAAAAAGAAGCTGTTAAAGCGGCTGTTGACGCTTTAGAAAAACTGTCGGATTTTGCAAAAGGTTCAAATATTAATGTGTTAGTTGAAAACCATGGTGGGTTTTCTTCAAATGGTCATTGGATGTCTGAAGTATTTTCTCAAATTAAAACTGACAACTGTGGAACGTTGCCAGATTTTGGTAATTTCTGTATTGAAAAAGATAAAGATAGAAATTGTATAGACGCTTATGACCCTTATAAAGGAATGATGGATTTGTTACCTTTTGCGAAAGCAATAAGTGCAAAATCATATGATTTCGATAAAAATGGAAATGAAACTACCATAGATTATTTAAAAGTTATGAAAATGGTTAAAGACGTTCATTATAAGGGTTTTGTGGGGATAGAATTTGAAGGAAAGGGTATGTCTGAGGACAAAGGTATTATGCTTACAAAAGATTTATTAATTAAAGTAGGAAACCAATTGTCTTAAATATAGGATCATTAATCAAACTAAATTTTTTAAAATGGAACACATCAACAAAAACAGGCTATTTCTTGCAAGTTGCCTTGCATTAATCACCACAGCCATGACTTTTGCTATTAGAGCAAGACTTGAAACCGTATTTGGTCCAGAGGGGATTGGATTAACTTTAGAGCAATTAGGATATGCCTTTGCTCCAGCGTTTTTTGGTTTCACAATAGCTATGATTATTGGAGGGCCATTGGTAGACTTGCTTGGAATTAAAAAAATTACTTGGATGGCTTTTATTACGCATGCAGTGGGTATAGTTTTAACACTTATGGCAGATACGATGACTTCGTTATTTATAGCAACATTATTTGTTGGAATAGGAAATGGGTTTGTTGAAGCAGCACTAAATCCAATGGTAGCTTCTATGTATTCTGATGAAAAAACAAAAATGTTAAATAGATTCCATGTTTGGTTTCCTGGGGGGATAGTGATTGGTGCCCTAGTTGGGTGGCTTATAATGGATGTCATGGGGTTAAGTTGGAAAGTTATGGTTGCTAGTTTATTTGTTCCTTTAGCTTTATATGGTATTTTGTTTTTTGGTCAAAAAATACCAGTTACAGAGCGTGTGCAACTAGGTATAAGTAATAAGGTCATGTTTTCAAGTGTTTTTAAACCATTGTTCTTATTTATGGTACTTTGTATGTTTTTAACAGCAGCGTCAGAATTAGGCACAACACAGCGTATAGAATCACTTTTAAAAGAATCTGTAGCAGCTCCCTTGTTGGTACTTGCTTTTATAAATGGAATTATGGCATTAGGACGGATGTTTGCAGGGCAGGTAGTTCATAAATTAAGTCCCTCAGGAATGTTATTGTATTCGGCAATATTTACATTTATAGGCTTGTGGTTACTTACCATTACCACTGGAGGAATGACCTTTGTAGCAGCTGCTGTCTTTGCCATAGGGGTTACGTTTTTTTGGCCAACTATGTTAGGTTTCGTAGCCGAACATTTGCCGGAAACTGGTGCATTAGGACTGTCAATAATGGGTGGAGCAGGTATGTTTTCAGTGTCGGTTGTTTTGCCTATTATGGGGAATCTTATGGATACTGCAAGCGCAGGCGAAGCATTGCGAACCATGTCCGTTTTGCCTGCCATTCTTATAGTTGCATTTATTGGATTAAATATCTATGTGAAAAAAAATAAAATAGTGAAATCATAAAACGTATAATTTTAAAAATGAGTAGAAAATTAAGAATGGGAATGGTTGGTGGTGGCACTGGTTCGTTCATTGGAGATGTACATAGAAAGGCTGCAGCTATTGATGGTATGATAGAATTGGTGTGTGGTGCATTTAGCAGTACAGCAGAAAAATCTATTGCTTCAGGAAAAGATTTGAATTTAGATGAAACTAGGTGCTATGGAACTTTTGAAGAAATGATTCAGAAAGAAAAAGCTTTGCCGGAGTCAATTCGTATGGATTTTGTTTCTATAGTAACTCCAAATCACATGCATTTTCCTCCAGCAAAAATGGCCTTAGAAAATGGTTTTCATGTGGTCTGTGATAAACCAGTTACGCTGACATTAGATGAGGCTATAGAATTACAAAATGTTATAAAAAAAAGCGAAAAATTATTTGTGCTTACACATAATTACACTGGGAATCCTATGGTGAAACAAGCTAAAGCTATGGTGGCCAAAGGTGAATTGGGAACTATTAGAAAAATTCAAGCGCAATATTTACAAGGGTGGCTTTCAACATCATTAGAAAATACAGGTCAGAAACAAGCGTCTTGGAGGATTGACCCAAAACGCTCAGGTATAGGAGGAGCTCTGGGTGATATTGGTACGCATGCAGAAAACCTAATTGAGTATATTACAGGGTTGAAAATTAAAGAAATAGCAGCCGATTTAGGTAAGTTTGGAGATGGTAGGGTTTTAGATGATGATGGTAATATGCTTATTAGAATGGAAAACGGAGCCAAAGGAAGTATTTCTATTTCGCAAATAGCCTTGGGTGAGGAAAATAATCTGGCAATTAAGGTGTATGGTACGAGAGGAAGTTTAGAGTGGTATCAAGAAAATCCAAATGAGCTGATAACTCGTTGGCTAGAAGAGCCTAAGAAAATATATACTCCAAACGGTAACGGATTGCATTCTGAAGCTATGGAAGTTTGTAGGATTCCAGCAGGGCATCCCGAAGGCTATTTGGAGGCATTTGCTACTATTTATAAAAATTTCTCTAAACATTTAATAGCTATTAATAATGGAGATATTATTGAAAAACCAGATTATCCAACGGTTGAAGATGGCATTAGAGGGATGAAATTTATTTATGCTGCTGTTGAAAGTGATAGGAATAATTCAATATGGACAAAAATTTAAAATAATATAAATCATACGTTCCTGTTTTCTTTCCATTTTGTGTGTAGTACAGTTGATATGGGAAGTTTCGGTGGAACTTTTAGACGTGTAGAATATGAAAACAATAAAAGGACCTGCGGTTTTTTTAGCGCAGTTTGCAGGAAGTGAAGCACCATTTAATACTTTAGATGGTATGTGCCAATGGGCATCAGAATTAGGGTATAAAGGGATTCAAATTCCAACTTGGGAATCTGGATTGATAGATATAGAAAAGGCAGCAGAAAGTCAAATGTATTGTGACGAGCTTAAAGGAAAAGTGAATTCTTATGGATTGGAAATCACTGAGCTTTCTACACATTTACAAGGGCAATTAGTAGCAGTAAACCCAGCTTACGATGTTATGTTTGATGGCTTTGCGCCAGAACAATTCAAGAACAATCCAAAAGCAAGAACGGAATGGGCTATTGATTTCGTGAAAAAATCTGGAACAGCAAGTTCAAGATTAGGGTTAAAATCTCATGCTTCATTTTCAGGAGCGTTACTGTGGCACACGGTTTATCCATGGCCACAGCGTCCAAACGGATTGGTAGATTTGGGATTTAAAGAATTGGCTAAGCGTTGGCTTCCAATTTTAAATCATTTTGATGAGCAAGGGGTTGATATTTGTTATGAATTACACCCTGGAGAAGATTTACATGATGGTGTGTCTTTTGAGCGTTTTTTGGAAGCAACAGGAAATCATAAACGGGCCAATATTTTGTATGATCCAAGTCATTTTGTGTTGCAGCAGTTAGATTATTTAACCTTTATTGATTATTATCATGAGCGCATTAAAGCATTTCATGTAAAAGATGCTGAGTTTAATACATCAGGAAAGCAAGGCGTGTATGGCGGGTATTCCGATTGGAAAGAACGGGCAGGTCGTTTCCGTTCATTAGGTGATGGTCAAGTAGATTTTTCAGGCATATTTTCTAAATTAACTACTTATGGTTGTGATGTTTGGGCGGTTATGGAATGGGAATGTTGCATAAAATCCTCTAATCAAGGAGCTCGAGAAGGGGCGCCTTTTATCCAAAAGCATATTATTGAAGCCGCAGAACGCAGTTTTGATGATTTTGCAGGTGGTGAAACCGATGAAAAATTATTGAAGGGTATTTTAGGAATTTAAAAATATTAATTAAATGAAAAAAATAGGAGTTTTAGTATTGGCTTTTTGGTCGTTTCTTTGTTTTGCTCAAGAAAAAGAGCAAAAGATGAAACCTCAAGAAACAGAAGTTTGGGAACCTAAAGTACCTGTTGTAACTCCTGGTATAAATAATTTACCACCAAGTGACGCTATTGTGCTTTTTAATGGAAGCGACTTAAAGCAATGGGTAAACGCTAAAGATGGAAAAGAAGCCGATTGGATAATAAATAATGATGGAAGTATGACTGTCAAAAATAAATCTGGTAATATTAAAACTAAACAAAACTTTGGTAGTATTCAGCTTCATATTGAATGGAAATCGCCTAAAAGATTAGAAGGAAGCGGTCAACATCGAGCTAACAGTGGTGTGTTTCTACAAGGACTTTATGAAATTCAAGTGTTGGATAACAATGGTAATAACACATATGTAAATGGGCAAGCAGGTTCTGTGTACAAACAATCTGTTCCTTTGGTGCATGCGGCTGTTGAAACAGGTGAATGGAATACCTATGATATTATTTATCATCAGCCTGAATTTGATTTAGGAGGTAATGTAACTCAACAAGCTACCGTTACTGTTTTATTTAACGGTATTTTGGTTCAAGATCATTTTAAAATAATAGGTCCAACCAAATTTATCGGTTATCCTAAATATGAGAAACACGGTAAAGGACCTTTAATATTGCAAGATCATCAAGATAATAGTAGGGTTAGTTATCGTAATATTTGGTTGAGAGAACTTTAATAAGAGTAGACATTCATCTCATATAAAAAATTATGTTTTTTTATATGAGATGAATGTTGTTTAGTAAATAATTAGTTGTAGTTTTGTACCCTTATATTAACGAAAGGGGCTTGTGCCGACGATTTAGAGTTAATAGTTTAGGTAGTTATTCAGTGAAAACAGGAAACCACATATCTCTTATCTCTTATGTTTTAGTATTGTGTACTAAAACTGCTGTTGTGTGTATTCCTCAAAATCGCCCCTAAGGGGTGTTTTTTTAGAAAGTAATTCACTTTCAATTTTCGTTACTTATATTGTTTAAAATAATAATTTTTAGAGTTAGATATACTTTAATGAATTGTTTAGTTTAATAATCAATGGTCTTTTTATAGGTTATTGGTTAAAATTGAGATATGTTTTTAAACAACAAACTAAAATGAATACGATATTGGACATAGAAATTAATAGTGTTATAGAACAAGCAGAATTATTTTGTACAAAAGAAGAAATAGAAATAAAGCTTGTTTATAAACTTTCAAATAAATCACTGGAAATTATTTCAGAAAGATCAAGAGAACTTTCAACTTTGTACTATGTAGATGTTGATATGTTAAAAACACGTGCAGAAAACGGTTGTTTTATATTGAAAAAAAATGATCGAATTTATGGCCATATTTTTGTTCATGAGCATTTGGTTAAAGGGCATTCCGTGTTTGAACGTACCTCTTTATGGGTAGATCGCGAATGTAGAAATTATAATCTTGGGTTGTTATTAATGTATAAAATGACCGAATTGTTTTCTGATTCGTTTCTTATTTCAGTAGCACAAACACCTAAAGTGCATTATTATAACGAATTATTAGGTATGACTCATGTTACCTTAGCTAAAATGTCTGCAGGATTGGTTGAAGAACTTGAGAAATTAGGAAAATTACGAGATGAGCATAGTTTTAGGTATTATGTAAATGAATGTTTTGAGTCTGAAATTGGTCATTTAAAGCAAATATAAAATAAGACATACAAATTATAATTAAATGAAAAAATTAGTAATAGCATATAGTGGAGGCTTAGATACCTCATATTGCGCCGTAAGTTTATCAAAAGAATATGATGTACATGCTGTGAGTGTAAATACAGGAGGTTTTACAAAAGAGGAAATTAACCATATAGAAAGTAATGCTTATAAAATGGGAGTTTCAACTTATAAAAACATCAATGCAGTACCCACATTTTATCAAAAAGTGGTGAAGTACTTAATCTTCGGAAATGTATTAAAAAATAATACTTATCCACTATCAGTAAGTGCTGAACGTATCATTCAAGCAATTGAAATTGTAGAATATGCTAAAAGCATTGATGCAGAATATATTGCTCACGGTAGCACAGGAGCAGGTAATGATCAAGTACGTTTCGACATGATTTTTCAAACCTTAGCACCACATATTAAAATTATTACGCCTATTAGAGATGAAAAACTAACCAGACAGGAAGAAATTGACTATTTAAAAACGAATGGAATAGATATGTCTTGGGAAAAAGCAAAATATTCAATAAACAAAGGTTTATGGGGTACAAGTGTTGGTGGTTCAGAAACATTAACATCAGATAAGCCTTTGCCAAATGAGGCATATCCGTCTCAATTGAAACATAATGAAGAAGAAAAAGTATCATTAACTTTTTTAAAAGGTGAATTGGTTGCTGTTAATGGGGTTGAAAATGATCCAGAAATTAATATTGAAGTCTTAAATAGTTTAGCCTCATCATATGCAATAGGGAGAGATATTCATGTAGGAGATACAATTGTAGGTATTAAAGGTCGTGTTGGTTTTGAAGCCGCAGCAGCCTTAATTATTATTAAAGCTCATCATTTATTAGAGAAACATACCTTAACAAAATGGCAATTACAACATAAAGAATATTTGGCAAGTTTTTACGGTATGCATTTGCATGAAGGGCAATATTTAGACCCCGTAATGAGAAATATGGAAGCCTTTTTAGAGAGTAGTCAAGATAAGGTGAGTGGCGATGTAACGGTTACTTTAAAACCCTATCATTTTTCATTAGACGGTATTAAGTCTGAACATGATTTAATGAGCGCTAAATTTGGAAGTTACGGTGAAGAGAATAAAGCATGGACTGCAGATGATGCCAAAGGATTTATCAAAATTATTGGAAATGCAAACAAGATTTATCAACAGGTAAACAACTCTTAATAAGATTTTAAACGATGAATCATTTCGTTAGTATTAGAAAATGCATGGTTAAATGGAATGCAATGTCTTGTTCGATATGATTATATAATGAGAAATAAATTGTAAAATGAAAAAAATACAAGTTGGTATTATAGGGGGAGCAGGATATACGGCTGGTGAGTTAATTAGATTATTAATTACACACCCAAATGCTGAAATTAATTTTGTTTTTAGTACCTCCAATGCTGGAAATCAAATTAGTAACATACATCAAGATTTAGTTGGGAGTTTAAATTTGAAATTTACAGATACTATTAATCCTAATGTTGATGTGCTGTTTTTGTGTCTGGGTCACGGTAATTCCATTAAATTTTTAGAAGCGAATGCCTTTTCTGAAAATACAAAGATTATTGATTTAGGAAATGATTTCAGATTGGAAAAAGACAAGGTTTTTAAAGGGAAAACCTTTGTTTATGGGTTGCCTGAGTTACAAAAAGTAGTGATTGAAAAAGCCAATTATATTGCTAATCCTGGCTGTTTTGCAACAGCTATTCAATTAGCGTTATTACCATTGGCAGGTAAAGGATTGCTGAATACCGATGTGCATATTAATGCCGTTACGGGGGCTACAGGAGCCGGAACATCATTGTCTGAAACAACTCATTTTACTTGGAGGGATAATAATTTTTCTTACTACAAACCTTTTACCCATCAGCATTTAGGAGAAATTAATCAATCTGTAAAACAATTACAAAGCAGTTTTTCATCTGAAATACTTTTTATGCCTAATCGCGGTAATTTTTCAAGAGGAATTTTTGCGACTGTTTACACCAATTTTGAAGGCACCATTGAAGAGGCAAAAGATATGTATAAGTCCTTTTATAAAGATGCTGCTTTTACTTTTATTTCAGAAAAAGAATTGCATCTTAAGCAGGTAGTAAATACTAACAAATGTTTGATACATTTGCATAAGCACAATAATAAATTACTGATTACAAGTATAATTGATAATTTATTAAAAGGCGCTTCAGGACAAGCAGTTCAAAATATGAATTTGATGTTTGGTTTGCCCGAAAATGAAGGGATTCAATTAAAAGGAACTTATTTTTAATATTAAAATAAACGAGATTCAATAAGTTTTGGGTGTTAGAGCCATGATTACTGAGTAAAGTAGAAATAACACAAAGTTAGATTTGATGAATCTATTAAAATTAAAACAAAAAAATGCCGCTATTTGACGTTTACCCATTATACAGTGTTACTCCAGTTTCTGGAAAAGATATTTTTGTTTATGATGACAAAGAAATTGAATATTTAGATTTATATGGTGGTCATGCCGTGATTTCAATTGGACATGCACACCCTAATTACGTTAAGGCTATTACAAATCAAGTTGAAAAGTTAGGCTTTTATTCCAACGCCATTCAAAATCCGTTGCAACTTGAATTGGCTAATAAATTAGAAGCCCTTTCAGGTTGTAAAGGTTATGAATTGTTTTTATGTAATTCGGGTGCAGAGGCCAATGAAAACGCATTGAAATTAGCCTCTTTTAAAACAGGGAAATCTCGTGTGGTTGCGTTTAAAAATGGATTTCATGGTCGTACCTCGGCAGCAGTAGCGGCTACTGATAATCCTAATATTATAGCACCAATAAATGCGCAGCAAGCGGTAACAATTTTGCCTCTAAACGATGTTGAAGCGGTTAAAAAGGAATTGGAAAAAGGCGATGTTTGTGCCGTTATTGTTGAATTTATTCAAGGTGTTGGAGGTTTGGATCAAGCCACTGCTAAATTTTTTGAGCAAGTGGATCAACTTTGTAAAGTAAATAATACCTTTTTTATTGCGGACGAGGTGCAATCTGGTTACGGGCGTTCTGGTAAGTTTTTCGCTTTTCAGTATTATAATGTTGCTCCAGATATTATTTCTATAGCAAAAGGAATGGGAAATGGATTTCCTATTGGTGGCGTTTTAATTCATCCAAGTATTGAGGCTAAGCATGGGATGTTAGGAACTACGTTTGGAGGAAATCATTTGGCGTGTGCTGCTGGTTTAGCCGTTTTAAATACCATTGAAGAAGATAAGTTGCTTGAAAATGTCCATACCATATCAGAATATTTTATCTCAAAAGCAAAAACAATTCCTCAAATAAAAAATATTAAAGGAAGAGGATTAATGATCGGATTGGAATTCGATTTTGAAGTTGGAGAACTTAGAAAAAAACTTATATATGAAAATCATATATTTACTGGTGGTGCATCCAATAAAAAACTAATACGGATTTTACCACCATTAACAATTAAAAAACAACACGTTGATCAGTTTTTTGAGGCTTTAAAAAAAGCATTGTAGAATAGAGCACTGACAACAAAAAAAAGAAAACAATGAACACTTTATTATCAATTGAAACAAGAAATGCTGTATTACTTAAAATGGCGCAACTTTTGGAACAAGAAAGAGCGGCTATCATTGAGGTTAATAAGGGCGACTTAGAGGCTTACAGTGGAGATGATATTTCCATGTATGACAGATTGAAAGCGGACGATAAAAAAGTTGATGAAATGATTGCTTCTGTAACACATTTAGCATCGCAAGACGATCCTGTTGGGGTAGAGCGTTTTCGCTTTAAGCATGATAATGGGATGCAGGTTTATAATAAAACGGCATCCTTTGGTACGGTTTTGATTATTTATGAATCCAGACCTGATGTTACTGTGGAAGCAGCTGGAATCGCATTCAAATCTGGAAATAAAATATTATTAAAAGGCGGAAAAGAGTCTTTAAATTCTAATCTTAAGATTGTTGAATTATGGCATCAAGCTTTAAAAGAAAATGGTGCCTCAACAAATTGGGTGGAGTATTTACAATTTAATAGAATAGAAACTCAAGCATTCTTAGAAAATCCAACACAACAGGTTGATTTGATTGTGCCACGTGGTGGTGAAAGATTGATAGCATTTACTAAGCAGCATGCTACTTGTCCAGTAATTATTAGTGGACGTGGTAATAATTTTGTGTATGTACATAAAGACGCGGATTTGGATATTGCTATCAACGTTATTTTGAATGGAAAATCAAAAATATCAGCTTGCAATGCCATTGATAAGGTATTGATAGATGAAAATCTTCCTAATAAAAAAGATTTTGTTGCAAACCTTATTTCAAAATTAAAAGATTTTAAAATTCAAGTATTAGGTGATGATACAATTTCAAAAGAGCATGGTTTAGAAGGCATAAAATCTGACGATATTTGGTATGAAGAATTTTTAGATTATAAGATTCTTATAGGCGAAATTGCGTCTAATCAAGACACCATTGCCATGATTAATAAATATTCTGGCGGACATTCTTCAGTTATTGTTACTAAGGATGAAAACGAAGCCAAAGCTTTCATGGAAAATGTAGATACGGCTGCGGTGTATCATAATGCATCTTCAAGATTTACTGATGGTGGACAATTAGGATTGGGTGGCGAATTAGCTATTAGTACAGATAAATTACACCAACGCGGACCAATCGGTTTACAGCATTTAGTAACAAATAAATGGTATGTTCATGGAAATGGACAAACAAGATAATGAAGAAAAAAAGAGTTTTATTAAAAATAGGTTCTAATACCCTTACTAAAGAAACAGATAATATTTCAAGAGGTAAAATTGAGGATTTAGCCATTCAAATAGCACAATTACAAGATACACATGAGTTTATAATAGTAACTTCAGGTGCTATAGCTGTGGCAAAACAGTTTGTGAAATTAGAGAGTAAACGCAAGCCAATTTTTGTAAAGCAAGCTTTAGCATCCATTGGGCAGCCCCATTTAATAAGGATATATCAAGAAATATTTAGAGAGCATAGTTTACTAACTTCGCAGTGTTTGTTATCTTATTCAGATTTTGAAAAGAAAGAGAGTAGAGTTAATATTGTAAATACTATTAATGTGTTGGTTAATAATAGTTATATCCCCATTATTAATGAAAATGATACTGTTGCAACAGATGAAATTAAATTTGGCGATAACGATAAATTAGGAGCATTAACAGCCTCGCTTTTAGGAGTTGATTTGTTTGTAATTGCTACAAATACTTACGGCATTTATACAAAAGAATCTATAAACGAGAAACAACCAAAAACTATTGAAGCAGTTTCAAATATTGATACACTTATCAATCAAGTGGTAGATTCTAAATCTTCACACGGCAGTGGCGGAATGCAATCTAAAATAGAGGCAGCTTTGGTTGCTAAAAAAGCAAATATAGAAACATGGATAGTAAATGGATTGGAAGATGATTTTATAGTGAATGCTATGAATAATAAAATACCGTTTACTAGAATAAAATAAAAGTAAAAATGAAGAATTATACGTCCATTCAAGATATAGATAACATTAATTCTTGGATTGAAGAAGCCAAAGCATTAAAAGCAAGCCCATTGAAACATTTGGCTTTAGGTGCTAATAAAACCATAGGATTGTTGTTTTTTAATAGTAGTTTAAGAACCCGGTTAAGCACTCAAAAAGCAGCATTAAATTTAGGAATGAATCCTATTGTAATGAATGTGTCTGGGGATGCTTGGGGTATTGAATTTGAGGATGGCTCGGTAATGAATGGAGGTACTGCAGAGCATATTAAAGAAGCTGCAGCTGTAGTTTCTCAATATTGTGATATTATTGCTGTACGTGCTTTTCCAACTTTAACAGATAAACCAAAAGATGAAAGTGAACAAGTCATAAATTCGTTTATAAAACATGCTTCCGTGCCAATAGTAAGTATGGAAAGTGCCACAGGACATCCATTGCAAGCTTTAACGGATGCTGTAACCATTTCAGAATTTTCTAAAGTAGCAAAACCTAAAGTAGTACTTACTTGGGCACCACATGTTAAAGCATTGCCACATGCGGTAGCAAATAGTTTTACACAGGCTATGCAAAAAATGGACGTAGAGTTTGTTATTACACACCCGGAAGGTTATGATTTAAATCCAGAAATAACAAGGGATTCACCTATTATTTATAATCAGGATGAAGCCTTTGCTAATGCCGATTTTATTTATGCTAAAAACTGGAGTTCTTACTCTAACTACGGAAAAATATTAAATTCCGATTTAGATTGGATGGTAAGTGCTGAAAAAATGAAATTGACAAATAATGCTAAATTTATGCATTGTTTGCCTGTTAGAAGAAACTTAGTTGTGTCTGATGCTGTTTTAGATAGTGAAAATTCTTTGGTAATCCAACAAGCAAATAATAGAACTTTTGCAGCACAAACTGTGCTTAAAAAAATACTTGAAAACCTTTAACTAAAGTCAGGTTAGCATAGTTGAAAACCAATGAAATATAAAGCATGGAGACATTAAAAATAGTCAAAATTGGAGGAAACATTATTGAAGATGAAACGTCTTTAAATGCTTTTCTGAAATTGTTTTCTAATTTAGAAGGGAAAAAGATTTTGGTACATGGAGGAGGTAAACGTGCTACCTCTGTGGCTTTAAAACTAGGAATAGAATCTCAAATGGTTAATGGTAGGCGTGTTACGGATGCCAAAACATTAGAAGTTATTACAATGGTTTATGGAGGTTTGGTAAATAAGAATGTGGTTGCAAAACTGCAAGCTTTAAATGTAAATGCTATTGGGTTAACTGGTGCGGATGTAAATAGTATTTCTTCTGAAAAAAGACCTATTAAAGAAGTTGATTTTGGTTTTGTAGGAGATGTTAAAAAAGTAGCTCACGAATCTATAGATAAATTAATTCAAGCAGATTTTATACCTGTTTTTTGTGCCATTACGCATGACGGTAACGGACAATTATTAAACACAAATGCAGATACCATTACTTCGCAAGTAGCCATAGGAATGAGTAAATTATATAAAACGTCTGTTTATTATTGTTTTGAATTGAATGGTGTTTTAGAAAACATACAAGATAAAAATTCAGTGATAAAACATATTGATTCTAAAACATATAAATATTTGTTAGATAGAGGAATTATTGCAGATGGGATGCTTCCTAAATTGGAAAATTGTTTTGATGCTTTAAAAAATGGAGTCAATACAATTAATATGGGAAATACAGATATGTTGATCAAAGCAAATGATAACTTCACCAAAATCACCTTGTAAAATGACGCAAAAACAATTATCAAATGATGCTATTGCGTTACTTAAAAGGTTAATAGAAACGCAATCTTTTTCTACCGAAGAAGATAAAACTGCAAGGCATATTGAAGCTTGGTTCAAAAGCAATAATATAGATTATAAAAGGACGAAAAATAATGTTTGGGCAATCAATAAGTATTTTGATGAGAGCAAACCAAATATGTTACTAAATTCACATCATGATACTGTAAAACCGAATAGTGCATATACCAAAGATCCATTGAAAGCCATTGTTGAAGATGGTAAATTATACGGTTTGGGTAGTAATGATGCAGGTGGTTGTTTGGTGTCTCTAATTGCTACTTTTACTCATTTTTATAATTATAAAGATTTAAAATATAATTTGATTTTGGTAGCTTCTGCAGAAGAGGAAAGTAGTGGTCCAAATGGATTGAATAGCATGTTGAAAATTATTCCTAAAATTGATGTTGCCATAGTAGGAGAACCAACGTTGATGAATTTAGCGGTTGCCGAAAAAGGTTTGGTGGTTTTTGATGCTAAGATACAAGGAACTGCTAGTCATGCTGCACACCCAAATGATGATAATCCTATTTATAAGATGATTGAAACTTTACAATGGTTTAAAAATGTAAAGTTTGAAAAAGGTTCGGAAACTTTAGGTGATGTTAAATTAACGGTTACTCAAATTAATGCAGGAAAACAGCACAATGTGGTGCCAGCAGAAGTAGAATTGGTAATTGATGTTCGTGTTAATGATAAATATACTAATGCGGAAATAGCAGAGTTTCTTGAAAAAAATGCACCCTGTGCAAGTATTAAACCACGAAGTTTGCATTTAAATTCATCGTCAATTCCAATGGATCATCCATTAGTGAAAGCTGGTATTGCTATGGGACGAAAACCTTACGGATCACCAACTTTGTCTGATCAAGCTTGGTTATCATGCAAGTCGCTTAAATTAGGCCCGGGTGATAGTACGCGCTCGCATTCTGCAGATGAATATATTCATTTGTATGAAATTGAAGAAGGCATAAAAATTTATATTGAATTGTTGAATCGGGTAATCGTTTAAGCAAATCAGTTCATAAACAAATAAACATTTTTACAAAATGAAACTCTGGGACAAAGGCATATCAATAGATAAAAAAATAGAACAATTTACAGTTGGAAACGATAGGGAAATTGATATTCACATAGCAAAATATGATATTATTGCATCAAAAGCTCATGCTAAAATGCTTCAAAAAATAGGTATTTTAACAGTTGAGGAATTAGAACAATTATTAGGGGGCTTAGATGTTTTGTCAGCACAAATTGAAGCAGGTAGTTTTGAAATTGACAGCCAGTTTGAAGATGTACATTCTAAAATTGAATTTGAATTAACTAAATCTTTAGGAGATGTTGGTAAAAAAATTCATACTGCACGATCAAGAAACGATCAAGTTTTGGTGGCTCTCCATTTATATTACAAAGAAAATTTGAGTTTGGTAAAAGAAAAAACGCAGACGCTTTTTGAAACCCTATTATCGCTAGCTGAGAAGTATAAAGATAAAGTGCTTCCCGGTTACACACACTTGCAAGTGGCTATGCCATCGTCATTCGGTTTGTGGTTTTCAGCGTATGCGGAATTGATGATAGACGATGTTTACTTATTAAATGCTGCCATTAAAACTGTAGACCAAAATCCATTAGGTTCTGCGGCTGGATACGGAAGTTCCTTTCCCATTGATAGAGAATTTACTACCAAAGAAATGGCTTTTTCAACCTTAAAATATAATGTGGTAGCTGCTCAAATGGGACGTGGAAAAAATGAACGTACCATAGCTGCTGGCTTAGGCGGTTTGTGTAATACGCTATCGCGTTTTGCTATGGATATATGTTTATATATGAGTCAAAATTTTGGATTTGTAACTTTTCCAGATGAGTTAACTACAGGTAGCAGTATTATGCCACATAAAAAGAATCCTGATGTTTTTGAATTGATTCGAGGGAAATGCAACAAGATTCAAGCTTTGCAAACAGAAATGATTTTAATAACCAATAATTTGCCTAGTGGCTATCATAGAGATTTTCAGTTACTAAAAGAAAATATGATTGCTGCTTTTGAAGAAACTAAAGATATTTTAGATATTTTTAATTTCTCCATCCAACAAATTATCGTGAAAGATATAGATGTTCACAGCAATCTGTACAAGTATTTATTCACAGTTGATAATATTAATAGCTTAGTAGTTGAAGGTCAAACGTTTAGGGAGGCTTATCAGGAAATTGGAGGTCAAGTACAAGATGGTACTTACGTACCTGATATTTCAAAAAAACATACCCATGAGGGTAGTATTCATAATCTCTGCTTGGATAAAATAAAGGCTAAATTTCCTAATTAGTTATTATGAAAAAATTAAAAAGATTGGTGTGGTATTTTATTCATGGTAAAGAATTTCTTAATAGTCCTATTTTTATTGAAGGTCAAAAACGGACTAAAATAGAATTGGAAAAACCACACTCCCGAACTGAGGTGATAAATTTTTTATTGTCTTTGTTTAATGAAGAAACAACTTATTTAGAAATTGGCGTTAGGAATCCAGATCACAATTTCAATCATATTAAAGCTACCACAAAGTACAGTGTAGATCCAGGATTAGAATTTGAAGAAAATCCTGTAGATTTTAAAATGACTAGTGATGTGTTTTTTGAAAAGCTGAATTCAAATCAAGTTCTTTCTTCAAATATTAAATTTAATGTTGTTTTTATTGATGGTTTACACTATGCCGAACAGGTGAATAAAGACATTAAAAATGCTTTAGATTTTATAACAGAGGATGGTTTTATAGTGCTACATGATTGTAATCCGCCAACTGAATGGCATGCCAGAGAAACCTTTGGGTTTTTTAAAACTCCAGCAAAGGGATATTGGAACGGGACCACATGGAAAGCTTTTTTGAAATGGCGCTTTAATCCATCTGTTTATTCCTGTTGTGTAGATACTAATTGGGGAGTTGGCATTTTGTCAAAAACACATAATATAGGTAAGAGTATTTCAGCTACAAATCCATTTTATGAATATTATCTTTTAGAAGAAAACCGTAAGGACTATCTTAATCTTATAGATTTTGATAGCTTGAAAAATATTTTAAATTCTAATTAGAAATAAATTTGAAATTCTATATAATAATTTTTAATTTGTATATTATGATTCACCCTATTTTTAGTCAAAATGACATTATACAATTATGGGATGATATCATTCCAAATAGTCAAAATTCAGAGGAGTTAGAAATCATAACCAACACAGATATTATCAGAATATCAAAAGTGCAAGAACCTACATTAGAAGTCTATTTACCTTCAAAGAAAAACAATACTGGAAAAGCTGTTGTAATTTGTCCAGGAGGTGGATATCAGGCATTAGCGTATGATTGGGAGGGTATTGATATTGCTAAATGGTTTAACACCAAGGGAATTGCTGCATTTGTGTTGAAATATAGGTTGCCAGATTCAAAATCTATTAAAGTGTCTTACGAAGCACCATTACAAGATGCTCAGCGAGCAATAAGGTTGTTACGGTTTCATGCTGAAAAATGGCATATTAATAAAAATAAAATAGGTGTTATGGGCTTTTCGGCAGGAGGACATTTAGCATCAACATTAGGAACCCAGTTTAATTATCCAAATCATTTTAAAGAATCTAATGTAGATATTATTTCTGCACGACCAGATTTTATGGTTTTATTGTATCCAGTTGTGACTATGAAAAGCAATTTTACTCATAAAGGATCGCGTAATAGTTTATTAGGTAAAATACCTGATGAAAAATTGGTAGAAAAATTTTCTAACGAATTGCATGTTAGTAAAAACACACCACCAACTTTTATAGTGCATTCTGGGGATGATGAGTTAGTACCAGTTGAAAATAGTTTGAATTTTTATAATGCTCTTAGATCAAATAATGTAAAAACTGAAATGCATATTTATCCTTATGGAGGACATGGCTTTAGTTTAGCTATTGGGAAGGACTATTTACAAACTTGGCCAGATAGATTGTATGATTGGTTAAAAGGTATTTAGATAAAATAAAAGAGTGCTTAATAATAAGCACTCTTTTTAAATCCTAAATTAATTTTGGTGACTAACTCAAATAATTAAATTATAGTGGATTGTCCTAAATGTATGTTTGTAAAGTTTAAATTGGTTTCTTCTGGATTATTAATAAAATCTTCAATAAAATCACCTACTTTACTAGTTGATATATTATCGTATTTAGTATTTAAATCGGGCGTTGTAATTTGTAATTGTAATGATTTATCAACCGCTTTTTTGATAAGATTAGCCTCCTCATATAAATCAAAGTGTTCTAATAACATAGCAGCAGACAAAATAGCTGCAATTGGGTTTGCAATACCTCTATCAGTCGCTTTGTAATAAGCACCATGTATTGGTTCAAACATGGAATATTTATCTCCAATAGATGCAGATGCCAATAAGCCTATAGAGCCAACAATAACACTCGCCTCTTCAGAAATAATATCTCCAAACATATTTTCAATTAGTATAATGTCAAACTGTTTTGGATTTAAAATAAGTTGCATGGCAACTTGGTCAACATACAAGTAGTTAACCGCCACGTCAGGATATTGTATAGCTATTTCTTTAATAATTTTTCTCCAAAGTTTTGAACTTGCTAATACATTGGCTTTATCTACTAAAGTTAATTTGTGTTTCCTAGATTGGGCTGCTTTAAAAGCTCGGTGAGCTACACGTTCTATTTCATTGCGCGTGTAAGTACAAGTATCTGTAGCCGTATTGCCGTCTTCACTAAATGTTTTTTCACCAAAATAAATACCTCCTGTAAGTTCTCTATAAAAACAAAGATTGACATCTTTAATCCATTTTTTTCTTAAAGGCGATTTATTAGATAAATCTTCATAAGCAACTACAGGTCTAATATTTGTGTGTAAATCAAGTTCTTTTCGTAAACCTAAAAGACCTTGTTCTGGTCTTATTTTAGCCTCAGGATCGTTCTCATATTTAGGGGAACCAATAGCTCCAAATAAAATAGTGTCTGCTTTTTTACAAAGAGCTAATGTTTCTTCAGGTAAAGCAATGCCAGTTTTGTTAATCGCTGCTGCACCTACTAAACCATATTCAAAAGTAAATATATGATCGTATACTGTAGCAATGCTTTTCAGCGCTTTTACAGCTTGAGCAATTACTTCTGGACCTATGCCATCACCCGGTAAAACAGCGATATGTAACTTCATTTTTTTAAACCTATTTTATGACGATGTGTTGATTTCTTTAAAAACAGAACTGGACTCTATGATTTCATGAATATCGGTATCAACAATTTCTTTCTTTTTATCTGCAAAGTTTAAGAAATCAACATAAATTTCATCTAATTGAAGTTTTGTTAATTCATAGCCTATATTTTTTGCTCTATATGCCAAAGCGGCTCTTCCACTTCTTGCAGTAAGTACAATTGCAGATTCTGTTACGCCAACATCCTTAGGGTCTATAATCTCGTAAGTTTCACGATTTTTAATAACACCATCTTGATGAATTCCAGAGCTGTGGGCAAATGCATTAGCACCTACAATAGCTTTGTTGGGCTGGGTATAAATACCCATATTGTCAGATACCAATTGGCTAATGCCATAAAGCATTTCAGTACGAATATTAGTATCTAAATTTAAGTATGGGTGTTGTTTTAAAATCATGACAACTTCTTCTAAAGCGGTGTTTCCAGCACGTTCACCAATACCATTAATAGTACATTCTATTTGTCTGGCACCATTAATAACACCTTCAATAGAATTAGCTGTTGCTAAACCTAAATCGTTATGGCAATGGCAGGACAAAACGGCCTTTTCAATACCCTTTACGTTTTCTTTAAGGTATTTTATTTTTGCTCCATATTCACTTGGTAAGCAGTAACCAGTAGTGTCAGGGATATTTAATACTGTTGCACCTGCTTTAATAACAGCTTCGCAAACACGAGCTAAATAAGCATTATCTGTTCTACCAGCATCTTCAGCATAAAACTCCACGTCTTCCACAAAAGATTTAGCATAGCTTACGGCTCTTACAGCACGTTCTATAATGGCATCTTGTGTAGATTTAAACTTGTGCTTTATATGAGATTCAGAAGTACCAATACCTGTGTGTATTCTTGGTTTTTTTGCGTATTTTAGTGCTTCGGCAGCAACTTTTATATCATTTTCAACAGATCTTGTAAGACCACAAACAGAAGCGTTTTTAACAAGTTTGGAAATAGCTTCTACCGATTTAAAATCGCCAGGGCTTGAAACAGGGAAACCAGCTTCAATGATGTCAACACCTAAAAAGTCAAGTTGCTCTGCAATAATTAATTTTTGGTCAGTATTTAGTTTACAACCAGGTACTTGCTCGCCGTCACGTAGGGTGGTGTCAAAAATTTGTACGATGTTATCAGACATTTATTAAAATATATTTTCTTATTGTGCTACGAATGTATAATTTGGTTTCCTAAATTGAGAATTCATCGTTTTATTTTTACGATGTTTAACGTATTTGTGTTGTGTTTAAGTTGTTGAAAACTAAGTATTTAATATTGTAATTATCATTATGACAAAGGAGCAAAAAGATAATTTGTTTGTGCTAATAAAGTCTCTGTCTAAATCTGAAAAGAGACAGTTTAAACTTTATGTAGGAAGATTAGGGGTTAATGAAGATTCAAAATTTTTAATGCTCTTTAATATTCTTGATAAATTACCAGCATATGATGAAGTTGTAATTTTGAAGAAAGGTATTGTGAAAAAGCAACAACTTTCTAATTTAAAAGCGCATTTATATAAGCAGATTTTGATAAGCTTAAGGTTAAATCCGTCACATCAAAATATTAGAATTCAAATTCGTGAACAACTTGATTTTGCAACCATTTTATATCATAAAGGACTCTACAAACAAAGCTTAAAAATACTAGATAAAGCTAAGAGTCTGGCTATTGTTAATGAGGAAAAAAATATAGCTTCAGAAATTGTTGAACTTGAAAAAGTAATAGAATCGCAGTATATTACAAGAAGTTGGAGTAGTAGAGCCGATGAATTAACTATTCAAGCTAAAGAGCTTAGTCAACAAAATGTATTGGCAAGTAAGTTGTCAAACTTATCACTTCAATTGTATGGGTTGTTTTTAAAAAATGGTTATGTTAAGAGTGAAAAAGAAACACAACGCATTACAGATTATTTTAATGATAGACTTCCTAAATATGAAATTAGTGCTTTAAATTTTAGAGAAAAATTGTGGCTCTATAAGGCGTATCTGTGGTACAGTTTTTTAACTCAAGATTTTTTATCTTGTTATAAATATGCTTCAAAATGGGTAAACCTTTTTTATGAAAACAAGGATATGATTGTTTTAAATCCGGTGTTCTTTTTAAGAGGGAATCATTATCTGTTAGAGTCCTTGTTTTACTTGAGGCATTATGATAAGTTTAAAGAGTCGCTATCAAAATTGGAGACTGTAACTAAAGAGTCTTGGTTTCCTATTGATGATAATATTGAAGGATTAACCTTTTTGTATGTGTATAATAATAAATTTAATTTACACTTTACTGAAGGACGTTTTGAAGAAGGATTACCTATGATTGATGAGGTTTTAGAAAAACTAAAAAAATATCAAGATAGAATTGATAAGCATCATGTTATGGTGTTTTATTATAAAATAGCCAGTATGTATTTTGGGGCTGGTGAAAACAGAAAATGTATTTATTTCTTAGAAAAAATAATAAGCAATAAATCGCTTGAAATGCGTGAAGATTTGTTGTGTTTTTCAAGGGTGTTAAATTTGGTAGCACATTATGAAGCTGGATTGGATTATAATTTAGAAGTACTTATAAAAAGTACCTATAAATTTTTAATCAAAATGGAGGAGTTATATGAAGTGCAAAAAGAAATGATAAAATTTTTGAGGGGATTGGGTGATATTTATCCACACGAAGTTAAAGGTGCATTTGTTAAACTCCATGAAAAATTAAAGGAATTTGAAAAAGATCCCTATCAGAGTAGAGCTTTCCTATATTTGGATATTATTTCTTGGTTAGAAACTAAAATTGAGAACAAGCCAATAGGATTAATAATTAGAGAAAAATTTCAGGAAAATATTTTGAAAAAGTAAATTTCGTAGAAAAAATTTGGATATTACACTTAATTAATTGAATATTTGCATTCACAAAGTTCAAAAACTTACTGAAATGTTATCAAGAAAGGTGGAGGGATTAGACCCTTTGAAACCTTAGCAACCCTTTACACTTAGTAATGAAGGTGCTAAATTCTACTTAAATTCCCGATTCATTTATCGGAATTTGGATAGATAACTTAACAAAATTACTTTCTGTAATTTTATAATTTCTTATAACATTTTTCTATTAAGTACGCTAAATAATAGCTTATTTTGGCTTTTGGTTTACAAAGAGATTCAGAAATAATGGTTTTTCTGTTTCCTTTGATAATGTTATTCTCGCAAATGAGGGTAACCTATAAATATTAACTAAAAAATTAGAAAAATGAGTACACTTAAATTTGAAACTAATGCCTTACACGCAGGACATGATGTAAAAGTAAACGGCGGAACCCGAGCGGTGCCAATTTATCAAACAACATCGTATGTTTTTAACGATACAGATCATGCAGCTAATCTTTTTTCATTAAAAGAATTAGGGTTTATTTATACACGATTAAATAATCCAACAAACCAAATTTTACAAGATCGTTTAGCGGCAGTAGAAGGCGGTATAGGGGCTGTAGTATTTGCTTCTGGAACAGCAGCAATTTCTACAGGCTTATTAACTTTGTTAAAAGCTGGCGATCACATTGTAGCATCAAGTAGTTTATATGGAGGTACGTTCAACCTATTAAATGTGACGCTACCAAGGTTAGGTATAACAACAACCTTTGTGGATGCAGATAATCCAGATAATTTTGCAGCAGCTGTTCAAGATAATACCCGTGCCTTTTTTGTGGAATCTTTAGGGAATCCAAAATTAGATGTCTTGGATTTAAAATCTATATCCGTACATGCAAAAGCAGCTGGTGTACCTTTTATAGTTGATAATACAGTGGCAACATCCGTATTAGTTAAACCAATAGAACATGGGGCAGATATTGTAATTCATTCGTTAACAAAATACGTAGGTGGGCAAGGTACATCCTTAGGTGGAGCTATTATTGATGCAGGTACATTTGATTGGACTAACGGAAAATTTCCAGAATTTACAGAACCATCAGCAGGATATCATGGCTTAGTATATAGCGAAGCTTTAGGAGCAGCAGCCTATACTTTTAAATTGATACTGGAAGGATTACGTGATTTTGGTGGAGCTTTAAGTCCAACCAATGCTTTTAATATTATCCAAGGTTTAGAAACATTGCCTGTAAGAATCAAACAACACAGTGCAAATGCTTTGGAATTAGCTAAATGGTTAGAAGCACAAGATGAAGTAACATGGGTAAATTACCCAGGGCTTGAAAGTAGTAAGTATAAAAAATTAGCTGATAAATATTTGCCAAATGGACAAAGTGGATTGATTACTTTTGGAGCTAAAGGTGGTTTTGATGCAGCAAAAACAATTTCTGATAATACGAAATTATTTTCATTACTGGCAAACATTGGGGATACCAAATCGTTGATTATTCACCCGTCAAGTACCACACATCAGCAATTAACAGAGGAAGAACAAATATCTGCAGGTGTAACTACTGATTTAATCAGATTGTCTGTTGGGCTTGAAAATATTGAAGATTTAAAAGCTGATTTAAAAGAAGCATTTAGCAAAATATAATCTAATATAGACCTTTTCAGGTTTATATAGGTTGGTATAATCGACATCAAAACCTGAGAGGTCTTTAAAAATAATACTATTGAAGCATTTATTACAACATATTGATATTAAAGATTTTATAACTGAAAGTAAAGCGCTTATTCCTGAAATAAAATTAAGCTATCAAACTTTTGGAAAACCTTTAGGGTCAGCTCCAGTTGTGTTGGTAAATCATGCTTTAACAGGCAATAGTAATGTCGCTGGAAAGGATGGTTGGTGGAGAGATTTGGTTGGGAAAGAGAAAGTGATAGATACAAATCTTTACACAATATTGGCATTTAACATTCCTGGAAATGGATTTGATGGTTTTATTATTGAAAATTATAAAGATTTTGTGGCAAGAGATGTTGCTAAAATATTTTTAATAGGACTAAAAGAATTAAAATTAGGTAGACTTTTTGCTATTATTGGAGGCTCTTTAGGAGGGGGCATTTCTTGGGAAATGGCTGTGCTTAATCCAGACATAACAGAGCATTTAATTCCAGTGGCTACGGATTGGAAATCCACAGATTGGCTGATTGCCAATTGTCAAATTCAGGAAGCTTTTTTGTTAAATTCTAATAATCCCGTTCACGACGCGAGAATGCACGCTATGTTGTGTTACAGAACACCAGAATCTTTTAAGGAACGTTTTCATCGTTCAAAAAATGCTAACTCAGAGGTGTTTAATGTGGAGAGTTGGCTGTTGCATCATGGTAATAAATTACAAGAACGTTTTCAATTGTCAGCTTATAAGTTGATGAATCAACTATTAAGAACTATTGATGTAACAAAAAACCGGGAGGGTGAATTTATTCTTGAAAATATTAAAGCCAATATTCATATAATAGGTGTTGATTCAGATTTGTTTTTTACAGCTGAAGAGAACAAACAAACCCATAAACAATTGGCGCTAACGCATCCAAATGTAACCTATAATGAAATCAATTCGGTACATGGGCACGATGCATTTTTAATGGAGTACGAACAACTTGAAAAAATTATAGAGGGCATCTTTTTGCCTGATTCTAAAAAAAGAAGCATGAAAATATTAAAGTTTGGTGGTATATCTTTAACAAACGGAGACGGTTTAGGTAAGGTGATTTCTATCATTGAGAAAAAAGTTAAAGATGGAGAACGTATTGCGGTAGTAGTGTCAGCAAGAGGAAAAGCAACGGATGAGCTTGAGTCTTTGCTAACAAAAGCGGCAAGAGGTGAGGATTATCAGAGTAAATGGAATGCTTTTAAAGCCTACCAATCAGAACCATTTGATGGGATAGATTTTTCAGTAGAGTACGCAAAACTCAATAAGCTATTTGAAGGTGTTAGTTTGTTAGGTGATTATAGCAAAAAAACAAAAGATGAAGTTTTGGCACAAGGAGAATTGTTGTCAGCTAAAATGGTAGCGCAATTGCTTAATGCTCAAAACATAAAATCTAAAGCTATAGATTCGAGAGAGCTGATTAAAACGGATGATAACTTTGGGAACGCACAACCTATTTTGCAATTATCTAAAGATAATATTAAAAAGCATTTTAAGGAAAATTCAAGCGTTGTAAATATTGTTACAGGATTTATTGCTTCAAACTTGAAAAATGAAACTACTACACTTGGTAGAAACGGTAGCAATTACACGGCTGCATTGTTGGCAAATTATTTAGATGCAGACGAGTTGCAAAACTATACACACGTTAATGGTATTTATACCGCTAATCCAGACTTGGTTGCCGATGCAAAAAAAATAAGAGAATTGTCATTTAGTGAGGCTAATGAATTAGCAAACTTTGGTACGACCATCTTACATGCTAAAACAATCATTCCATTGGTTGAAAAAAATATCAATCTAAGAATTTTGAACACCTTTAATCCAGAGGATGAAGGGACGTTAATTACTGCAAAGCCAAATTCTAAGGAAGTCACTTCATTATCCGTTTTAGACAATGTGGCTTTATTGAATTTAGAAGGTCGTGGCTTATTGGGCAAGAGTGGTGTAGATGCGCGAATATTTGGCGCTTTGGCAACAAAAAATATTAGCGTAAGTATTATTTCTCAAGGTTCGTCTGAAAGAGGTATTGGTTTTATAATTAATGCAGACCAAGCTACTCAAGCAGTAGTTGCTTTGGAGCGTGAATTTGAAAACGATTTTTATTCACAAGATGTGAACAAAATTGCGGTAGTTGATGATGTGTCTGTTATTTCCATAATTGGTATTGAGTTAAGTTCGTTTCATAAACCATTTAATGCACTCATAAAAAATCAAATCACTCCGCTATTGTTTAATAATACAGTAACAGGGCGTAATGTGAGCTTGGTGGTTAAAAAATCGCAGTTGCATAAAGCATTGAATGTAATTCACGGTGAAATATTTGGTATTTCAAAAAGAATTAATATTGCTATTTTTGGACATGGTGGTGTTGGAGGTGCTTTAATTAATCAGATTTTAAAATCGAAGGATGAAATTGAAAAGCGAAAAGGCATCAGTTTAAATGTGTTTGCAGTAGCTAATTCTAAACAAGTTATTTTAAATAAAAAAGGTGTAGATAAAAATTGGGAACAATCTATTCAGTCAGCAACTAATAATTTTACAATTAAAGATATTATTGACTATACAAAAACGCATCATTTAGAAAATTTAATCGCGGTTGATAATACGGCAAGTTCAGAGTTTTATAAAAATTATGTGCCATTGGTTGAGGCTGGTTTTGATTTGGTATCGTCAAATAAAATAGCAAATACCATTTCGCATGATTTTTACAAAGATTTACGCGTTCAGCTTAAAAATAATAATAAGCAATATTTATATGAAACAACGGTTGGTGCTGGTTTGCCATTAATTGATACTATCAAACTATTACATGAATCAGGAGAAAATATCACAAGAATTCGTGGCGTGTTTTCAGGAACGTTAAGCTATTTGTTCAATAATTTTTCGGTAGAGGATAAACCATTTAGTGCTATCGTTCAAGAAACGATTGATAAAGGATTTACTGAACCTGATCCACGAGAAGATTTTTCTGGAAATGATGTAGCAAGGAAGTTATTGATTCTTGCAA
The DNA here is from genome assembly GCF_001310225.1 of Pseudalgibacter alginicilyticus. Lineage (GTDB taxonomy): Bacteria > Bacteroidota > Bacteroidia > Flavobacteriales > Flavobacteriaceae > Pseudalgibacter > Pseudalgibacter alginicilyticus. The sequence continues at coordinate 1,785,753 of NZ_CP012898.1, read as the reverse complement.
GAGAATTAGATTTGCAAAATGAATTTGAAGATGTATCTGTGCAAAATTTAATTCCTGAAGCATATCAAAATATTTCAGTAGAATCATTTTTAAAACAATTAAATGTTTTAGATGAAGAATTTCAAAAAATAAAAAGCAATCAAAAACCGGGGCATGTATTGAGATATGTTGGTGATTTGTCAGGAGATTTATCTCGAGACAAAGGGAATTTGGAAGTTAAATTAGTATCTATTCCAGAAGATAGTACTTTAGGCCATATTAAAGGGTCTGATGCTATATTTGAAATATTTACAGAATCTTATGGAGAACAGCCTATAGTTATTCAAGGTGCTGGCGCTGGTGCAGAAGTTACTGCGCGAGGAGTTTTTGGAGATATTTTAAGGTTGTCTAAGCATATAAATTAAATAAAGTTTAGTTATTTTCACCAAGGCAGGAATCTGTCTAATTTTAGGTTTAAATATTAAGACTGCTAAAAATAAAGAATGAGTAAAGAGAAACAGTTTGAAACCGAAGCTATCCGTACACAGTTAGAGCGTAGTGATTTCTTAGAACACACAAGTCCCTTGTACTTAACATCAAGTTTTGTATTTAAAGATGCAGAGGATATGCGTGCTTCGTTTGCGGAAGAGAAGGAACGTAACATTTATAGCCGATTTACAAACCCCAATACATCAGAGTTTGTAGATAAAGTTTGTAAAATGGAAGGAGCAGAAGCAGGTTATGCTTTTGCTACAGGTATGTCCGCCGTGTTTTCAACATTTGCAGCTTTATTAAATAGTGGCGATCATATTGTGTCGTGTCGTTCTGTTTTTGGTTCAACACATACTTTATTTACTAAATATTTACCAAAATGGAATATCACAACCAGTTATTTTAAGGTAAGTGAGGTAGATAAAATAGAAAGCTTAATTACGTCAAACACTAAAATATTATATGCAGAGTCGCCAACAAATCCTGCAGTAGATGTGATTGATTTAGAGTTGTTAGGAGCTATTGCTAAAAAACACAATTTACTTTTAGTGATAGATAATTGCTTTGCGACACCATATTTGCAACAACCTATTAAATTTGGTGCACATTTGGTAATTCATTCGGCTACAAAATTAATAGATGGGCAAGGACGTGTATTAGGAGGTGTAACTGTTGGAAATGCTGATTTAATTAGAGAGATTTATTTGTTCTCAAGAAATACAGGTCCCGCACTATCCCCATTTAATGCATGGATGTTATCTAAAAGTTTAGAAACTTTAGCGGTTAGAGTAGATAGACATTGTCAAAATGCTTTAAAGGTGGCAGAGTTTTTAGAAATGCATCCGGAAGTAAATTGGGTAAAATATCCATTTTTAAAGTCCCATCCGCAATATGAAGTTGCAAAAAAACAAATGAAAGCTGGAGGAAATATTGTTGCTTTTGAGGTTAAAGGAGGAATTGATGCAGGACGAAAGTTTTTAAATGCCATAAAAATGTGCTCGTTGTCGGCAAACCTTGGAGATACTAGAACTATTGTAACACATCCAGCAAGTACCACACATAGCAAATTATCAGAAACAGATAGATTGGAAGTTAGTATTACAGACGGTTTGGTAAGAGTATCTGTTGGTTTGGAACATGTAGATGATGTTATTACTGATTTAAAACAAGCTTTAAATTAGTACTTTAGCATCATGTTATCTAAAAAAACTAAATACGGACTAAAAGCACTTACATATATAGCAAGAGCAAGCCAAGAATGTCCAGTTCAAATAAGTGAAATTTCTAAAAAGGAGCATATTCCGCATAAATTTTTAGAAAGTATTTTATTGACGTTAAAAAAATCGGGTTTTTTAGGTTCTAAAAAAGGCAAGTTAGGGGGGTATTATCTCTTAAAAAAGCCTGAAGATATTTTAATGACAGATGTTTTAAGGATTCTTGAAGGACCCATTGCTATGGTGCCTTGTGTAAGTTTGAATTTTTATGAAAAGTGTGATGATTGTGTTGATGAGCATGCGTGCAGTGTCAATAAACTTATGATTCAAGTGAGAGATAGTACACTAAATGTTTTGAGAAATAATACATTGGCAGATTTGTCTTATGTTGATAAAAATAAAGATAACATAAAAAAATGATGCTTTTTAATTATTTTTTTCAGTTTAACCTAAATATCTTTCATTGTTCTAAAAAAATGGTAATCATTCTTTGTTGTTTCATAAAAAGTATTACATTTGCAATCCCTACTAATCCGATAGGGTTAATATAAAACTTGTTAAAAATGATTGGGCAAATGATATTAAAAGAAAAAGAAAGTGCTACTTATAAAGAGGATGTTGTTAAAGAGAAGCCTTTAAGAAGTATCGTAAAATCGATAAGCTGGAGAATTATTGGAACTTTAGATACTATTTTAATTTCTTGGTTAATTACAGGGAAATTAGCTTTAGCATTTTCAATTGGTTCTATTGAATTAGTTACAAAAATGGTATTGTACTTTTTTCACGAGCGTATTTGGAACACCATTAAATGGGGTAGATAATTTACAGTAGATAATAGAAATATGATTTCACAAGAACAATTAAACATACTAAATAAAGAGTTTGAAAAGGCTCAACCTTCAGATATTGTAAATAAAGCATTGGAGCTTAGTCAGGAAGCGGTGGTAACTACAAATTTCAGGCCATATGAAGCTACTATTCTTCATGCGGTTACAGCTGTAAATCCTAATATTCCAGTGGTTTGGTGTGATACGGGCTATAATACGCCGCAAACTTACAAACATGCAGAGCAGGTAATTAAAGATTTGAATTTAAATATTTTTCTTTACGTTCCAAAACAAACATCTTCCCATAGAGATGTGGTATTAGGGATTCCAAGTGTGGATGCACCAGAACATGCTTTGTTTACTGAACAGGTAAAGTTAGAGCCATTTAGAAGAGCTATGGATGAGCATAAGCCAAAAGTGTGGTTTACAAACTTGCGTCAAGGACAAACGGCTTTTAGAGATAGTATAGGGATTTTTAGTATAAGTAAAGATGGGGTTTTAAAAGTAAGTCCGTTCTATTATTGGTCTGATGAAAAATTGGATACGTATATTGAAGAAAATAAATTAACAAACGAATTTAAATATTTTGACCCAACAAAAGCGTTAGAAAACAGAGAGTGTGGTTTACATGCTTAGGATAAATGACAAATAAGATTATGAATAAAGACACATCAAATATAAATTCATTAGAAAACGAAGCTATTTACATTATGCGTGAAGTGGCAGCACAATTTGAAAAACCTGTGTTGTTGTTTTCTGGAGGTAAAGATTCAATTACTTTGGTAAGATTGGCTGTAAAAGCTTTTTATCCAGCAAAAATACCTTTCCCTTTAATGCATATAGATACTGGTCATAATTTTCCAGAAACTATTGAATTTAGAGATCGTTTGGTTAAAGAATTGGGTTTAGAATTAATTGTTCGTAATGTTCAAGATTCTATTGATGAAGGGAAAGTTAAAGAAGAATCTGGTCGTTATGCAAGTAGAAATATGCTACAAACCACTACGCTTTTAGATGCTATTGAAGAATTTAAGTTTGATGCTTGTATTGGTGGAGCCCGACGTGATGAAGAAAAAGCAAGAGCTAAAGAGCGTATTTTTTCTGTACGTGATGATTTTGGTCAATGGGATGAGAAAAATCAACGTCCTGAGTTGTTCGATATGTTGAATGGACAAATTGAGCATGGACAAAATGTACGTGTATTTCCTATTTCAAACTGGACTGAGTTAGATGTTTGGTCTTATATTGAAGCTGAAAATATTGAAATTCCATCTATCTATTTTGCTCACAAACGAAAAGTGTTTTTACGCGACGGTATGATTTGGTCTGCTGAAGATGATGTGGTTTATAGAGATGAAAATGAAGAAGTAATAGAAAAAATGGTTCGTTTTAGAACTGTTGGGGATATGAGTTGTACAGCGGCAGTATTATCTGATGCAGTATCTATTTCTAAAGTCGTAGAAGAAATTAGAGATTCTACTATTTCTGAGCGTGGAGCACGTATTGACGATAAACGCTCGGAAGCAGCCATGGAAAAACGTAAACAACAAGGGTATTTTTAAAATACAATTTTGTTATTTCCATTAAAAACGGAAATCTTTAAAATGAATTAAAAATTAGGCTAAATAGCTAAAAACTAAAAGCCAACAGCATAAAAAAAACATGGAAGTATTAAAAATTGCAACAGCAGGAAGTGTAGATGATGGGAAAAGTACGTTGATAGGACGTATTCTTTATGATACAAAATCATTAACATCTGATAAATTAGAAGCTATTGAAAAAACAAGTAAACAACGCGGATATGATTATTTGGATTTTTCATTGGCTACAGATGGTTTAGTGGCAGAAAGAGAGCAAGGCATTACTATTGATGTTGCACATATTTATTTTTCAACTAAAAAGAAAAGTTACATCATTGCAGATACGCCTGGTCATGTGGAATATACCCGAAACATGGTTACAGGGGCATCAACATCACAAGCATCTATTATTTTAATTGATGCCAGAAAAGGTGTTATTGAGCAAACCAATCGTCACTTTTTTATTAATAATTTATTAAGAATTAAAGATGTTGTAGTTGCTATAAATAAAATGGATTTGGTTGATTATTCTGAAGATGTTTATAATAAAATAAAAGCAGACTTTTCAGATTTGATGAGTAAAAGAGATTATCAAGATCAAAAAATCACTTTCATCCCTGTGAGTGCTTTAAAAGGTGATAATGTTGTAAATAAAACAGATAAAATGCCTTGGTATAAAGGCGATGCTTTATTGGAGCATTTAGAGCAATTAGATAAAAAAGATATTTATAATGTAGGTACTCCACGTTTCCCTGTTCAGTATGTTATTCGTCCTAAAACTGAAGATTTTCATGATTTTAGAGGGTATGCAGGTAAAGTTTACGGTGGCGAGTTAAGCGTAGGAGATGATATTATTGTGTTGCCTTCAAAAACGCGTTCAAAAATAAAAGATATTTATTTCTATGATGAAAAATACCAAACGGCTTCAAGACGTTCATCGGTAACAATCACTTTAGAAAACGATATAAATGTTAGTAGAGGTGATATGATTGTGAAAGAAGGGGATTTGCCAACTATTGATAAGCAATTTACAGCTAACGTTTGTTGGATGGATTCTAATCAATTAACTGTTGGAGGAAAATATGTTGTGCAACACGGAGTTAATAAAGTATTAGCAAAAGTGGATAGAATAAATCACAAAATTCATCCTGATTATTCTGGTTTTGAAAAAGATGTTACAGGATTAAATGTTAATGATATTGCGTCTGTAACTTTTAAATTAAACAAACCAATTTTTTACGATCAATTTAAAAATCATAGAACAAACGGATCGTTTATTTTAATTGATACACAGAATAATAATACTGTGGGAGCTGGTTTTATTCAATAAAAAAAAGAAAATGCAAACATTTAGAACAGAAATAGAAAATCCAATTGTTGAAAAAGATATTATTGATTTAGCCAATAAAATTCAACTTTTCAATAATGGTAAAATAGACGAAGAAAAATTTAGAAGCCTTCGTTTGGCACGTGGTATTTACGGCCAAAGACAAGAAGGGGTACAGATGATTCGTATAAAATTACCATACGGAAAAGTAAAGAGTAATCAATTACGTCGAATTTCAGATGTTTCAGATGAGTATTCTCGTGGTCGTTTGCATATAACTACCCGACAAGATATTCAAATTCATTATGTAGATATTCAAAGAACGCCTGAGCTTTGGGCGCAACTTGATCAAGATGATATTACAATACGTGAGGCTTGTGGAAATACAGTACGTAACGTGACGGCTTCAGAGTTAGCAGGTGTAGATGTAGATGAGCCATTTGATGTATCACCGTATGCTGATGCTATTTTTCGTTATTTTTTAAGAAATCCTATTAGTCAAGAAATGGGGCGAAAGTTTAAAGTGTCTTTTTCTTCTTCAGATTCGGATACAGGGCTTTCATACATGCATGATTTAGGTTTTATAGCTAAAATTGAAAATGGAGAGCGTGGTTTTAAGGTTATGATTGGTGGTGGATTGGGATCTCAACCTCGTGAAGCAGATGAATTATATAGCTTTATATCAACAGATAAAATTATTCCTTTAATGGAAGGTGTTGTACGTGTTTTTGATCGTTATGGAGAACGTAAAAGTCGTGCTAAAGCACGTTTGAAATTCTTAATTAAAGACATTGGACTTGATGCCTTTAAAGCTTTGGTGGATCAGGAGCAAAAAGCTATAGAGTTTAAATCAGTTGCTATTGATGCCGATGCTTATGTAACTTCAAAACCTGTAGAGATTAATGAGATTCCTCAAGTAACAATAAAAGATCAAAAAGCTTTTGAAACTTGGAAATCAACAAATTTAATACCTCAAAAGCAAGATGGGTATGTTGCCATTGGAATTAAAGTGCTTTTAGGTGATTTTTATACAGATAAAGCACGTTTGTTAGCAGACTTAGTAGAAAATTATGCAGCAGGTGAAATACGTTTGTCATTGCGTCAAAACATTATAATTCCTTTTGTGAAAAGAGAATTAGTACCATTTTTCTACACTGAATTAGAAAAATTAGGTTTTGCAAATGTTGGTTATAATAAAGCGGTAGATATTACAGCATGCCCAGGAACTGATACTTGTAATTTAGGAATTGCAAGTAGTACTGGAATTGCAGATGAGTTGGAGCGTGTTATAAAAGCAGAATACCCACAATATCTTGAAAAAGATGATTTAGTTATAAAAATAAGTGGATGTATGAATGCTTGTGGACAACACAATATGGCAAATATAGGTTTTCAAGGAATGTCGGTTCGTACACCAGATAAATTAGTAGCACCAGCATTACAAGTATTGTTAGGAGGAGGGAACCTTGGGGACGGAAAAGGTGTTTTTGCGGATAAAGTGGTAAAAGTACCAAGTAAAAGAGGCCCTGAAGCATTGCGAAGAATTTTAGATGATTTTGAAACAAATGCAAATGGTAAAAGTTTCTTTGATTACTATAAGGTAACAGGTGAACGTTATTTTTATGATTTATTAAATGATTTGCAAGATGTTACTAATTTAACCCAAGATGATTTTATCGATTGGGGAACAAGTGAGGAATATGTTAAAGAAATTGGTATTGGCGAATGTGCAGGTGTGGTTATCGATTTAATTGCCACTTTATTTTATGAAAGTGAAGAGAAAATTGAAAATGCTAAAGAATCTTTTGATAACAATGTATATTCACATGCTATTTATCATGCTTATAGTTCTATGGTAAATTCTGCAAAGGCATTGTTAATAGCAGACAACAAAAGGACTAATACGCATGCTGGTATTATTAGTCAGTTTGATGAGTTGTTTGTTGAAAGTGGAAAATTAGATTTAGGAACTGCATTTTCAGAATTGATTTATCAAATTAATAAAAATGCACCAACTAAGGATTTTGCATCTAAATATATAGAAAATGCTAACCAGTTTTTGGCTAAGGTTAGAGCATTTAGAGAAGAAGAAAGCAAGCTTGATCAATAACAAGCTGTTTAAAATATAATATGAGTTTTAAAACCCCAAAATTAACAGTTGTAGGAGCCGGACCAGGTGATGTGGAGCTGATAACGATTAAAGCTATTAAAGCCATTGAGTCTGCTGATGTCATACTATTTGATGCGCTTATAAATGAAGCGTTATTAAAGTATGCACGAAAAGATGCTGAGGTTATTTTTGTGGGTAAGCGTAAAGGATGTTATGCTTTTCAGCAAGAACAAATTAATGAATTGATAGTTACAAAAGCTCATGAGAAAGGACACGTTGTGCGGCTAAAAGGTGGCGACCCATTTGTTTTTGGTCGTGGGGCAGAAGAAATAGATTATGTCAAACAATATGGTATAAATACTTTTGTTGTACCTGGCATTTCATCATCCATTGCGGCTCCAGCATATCAAGGTATTCCTTTGACAAAACGCGGTGTTTCAGAGAGTTTTTGGGTGGTTACAGCTACTACAAAAGCCCATCAATTATCAAATGATGTGGCCTTAGCGGCTAAGTCAACAGCAACGGTTGTTATATTGATGGGGATGCACAAGTTAGATGAAATTGTTACTGTTTTTTCTGCTGAAGGTAAACAGGATGTGACGGTAGCCATTATTCAAAATGGTACTAGAGAAGATGAAAATGTTGGTATTGGTACTATTGAAACTATTCAGCAAGTTGTAAAGGAAAAACAATTAGCTTCGCCAGCCATTATTGTTATTGGAGATGTTGTAAAACAACGTGTGGTTTTAAATTCTATTTGTAATGAAATAGCCATAAAGGAATAGGCTGTGGAAAGAAATAATTTATACCCTATATTTTTAAAAACACAGCGTTTAAATGTGCTGATTGTTGGAGGAGGGAATGTAGCAGAAGAAAAGTTGACATTTTTATTAAAATCTAGTCCAGATGCCAATGTAACAATGGTATCGCCCATGTTTAGAGAAGGAACTGTTGAGGTTGCAAAAAGAGGCAATGTTAAATTAAAAGAGACAAAATACAATAAACGCTTCTTAAAAGGAAAGCATATGGTTGTTGCTACGACTGATGTTCAGAAAGTAAATGTGAAAGTTTATAAACAATGTAGAAAACGCAGTATTTTAGTAAATGTAGCAGATAATCCACCCTATTGTGATTTTTATATGGGTGGTATTGTAACTAAAGGCAATGTGAAAGTTGCGATTTCAACAAATGGTAAATCGCCAACAACAGCCAAGAGGTTGCGTCAGTTTTTTGAAGATGTTATTCCAGAAAATGTAGACGATTTGGTCCAGAATTTGAATGAATATAGAAAAACAATAAAAGGTGATTTTGAACAAAAAGTGGAAACACTCAATGAATTTACCAAAGGATTAATTGAAAAAAAAGAGTAAATACTTATAAAAAAAAGTAAAATGATTAAAACAGATATACTAATAATTGGCGCGGGGCCAACAGGTTTATTTACAGTATTCGAAGCTGGATTATTAAAATTGAAATGTCATTTAATTGATGCATTGCCACAACCGGGAGGACAATGTTCTGAAATTTATCCCAAAAAACCTATCTACGATATTCCAGGGTTTCCAGAAGTATTGGCTGGAGATTTAACCAGAAATTTGTTAGAACAAGGAAAACAGTTTGAACCAGGGTTTACTTTGGGAGAACGTGCTGAAACTATTGATAAGCAGGAAGATGGGTCATTTATAGTCACTACAAACAAAGGAACACAACATCAAGCACCTGTGGTAGCTATTGCAGGAGGATTAGGGTCTTTTGAGCCAAGAAAACCTGCTATTGAAGGTATAACAGATTACGAAGACAAAGGGGTTGAATACTTTATTAAAGATCCAGAAGTTTACAGAAATAAACGTGTCGTTATTTCTGGAGGAGGAGATTCCGCATTAGATTGGAGTATCTTTTTAGCAGATGTAGCATCTGAAGTAACACTAATTCATAGAAGAAATGAATTTAGAGGGGCTTTAGATTCTGTTGAAAAAGTTGGAGAATTGACTAAAGAAGGTAAAATTAATTTAATAACTCCTGCTGAGGTTACAGAATTACATGGAGATGGAAAGATAGAAGCAGTAACTGTCGTAAAAGAGGGTGAGGCTACAAAGTTAGAAACTGATCACTTTATACCGTTATTTGGGTTGTCTCCTAAATTAGGTCCTATTGGAAATTGGGGCTTAGAAATAGAAAAAAATGCTATCAAAGTAGATAATAGTTTAAATTATCAAACTAACATTCCTGGTATTTTTGCTATTGGAGATGTGAATACCTATCCAGAAAAGTTAAAATTAATTCTTTGTGGTTTCCATGAGGCTACATTAATGTGTCAAGCAGCTTACAGAATTATTAATCCAGGCAAAAAGTATGTTTTAAAGTATACAACGGTTAGTGGTATTGATGGTTTTGATGGTTCTCGCAAAGAAGCTCCAAAAGCCGTAGTACAAGCAATTAATTAAGTTTTTTTAAATAAGAACGACAAATACAATCCTACAAGGTTTTTTATATCCTTGTGGGATTTAATGTTTAAATATAGAGAGTTTTAAAAGGATAAGTTTTACTTTTATAAATTCAAATTTTACAACAAATAGTACAGATGAAAAGTTATAATGTTTGTTTAAAAGATACTGTTAAAACGTTTACAAAACGGTTGTTTTACTGCTTATTTGATTGTGAGCAAGAAGAGGCTCATAATGATTATTTAGAAAATACGTTCTTAGAAATACTATCTAAATTAGAAATTGAAAACGGTAAATCTATTTGGGAAACCTTTAAATCTGAACTTCCTGAAATTAGAAGAAAATTAGATTTAGATGCAATTGCTTTTGAGAGTAATGACCCAGCTTCACATAGCTTAGCAGAAATTTATATGGCATATCCAGGGTTTTATGCTATTTCTATTTATAGGTTGAGTCATGCACTTTATAAATTAAAGGTTCATATTTTGCCAAGAATGATGAGTGAATTTATTCATGGCATTACAGGGATCGATATTCATCCAGGAGCAACAATTGGCAATTCTTTTTATATTGATCATGGAACAGGAATTGTTATTGGTGAAACATCTATTATTGGTGAAAACGTTAAAATTTATCAAGGGGTTACCCTCGGGGGGATATCAGTAGCAAAAAGTTTGGCTTCTACCAAAAGACATCCTACAATTGAGAACAATGTGTGTATTTATGCCAATGCTACCATTTTAGGTGGTGATATTGTTATTGGTGCCAATAGTATCATTGGTGCCAATGTTTGGATTACACAATCTGTTCCAGAAAATTCATTAGTAACCTATCAAACAGAAATTAAAATTAGACCGAAAAATAATGGTATACAATAAAACAATTTTAGACCAAATAGGAAATACACCAATCGTAGAAGTAAGTCATATTATTTCAAAAAAGGGTGTTAGGCTCTTTTTAAAATTGGAAGGTGATAATCCAGGAGGAAGTGTAAAAGATCGCGCTGCTTTCAATATGATTAATGAAGCGCTTAAACGTGGCGATATTAAAAAAGGAGGTACTTTGGTTGAGGCAACCAGTGGTAATACAGGTATTGCATTAGCATTTATTGCTAATTTATTAGGGTTGAACATGGTGTTGGTTATGCCTGAAAACTCTACTGAAGAACGGGTTAAAACCATGCGAGCTTACGGTGCTGAGGTTATTTTAACAGCTGCTGATATAGGTATAGAAGGGTCTAGAGATTTAGCTTACAAATTGAGAGATGAAAAAGGTTATATACTTTTAAATCAATTTGAAAACGATGATAATTGGAAAGCACATTATAAAACTACGGGACCCGAAATATGGAAAGATACTGAAGGCGAAGTTACTCACTTCGTTTCTGCTATGGGAACTACAGGAACAATTATGGGGGTTTCAAGTTATTTAAAAGAACAAAATAAAGATATAACTATTGTAGGAGCACAACCTGCAGATGGGGCTAAAATTCCTGGGATAAGAAAATGGTCGCCAGAATATGTGCCTAAGTTCTTTAATCGTTCTAAAGTAGATGTAGTGGTAGATGTAAGAGAAGCGGATGCCAAAAAAATGACCCAACGTTTAGCTAAAGAAGAAGGTGTTTTTGCTGGTATGAGCAGTGGAGGTTCTGTATTCTGTGCATTACAAATTGCAGAATCCATAGACGAAGGTGTTATTGTTGCAATTATTTGTGATAGAGGCGATAGATATTTGTCATCAACCCTGTTTGAATAAGGGCGATAATTTATATGATTTATTGTGATAACAAGAATATAGTTGTTATTTTTGTCAATTAGTTCATAAACGTATTAATAATGTTATCAAGAAAGGTAGAGGGAATAGACCCGTTGAAACCTTGGCAACCCTTTATCAGCCCTGATGCCTATCGGGGTATTAAAGAAGGTGCTACGTTCTACTAATATTTTATAGTATTAGAAAGATAACGAAAAGTGTTTCTCTAACTTTTCTGATAGTATTTTAAAAATAATAAAGTGTCAATGTCAAACATACATCAAGCATTAAAAGAACGTATTTTGGTTTTAGATGGTGCCATGGGTACCATGCTACAAGCCTATAAGTTTACGGAGGAAGATTTTAGAGGTGAGCGTTTTAAAGATTATCCTACACCATTGCAGGGTAATAACGATTTGTTATCTATTACACAGCCAAAAGCTATTAAAGAGATCCATGCTAAATATTTTGAGGTAGGTGCAGATATTGTGGAAACCAATACTTTTTCTGGAACTACTATTGCAATGGCTGATTACCAAATGGAAGATTTAGTATATGAACTAAATTATCAATCCGCTAAAATTGCAAAAGAAGTAGCAGAGGAATTTACAGCTAAAGAACCTCATAAACCCCGTTTTGTTGCGGGTTCCATAGGGCCTACAAATCGTACAGCAAGCATGTCACCAGATGTTAATGATCCTGGGTACAGAGCTGTAACGTTTGATGAATTACGAATTGCTTATAAACAACAGGTAGAAGCTTTGGTTGATGGTGGTGTTGATTTACTTTTAGTTGAAACTGTTTTTGATACACTTAATGCAAAAGCAGCATTGTTTGCGATTGAAGAAGTAAAAGAAGAACGCAATATAGAGATGCCTATCATGCTTAGTGGTACTATAACAGATGCATCAGGTAGAACTTTATCTGGACAAACTGCCGAGGCATTTTTAATTTCGGTATCACATATTCCTTTGCTATCTATAGGGTTTAATTGTGCTTTGGGTGCTAATTTATTGCAACCTCATTTAGAAGCTATAGCAGCTAAAACTGATTTTGCAATTTCTGCACACCCTAATGCAGGCTTGCCCAATGCTTTTGGAGAGTATGATGAAACTCCAGAAGAAATGGGGGAACAAATTGAAGAATATTTAAAAAGAGATTTAATAAATATTATTGGAGGTTGTTGTGGTACAAATCCAGAACATATAAAAGTAATTGCAAATATTGCATCAAAATATAAACCTCGCACTATTACCCTAAGCGCAGTCGAAGGGTTTCATTAAAGGGAGTTCAATGAAAGTGAAGCAAACAAAATACATGAAGTTATCAGGGTTAGAACCACTAGTCTTGAATGAAAACAGCAACTTTATAAACGTTGGAGAACGAACCAATGTAGCGGGGTCTCGAAAATTCCTTCGGTTAATTAAAGAAGAAAAATTTGATGAAGCTTTAGATATTGCTAGGCATCAAGTAGATGGTGGTGCGCAAATTATAGATATTAATTTTGATGATGGATTGATTGATGGCAAAGAGGCTATGGTTCGTTTTTTGAATTTAATAGCAGCCGAACCAGATATTTCTCGCGTGCCTATTATGATTGATAGTTCAAAATGGGAAATTATTGAAGCAGGTCTTCAAGTAGTACAAGGTAAATGTGTGGTGAATTCTATTTCACTTAAAGAGGGCGAAGAAAAATTTATTTGGGAAGCCAAGCGATTAAAACGCTATGGAGCAGCCGTGATTGTTATGGCGTTTGATGAAATTGGGCAAGCAGATAATTATGATAGACGCATTGAAATTTCAAAACGTTCTTATGATATTTTAGTGAATAAGGTAGATTTTCCTTCTGAAGATATCATTTTCGATTTAAATATATTTCCTGTAGCAACAGGTATGGAAGAACACCGCAGAAATGCTATTGACTTTATTGAAGCCACACGTTGGGTGCGTGAAAATTTACCAAATGTAAGTGTTAGTGGAGGTGTGAGTAATGTTTCTTTTTCATTTCGTGGAAATGATGGGGTGCGTGAGGCTATGCACTCTGTGTTTTTGTATTATGCCATTCAAGCAGGTATGAATATGGGAATTGTAAATCCAGCACTTTTGGAAGTTTATGATGATATTCCTAAGGATTTATTAGAGCATGTTGAAGATGTTATTTTAGATAGGAGAGAGGATGCTACGGAGCGTTTATTAGATTTTGCTGAAACGGTAAAGGGTTCAAAAACGGAAAAAACAGTAGATTTATCTTGGCGCGACAATCCGCTACAAGATAGAATTACTCATGCTTTAGTAAAAGGTATTGATGCTTTTATTATTGAAGATATTGAACAAGCTAGACAAGAAGCTGCTAAACCTATTGAAGTGATTGAAGGTCATTTAATGATTGGAATGAATGTGGTGGGGGATTTGTTTGGTGCTGGTAAAATGTTTTTGCCACAGGTTGTAAAATCTGCCCGTGTTATGAAAAAAGCAGTGGGTTATTTAAATCCATTTATAGAAGCTGAAAAAACAGATAAACAAGAACCTGTTGGGAAAATACTAATGGCCACAGTAAAAGGTGACGTGCATGATATTGGCAAAAATATAGTGAGCGTAGTTTTAGCTTGTAATAATTATGAAATCGTGGATTTAGGTGTTATGGTGCCACCTGAAAAAATTATAGAAATGGCCATTAGCGAACGTGTAGACGCTATTGGTTTGTCTGGTTTAATTACACCATCATTAGATGAAATGGTATATTTAGCCAAAGAAATGCAACGTCAAAAATTTGAATTACCACTATTGATTGGTGGTGCTACAACATCAAAAGCGCATACGGCAGTAAAAATTGACACCCAATATCAAAATGCTGTGATTCATGTAAATGATGCTTCAAGAGCAGTAACGGTAGTTGGTGATTTATTGAATAAAAAATCATCGCATGAATATGTTGCTAAATTAAAGGCGGATTATGATGAATTTAGAACTAAGTTTTTAAAACGTGGTAAAGAAAAATCATATATTTCTATTGACGAAGCTCGAAAAAGAAAATATAAAATTGATTGGGAAACTTCCGAAATTGTTAAGCCTAACGAAATGGGAGTGCAGATTTTAAAAATTTTGAGTTTAAAAGAATTATTACCATTTATAGATTGGAGTCCATTTTTTAGAAGTTGGGAGCTCCATGGTAAGTTTCCTGATATTTTAACAGATGAAGTTGTAGGAGAACAGGCAACTGTTATGTATGATGAAGCTCAGCAAATGATCCAACAAATCATAGCAAAACAGTTATTAAAACCAAAAGCAGTTTTTGGTTTGTTTGAAGCCAATTCAATTAATGACGATGATATTTCTGTTCAAAAAAAGGGTGAAGAAATTGCCGTTTTTAGAACACTACGTCAGCAATTGAAAAAACGAGAAGGTATTCCTAATCATGCATTGGCTGATTTTATAGCACCAAAAAAATCTGGCAAAACGGATTATATTGGTGTATTTTGTGTAAGTATTTTTGGAGCACAAGAATTAGCTGAAAGTTATAAAGAAAAACAAGATGATTATAATGCTATTATGGTACAAGCTATAGCAGACCGATTTGCTGAAGCTTTGGCTGAATATTTACATAAACAAATTCGTACCAAGCATTGGGGCTATGCTGCAAGTGAGGATTTAACCAATGATGATTTAATAAAAGAAAGTTATAAAGGTATTCGTCCAGCTCCAGGTTATCCTGCTTGTCCAGACCATTTGGAAAAAGAAACTATCTGGGAATTGTTACAGGTTGAAAAGCTTATTGGAGTTAAGTTAACAGAGAGTTTAGCCATGTGGCCAGCTGCGGCGGTATCAGGTTATTACTTTGGAAATTCAGAAGCCAAGTATTTTGGTTTAGGTAAAATAACTGATGATCAACTTACTGATTATGCAGAGCGAAAAGGCATAACCAAGGAAAAAGCAAGAAAGTGGTTGCACCCTACGTTAGCTGAAGAATAAGAAAGTCTTTTTATTTACTATAGAAAAGAAAATTTAATATAAAAAGTAAAATATAATACAAAATTTCCCGGTAAGCGTTTCTCTTCTTAGAAGGGATCAAGGGAGGCTCATATGAAAGTAACAGATCACATAAAAAATGCAAACGGAAAAACATTGTTTTCGTTTGAGGTTATACCACCCAAAAAAGGAACAAATATCCAAGATTTGTATGATAATATAGATCCCCTAATGGAGTTTAAACCACCATTTATTGACGTAACCACTTCTCGAGAAGAGTATGTTTATATTGATAGGGGAAATGGACTTTTGGACAAACGTATCACACGTATGAGACCAGGGACAGTTGGTATTTGTGCATCCATTATGCATAAGTATAAGGTAGATGCCATTCCGCATTTGCTTTGTGGTGGATTTACAAGAGAGGAAACAGAATATGTTTTGGTAGATTGTCATTATTTGGGACTTGATAATGTAATGGCCTTGCGTGGCGACTCTATGCGTGAAGAAGCTTATTTCAAACCTGTAAAAGGAGGTAATGCTTATGCTAGTGAGTTGGTGTCTCAGATAGCGGATTTGAACAGGGGTAAGTATTTACACGATGATTTTAAAGTAGAACATAATTCAGATTTTTGTATTGGTGTTGCAGGTTATCCAGAAAAACACATGGAAGCCCCATCGTTAACAACAGATTTAAAGCGTTTAAAAGAAAAAGTGGATGCAGGTGCCGATTATGTGGTAACTCAGATGTTTTTTGATAATAATAAGTACTTTGAGTTTGTTGACAAAGCACGTGCAGCTGGTATTAATATCCCGATTATACCAGGTATAAAACCAATTGCTGTAAAAAGACATTTGCAATTATTGCCACAGGTTTTTAAAATTGATTTGCCTCAAGATTTAATTGATACTGTTGAAGACTGTAAAGATAATAAGGCAGTAAGACAGGTAGGTATTGAGTTTGCTATTAAACAATCCAAAGAATTAAAAGCTGCTGGTGTGCCAGTATTGCATTATTATTCTATGGGGAAAAGTGATAACATACAAGCTATTGCTGAAGCACTATTTTAATTCATTTATATTGGACAAGTAAGCATTTCTTTAATGAAGCACTTTTTAACCTATATTTTTTTATTTATTTTTTTTATGTCTTTTTCGCAGGAAAAGGAGCATACATCTTACTTAGATTTAAATTATTTTAGAGGAAATATTGCATTACATAATAATGATATTGCTCATATTATAAAAGGGCATCCAGAAGGCTATATTTTAAGTTGGAATAAAAAAACTTACGGTTTTAAAGATTGGGAACAACGCTTTAATTATCCAGATTATGGTGTCACCTATTCATATCAAAACATGAAAAATGATATTTTAGGTTCGGTGGCATCAGTTTATGGACACTATAGTTTTTATTTTTTAAACAGAAATGTTATGTTTCGTATTGGTCAAGGTTTGGCCTATGCTGAAGAAATATATGATAAAGATGAAAATTATAGAAATATTGTATATGGAACCCACCTTATGAGTAGTACCTTTGTGATGCTGAATTATAAAAAAGAACGCCTTATTAATAGGTTTGGGTTACAGGCTGGATTTTCATTAA
The DNA here is from genome assembly GCF_001310225.1 of Pseudalgibacter alginicilyticus. Classification (GTDB taxonomy): domain Bacteria; phylum Bacteroidota; class Bacteroidia; order Flavobacteriales; family Flavobacteriaceae; genus Pseudalgibacter; species Pseudalgibacter alginicilyticus. The sequence goes on along the minus strand of NZ_CP012898.1, from coordinate 1,768,456 downwards.
TTCATTATTCTAATGCCAATGTGAAAGCTCCAAACGGAAGTACAAATTCACTAACCTTCAATTTGGGTGTGACCTATAATTTAGATGATACAGAACTTGAATATCAGCATACTTTAGCAGATAACGATAAGCAATATTCCCAGCCAATTAAATATAATCTTGCCTTTAGAACTGGAATAAATGAAAGCGATGTGGTAGGAAGTGGACAATTTCCATTTTATGTTTTTTCAGCGTATGCAGATAAGCGTTTCAATAGAAAAAGTGCTATACAGTTAGGTACTGATGTGTTTTTTTCCAATTTTTTAAAAGAATTGATTTTTTATAGAAGTGTTGCATTTCCTAACGATGGTGTTTCAGGAGATGAAGATTATAAACGTGTTGGGGTTTTTGCAGGTCATGAGTTATTTGTAAACAGAATATCATTGATTACACAACTGGGGTACTATGTGTATTATCCATTTGATTTTGAAGGAAAAACCTATTTAAGAATTGGCTTAAAACGTTATTTTGGCGACAAATGGTTTGCAGCCATGACATTAAAATCTCATGGAGCAAAAGCGGAGGCTGTTGAATTTGGAATAGGAGTACGGTTATGAAAAAAATAATTTATATACTACTGTTAAGTTTTATTTTTGCTTGCGATAGTGAAAATGCCAATGATTGTTTTCAAAAAACAGGAAGTGTCATTCAGAACGAAATGACGGTAAATACTTTTAATAAGATATTAGTTAACCGGGATATAGAATTAATTTTAAAAGAAGGTCCAATTCAAAAGCTTGTTGTAGAAACAGGTGAAAACTTATTTAATGATGTTGAAGTAAGTGTTGTTGATGAACAATTAATTTTAACAGATAATAACTCATGTAATTATGTTAGAGATTATGGTATTACTAAAGTTTATATAACTTCACCAAATATTACTGAAATTAGAAGTTCTACGCAGTATGATATTAGTTCTGAAGGGGTTTTAACCTATCCGGACTTAACAATTTTATCTGAAGATTTTTGGGTTCCTGGAGCTTTTACCGTAGGAAATTTTAATCTAAATATTGATAATGATAGCCTAACTGTGGTGTTTAATAGCCTTTCCAATTGTTTTGTGACTGGCAAAACCAATGCGTTAGATATTGGCTTTTATGCAGGTACTACAACTCGTTTTGAAGGAAGAAATTTAGTGGCACAAAATGTAAAAATATATACGCGTTCTTCTAATGATATTATTGTTAATCCACAATTAGAAATTACGGGTGTTATAACAGGCACTGGCGATGTGATTTCTGTAAATACACCGCCAATAATTACTGTTGAAACACCTTATCGAGGCCAATTAATTTTGGAGTAAATGCATAGCCTGATTGGCAATCTCTAATTCTTCATTAGTAGGAACCACTAAAATTTTTGCTTTTGAATCATCTGTATTAATGGTTCGAATAGCTTTTATTCCAGAATTGTTTTTTTCGGTATCTAAATTAATACCTAAAAAGTCTAAATCTTCACAAATAAGTTCTCGCATATATTTTGAGTTTTCACCAATACCAGCAGTAAATACAATTGCATCCAACCCGTTTAGAGCAGCAGCGTAACTTCCAATATATTTTTTTATGCGATAAGCGTTCATTTGTAATGCTAAAGTACAATCTTTATTGCCTTTAGCTGCCATAGCCTCAATATCTCTTAAATCACTATAACCTGTTAAACCTAACATACCACTTTGTTTATTTAAAAGGGTATTTATGTCTTTGAGGCTATATTTTAATTTGTCTTTTAAATAGAAAATAATAGAAGGGTCAATAGCACCAGAGCGTGTACCCATTATTAATCCATCTAAAGGAGAAAAGCCCATAGAGTGGTCTATGCTTTTTCCATTCTTAATAGCAGTCATGCTACAGCCGTTACCTAAATGAATGGTGATAATTTTAGATTCTTTTTTTTCTAAAAATGCAATGGCTTTTTCTGATACGTATTTGTGACTAGTACCATGAAAACCATATAAACGAATATGATGTTTCTTTAGAAACTCATTAGGAATAGCATATTTGTAAGCAAATTCTGGAATAGACTGAAGAAATGCAGTGTCGAAAACAGCTACTTGTTTTGCATTAGGAAAAATATCTTCAGCAACAATGATACCTTCCAAATTAGCTGGGTTATGCAATGGAGCTAAAGAGGATAACGCTTTTATTTTTTCTTTGACCTCAATTGTAATTTCTACAGTATCACTAAAAAGATTACCACCATGGACAACTCTATGACCAACTACAGCAATTTCTTTAGGAGATTTTAGAACCCCTATTTTTTCATCTAGAAGGTGCTGAGCTACCATTTTTAGACCAGCTTTGTGGTTTGGTATTTTTGACTCTAACTCAATAGAATTATTGCTTGTTTTGAATTTGAAAATAGCATCATTAAAACCAATACGTTCAATAAGCCCAGAGCATAAAATAGTAGCTTCTGGCATAGTAAATAATTGAAATTTTAAAGAAGAGCTTCCTGAATTTAATACTAATACTTGCATGTTTAAAGTTCTTGTGCTTGAATGGCGGTTATTATAACGGTACTGTAAATATCATCAGCAGTACAACCGCGACTTAAATCATTTACGGGTTTGTTTAATCCTTGTAATACAGGGCCAATGGCCAGAGCACCAGTTTCTCGCTGTACAGCTTTATAGGTGTTGTTTCCTGTATTTAAATCTGGAAAAATTAATACACTGGCTCGTCCAGCGACTTCAGAATCTGGTAATTTGCTTTTTCCGATGCGTAAATCAACAGCAGCGTCATACTGAATTGGACCTTCAATTTTAATGTGAGATGCTTGTTTTTTTACAATTTCTGTTGCTTCTCTTACTTTTTCAACGTCAGCACCTTTTCCAGAGGCACCCGAAGAATAAGAAAGCATGGCTACTTTTGGTTCAATGCCAAAATCGGTTGTAGTTTGTGCTGATGAAATGGCAATTTCTGCCAATTCTTTAGCATTGGGGTTCGGGTTGATAGCACAGTCGCCAAAAACAGAAACCCTATCTTCTAAACACATAAAGAAAATTGAAGAAACAATATTAACTCCTGGTTTGGTTTTGATGAACTGAAGTGCAGGCCTTAGGGTGTGCTGCGTTGTATGTACAGCTCCAGAAACCATACCGTCTGCATGGCCTTTATAAATCATCATGGTTCCAAAATACGACACGTCCGTCATCATATCTTTGGCCATTTGTAAATTAACATCTTTATGTTTTCTAAGTTCATAAAGTGTGTTAACATAATCTTCAAAATAGGGTGATTTTGTGGGGGATACAATGTTAATGTCATTAGTATCTAAAATAATATCTAATTTTTCTATACGTTCTTTAATTTTGTCTTCTTCTCCTATAAGTGTTAATTCTACTACATTAGCATTAACTAATCGTGCAGTTGCTCTTAAAACTCGTTCGTCATAGCCTTCTGGAAGAACAATGTGTTTTTTGTTTTTTAATGCGCGCTGCAGTAAATTGTATTGAAACATTCGTGGTGTAAATATTTCTGATTGAAACGTAATTAAACGTTCTGCAAGTTTATCGGTATCTACATGTTTTTCAAATGTAGCAATGGAAGTAGCTATTTTTTCTGCGTTTTCTGAATATATTTTTGATTTGATTTTTCCAATATTATTTGTTACAGAATATGTGCCACCTTTAACGCTAATAATAGGTACAATACTAGAAAGACCTTCAATGAGTTTTAAAATGGAATCTTCAGGAATTAAACCACCTGTTAGTACAATACCAGAAACTTTTGGGTAATTTTTAGAAATATTGGCTTGTAGTAAACCAAGTATAATATCTGCCCTATCACCAGGTGTAATAACTAAGGAATTATCTTTTAAATGGGTTAAATAATTTCTTAATTGCATGGCTCCCACACTAAAGTTTTCGGTAAGATTGTTAAGCATATCTTTCCCAAAAAGTACAGTGCCATCCAAAGATTTTGCGATTTCCTTTACAGTTGGGCTGGATAAACTAGGTATTTTAGGTATAACTGAAATATTGGTATCATGGTTTATTCTAGCTCTTAGCAAATCTTTTATTGTTACAAGGTCATCTGGATTCACTTTATTGGTCATAATCGAAAGCACATCTACTTCTTGTTTAAAAGTATCATGAGCTAATTGTACGCTTTCCACAATTTCTTTAACACCTTTTTTGTCACCTTGCGTTACAATTATAACGGGGAGTCCTAAATTTTTTGATATTAAAATATTTAAATCTAATTCAATACTGGAATTGTCATGAGAAAAATCGGTGCCTTCTAATAAAACAATATCAAAACGAGCTTCTAAATATTTGTACTTTTTGATGATTTCATCAATAACCTCACCAGACTTTCCTTTGTTGTATAAATCTAATACTTCATTTCTAGTGAATGCGTAAGTGTTTTTGTAATTAATATCAATTTCAAAATGAGAAAGTACAGTGCCAATATGGTTATCCATTTCTCCAACTTCTAAATCATCAATAATAGGTCTAAAATACCCTACTTTAGCGGTTTTGCCTAATAGCATACGCATAAGGCCAAGAACAACGACTGACTTTCCACTGTTTGGCTCAATGGTAGCTACATAAATACCTTTACTCATTAGTTTCTTTTTTTTGTGTTGCAAATATAATTTTTGTTTTTTTCAACAAAAACGATACTAAATTAAAAATGTTTTTGCAAAACTACTAGCTATATTAAATGTCAATTATGATTTATGTCATGCTTTATACATAAAATTTATCACAACACAGTGTAGGTGTAATCATTTTGAAGTTAAATCTCTAAAAAGAGATTCTAAACTCGTGTTTTTTTGATTCAGTTGTAAAATTTTTAGTTTGTTATCATGTGCAAAATCGAACACATGAGAGCGCATGTCTTTGGAAGTGCTAAAGCTGATTTCATAAACAAAATCATGTGTGTTAATAACTGTTTTTGCATTTGGAAGCTTTAATAAAAATGCATTTTCAACACGGTAATCAAATTCTACAATAACAATTTGGTCATTACCTTCTTGTAGCTTTGCTAATTTTTTATCGGCTACTATTGTGCCTTTATTAATAATTATAACTCTACTACACATGGCTTCTACTTCTTGCATAATATGTGTAGAAAGAAAAACTGTTTTTGTTTTACCAATGGTTTTAATCAGGTTTCTAATGTCCACTAATTGGTTAGGGTCTAATCCAGTGGTGGGTTCATCCAATATTAAAACATCAGGGTCGTGTAGTAAAGCATTTGCTAATCCAACGCGCTGTCGATATCCTTTGGATAGTTGTCCAATTTTTTTATGGGCTTCAGCTGATAATCCTGTAAGTTTTATAACCTCTTCAATACGCTGTTTGCTAACCTTATATATATTGGCATTAAAACTTAGATATTCTTTTACAAATAGTTCTAAATAAAGTGGATTGTGCTCTGGTAAATAACCAATGCTTTTTTGAACTGCGTATGCATTTTCTTTAACGTTGTACCCGTTTACTTTTGCAGTTCCATCAGTAGCTTGAACAAACGTAGTTAAAATTTTCATCATGGTTGATTTTCCTGCTCCGTTTGGACCTAAAAAACCAACTATTTCAGGTTTGTTAACTTTAAACGAAATGTTATTTAAAGCTTTTTGATTTCCATAAAGTTTAGAAATACCAGTAACTTCTATTGACATATTGAAATTATTTCTTCAAAAATAATGATTATCCATAATTAAGCATTAGAACTTGGTAATGAATGTTGAAAATACAATAAAATAAATCTTTGGCTAAGTTTTAGAATAGCCGTGCTAAGGAGTGAACTTAAAAATGAAATCAAATAATATGTTTTGAAGTAATTTCAAGATATGATAGATTCTTTAATGCTTAATTTTGGATTGTTTAGTTTAAAGTAAATTTCACTATAAAATCTTTAATTTTTAGGATAAATGTGTAAAAAACTTATTGTAGAGTTTTGATTTGAAAAAATATTAATTACTTTAGCGCCCTGATTATGAAGACAACAATGAATAATACATATTTTAGCAACTTTTTTTATTTCTTTTTTAGCAAAGGAATCGAGACGTTGTATGTATAATTTATAAACATAAATTTTAATATGAGTCTCGATGAAAATCGGGACTTTTTTTTGTTCAACGTTTGTTGAACATCCCTAATGAAGATTGGGGTTTATAAATAAAATTAAATTTTGATTAAAACCGTAGCTATACAGGGTATTAAAGGATCGTTTCATCATATTGTATCATTACAATATTTTGATACTCCAGTAGAGGTCATTGAGTGCTTAACATTTGATGGTGTTGTAGATTCATTGCTTAAAGGAGAAAGTGATGCTGTTATTATGGCATTAGAGAATTCCATTGCGGGTTCCATTATTCCAAATTATGCTTTAATTGATAAATCAAACATGCATATTGTTGGTGAACATTATTTAGATATTCAGCATAATTTGATGGCTTTGCCTAATCAAGATATAGCAGATATTAAAGAAGTGTATTCACATCCTATGGCACTGTTGCAATGTAAGGAGTTTTTTAAAGAATACCCCCATATTAAATTGGTGGAGGATAAAGATACCGCTGAGGTGTCTCAACGTATTAAAAGCAATCAACTTAAAGGGGTTGGAGCCATTGCAAGTGTGATGGCTGCTGAAATATTTGAGTTAAATATTTTAGCACATAGCATTCAAACCATTAAACATAATGAAACAAGATTTGTTATAGTAAAAAGAACAAATTCTGAAGTGCCAGAGCATGAAATTAATAAAGCATCAATAAAGTTTGAAGCAGATCATAAACGGGGTAGTTTGGCAACTATATTGAATGTAATGAGTGATTGCAAATTGAATTTAACAAAAATCCAATCGTTACCAATAATAGAAACACCTTGGAAATATGCCTTTTTTGTAGATGTCACTTTTGAAACCTATTTAGATTTTAAAAAAGCGAAATCTTTAATAGAAATTATGGCATCAAGTTTTAAAGTTTTAGGAGAATATAAAAAGGCAAAGTTATGATTGAAGTAGCTAATAGATTATACACCGTTGAGGAATACTATTTCTCAAAAAAGATGAGAGAAGTTAACCAGTTAATTGCTAATGGAAAACCCATTATTAATTTAGGTATTGGGAGTCCTGATTTAGCGCCACCACAAAAAGTGATTGATGCTATTTCGGGGAGTTTATTTGAAACAAATGCTCATAAATACCAAAGCTATCAAGGGCTGCCTGAGCTTAGAGAGGCTATGGCTACTTTTTATAAAGAACATTTTAAGGTGTCTTTAAGTCCTGCTACAGATATATTGCCGTTAATGGGCAGCAAGGAAGGTATTATGCATATTTCAATGGCATATTTGAATGAGGGCGATCAAGTTTTAATTCCAAATCCAGGGTATCCAACTTATCAATCTGTAACACGATTAGTAGGTGCTGAGCCTATTTTGTATGAATTAGATGAAGCTAATAATTGGGAGCCAGATTTAAATACTTTAGAAAAATTAGATTTAAGTAAAGTAAAATTAATGTGGGTTAATTATCCACATATGCCAACAGGTGCGCCAGCAACTAAAAAGTTGTTTGAGGATTTAGTGGCTTTTGCACAAAAGCATCACATTTTAATTGTTAATGATAATCCGTATAGTTTTATATTAAATGATACGCAAATAAGTATTTTGAGTATTGAAGGTGCTAAAGAGGTATGTTTAGAACTTAATTCACTAAGTAAGACTTTTAATATGGCAGGATGGCGTGTTGGGATGGTTGTAGGAGATAGCACTCATATCAATAATATTTTAAAGGTAAAAAGTAATATGGATTCTGGGATGTTTTATGGTATTCAAAAAGGCGCTGTTGAAGCTTTACAATGTTCAAAAATGTGGTATGCCACTTTAAATAATGTTTATAAAGAACGCCGAGATTTAGTATGGAAATTAGCAGAGGCATTAAATTGTACATATGATAAAAATGCGACAGGTCTTTTTGTTTGGGCTAAATTACCGCCTTTGGTTAAAGCTGAGGAGTTTATTGACGGCGTGCTTAAAAATAAGCATGTTTTTATAACACCAGGTACTATTTTTGGTAGTCAAGGAGAAGGCTATATACGATTTTCTTTATGCGCAACTACCGAGGTTTTAGAAGAAGCGTTTGCAAGAATGAAATAAAGTAGCAATTGTAGCTAATTGTCATGTTATAGAAAAAAGGAAATAAGAATAATATAATAAAAACAGAAAAACCCGTAACAGTTCTTTTTCATATAGAAAGGATTAGGGAAAGGCTATTATGAAAAATATATACGCCATAGGAGTTGGTTTAATAGGTGGGAGCCTTGCTATTGATATTAAAAAGAATGATCCGAATGTTATTATTCACGGTATTAGTAGAAAGGATGCAACTCTTGAAGAAGCCTTAGCGCTTAAATTAATAGATAAAAAGGCAAGCTTAGAGGATATAAAAAATGCTGATTTAGTAATTATATCTATTCCAGTTGATGCTACCGTAAAATTACTACCAACGGTTTTAGACTTAGTTTCTGATACAGGTTTGGTTGTTGATGCTGGTTCTACAAAGGTTGATATTTGTAAAGTTGTTGAAAACCATCCCAAACGAAGAAATTTTTTAGCCATGCACCCCATTGCAGGTACCGAGCATTCAGGGCCAAGTGCGGCCATTGGTGGTTTATTTGTAGGTAAGACCAATATTGTATGTGAAGTTGAAAAAACAACCTTTAAACTTCAAGAAAAAGCATTAAAATTGTTTGCAGATATTGGTATGCGCATTCGTTATATGAATCCAGAGGCGCACGATAAACACATTGCTTATGTATCACATTTATCACATATAAGTTCGTTTATGTTAGGGAAAACGGTTATTGATAAAGAAAGAAATGAACGTGATATTTTTGATATGGCAGGTAGTGGATTTGCTTCCACTGTACGTTTAGCTAAAAGTTCACCAGAAATGTGGACACCCATTTTCAAACAAAATAAAACTAATGTTATTGAAATATTAGAAGCGTATATTAATAATCTTATACATTTTAAAGAGCTGATGGAACAAGATGATTTTGAAGCTATTTTTAATGAGATGAAGAACACCAATTATATAAAAGACATTTTAAAAGGAATTAGTTAAGAGTAAAATTATGGAAAACAAGAAAGAAATGAGAACCTGGTTAGATGATTTAAATTTAAATCATCCATTGGTAATTGCAGGACCTTGCAGTGCTGAAACTGAAGAGCAAGTATTAAAAATAGCGCATGAGCTAAAAGATACGGATGTTAGTTATTTTAGAGCAGGTATTTGGAAGCCAAGAACACGACCAGGAATGTTTGAAGGTGTTGGTGCATTAGGACTAAAATGGTTGCAAAAAGTAAAGGCGGAAACTGGTATGAAAATTTGTACTGAAGTTGCTAATGCAGCACACGTAAAATTAGCTTTAGAGCATGATGTTGATTTATTATGGATTGGTGCGCGTTCAACTGTAAGTCCTTTTATTATGCAAGAAATTGCAGATGCTTTAGAGGGTACAGATAAGCCTGTATTAATTAAAAATCCAGTAAATCCTGATTTAGCTTTATGGTTAGGTGGTATTGAAAGAATTTACAAAGCTGGCGTTAAAAATATAGGAGCTATCCACAGAGGGTTTTCAACATACGAAAAAACAAAATATAGAAACAATCCAGAATGGCAATTAGCTATTGAGTTTCAAAATAAATATCCAGATATCCCTTTAATTAATGATCCGTCACACATTACAGGAAAAAGAGATATGATTTTTGACGTATCTCAAACAGCATTGGATTTAAATTTTGATGGATTGATGATTGAAACGCATTACGATCCAGAAAATGCTTGGAGTGATGCAGCTCAACAAGTTACTCCGTCTAGTTTGATTCAAATTATGAAAGATTTAAAAATTAGAAAAGAAACTGATCCAGAAGCGGAGTATAATAAGTCATTAGATAATTTAAGAGCTCAAATAGATGTAATTGATAATCAAATTATTGATCTTTTAGGAAAGCGTATGAAAGCGGCTGATGGTATTGGAGCGCTTAAAAAATCTAAAAATGTTGCAGTATTACAAAGCAAACGTTGGAATGAAATTTTAGGTAAAATGGTTATTGAGGGAGAATCTCAAGGTTTAAGTGAGGAGTTTATCTTAAAAATGTTTAAAGCCATTCATCAAGAATCAATTAATCATCAAGAGAAAATTATCAATGGATAATTGGATTTTGATTAAGGTAAAAAAACCCCGCAACTGCGGGGCTTTTTTTTGTAGCAAAATATGTTTATAGCTTAGTTTTTTTAAAAATATAACGCGTAATAAAAATACCTTGATTGTCACTTTTGCCAGCATCGCTTTCCACAGCACTTGTTACAAAAGCCAATTCCCAGCCTTCTTCAACCATGGTGTTTATTTTAGAAGTGATAACGGCATCATTCGCAGCAATGTTCTGAAAACGAATACCACCTATGTTATAGAAGTTTAATAATTTGGTTTCATCAAAATCTTTTACTCTAATTTCACCTCTATCTGATTTATTACGTCCGTTATCGTCATCAGTTTGTGTAGACGTGAAATCTTTATAGTTTTTTTCTTCATTTGAACTAATAATTCTAGAGCGACCTAAACCATTAGGTACAATAGATTCTACACTGGTTACTACTTTGTATTCTAATTGTGCTTGCGTTTCAAAAAAAGCAAAGAAAGAAATACTAAAAATAAATAATAGTTTTTTCATGTTGTTGGATTTTTTATGATTATGGGGCTAATGTAGTTTATTTTCTTACTTTTTTTTAAGTTTAAAAGTCGTTAATTTGTAAAATATAATTTTATGGATGACAGGACACGTTTATAAATCTACAGGAAGCTGGTATACGGTAAAAACTGAGCAGGGAGAAATCTATGAATGCCGTATGAAAGGAAAATTCCGAATCAAGGGTATAAAAAGCACCAATCCAATAGCGGTAGGCGATGTAGTAGATTTTGAATTAGAAGCTGATAATGATAAAGTTTCTGGTATTATTTTTAATATTCATGACCGTACTAACTATATTGTTAGAAAATCTGTAAACCTATCTAAGCAAACCCATATTATAGCGGCCAATATAGATCAAGTGTTTTTACTTATAACTATTAATAATCCGCCTACTTTAACCAGTTTTATTGACCGCTTTTTAGTTACAGCCAATGCGTATTCGGTAAAAACTATTTTGCTTTTCAATAAAGTAGATACGTATGATGAAGATACTTTAAATGAGGTTAGATTTTTGGCACATACTTATAGAAAAATTGGTTATGAGTGTATTGGAGTTTCTGCTATTAGTGGCAAAAACGTTGATAAAGTAAAGGCGTTAATGCAAGGTAAAGTAAGTATGTTTTCAGGACATTCTGGGGTTGGAAAATCTACATTGGTAAATGCTATCGAGCCATCATTGGATATTAAAACTAAAGCGATTTCTACTCAACATATGCAAGGGCAGCATACCACAACTTTTGCTGAAATGTTTGATTTAAGTTTTGGAGCTCAAATAATTGATACGCCTGGAATTAAAGGGTTTGGTGTGGTTGATATGGATAAAGAAGAGGTGGGCGATTATTTTCCAGAGATATTTGCGTTAAAACAAGATTGTAAGTTTAATAATTGTTTGCATATTCAAGAACCTCATTGTGCTGTTAAAAATGCTTTGGATAATGATGAAATTGCTTTTTCGCGTTACCGTAGTTATTTGCAAATAATTGAAGGAGATGAGGAAAATTATAGAACTGATAATTGGGATAATCAATAAATGAAAGCTGTTATTCAAAGAGTTTTAAAATCAAGTGTCACTATTGAAGGGGAAACTGTGGCTTCAATAGATAACGGTCTTTTGATTTTATTGGGGATTGTTGATGAAGATTCTCAAGCTGATATAAAATGGTTGTCCAATAAAATTGCAAATCTTAGAATATTTAGTGATGACAATGGTGTCATGAATAAATCTATTATTGATGTTAATGGCAATGCAATTGTTGTTAGTCAGTTTACTTTATATGCAACCACTAAAAAAGGGAACCGTCCAAGTTATATCAAAGCAGCAAAACCAGATATTGCAATTCCTCTTTATGAAACTTTTGTAAAACAACTTGAAACTGATTTGAGTAAAAAAGTACAAACCGGTCAGTTTGGAGCCGATATGAAAGTAGAATTAATTAATGATGGCCCTGTTACTATTATAATTGATACAAAGAATAAAGAATAGTTCATCTGAGTTTTGATGTCATGATTCTTAAATTAAGAGTTTTCAAGAACTCCATCTCCTTGAAGTATCGAGTTGTTTTCCATTCTGTTTTATTTGTTTTTAGAGAAGTAAAAGAATTCACTTTCGGAATTATTAGGTTTATTTTTTAAAAGACTTCAAGTATTTTTCAATGGATTAAAATACATTTTATTATATGATTTTTTATATATTAGCTGTAGGATTTTTTTGTTATTTAATAAAGAAAATAATTATAAAACATGATTTTTCTCATTGAATTCAAAGCTTAATTGCTATATATTTATGGCTTTAATGTTATTTAAAACTTACTTATGGTTATAAAATATACCATTAATTGTTTACTACTATTTATGGCATTAGTGGTTTCTTCTCAAGAAAATATATATACCAGTTTTACAATTCCAGATAATTTGACACAAAACGCCAATGCTGTAATAAGGTCTCATGATATTATTGTGTCCTTAAAATCGTCAAAGGATATGTCTGTTGAAATAAAGCGTGTAATTACAGTACTTAATAAAATGGGGGATAGAAATATTGATGCCTACCTGTATTACAATAGCAATGTAAAAATAAATAATTTAAATGTATTGGTGTTTGATAATTTAGGTAATCAAATAAAAAAAATAAAGAAAAACGATTTTAAAGATGTAAGTGCAGTAGATGGAGGAACTTTATATTCAGATTACAGATTAAAATATTTGGAATATACGCCCATAATGTATCCATATACAATAGAGTTTATTTCTGAAATTGAAACGGATAATACAGCCTTTATTGACTCCTTCAGGCCATTAGATGGTTATTATGTAAGTGTTGAGAATAGTACCTATACTTTAAATTATTCAGAAGAAATTTCTATAAGAAAAAAAGAAAAAAACTTTGAAAAGGTTCAGTTGCACAAAGAAGAAATACCTGGAAAAATTTATTATAAAGTTGCAGAATTGCCTGCAATAAAACGCGAAGACCATAGTCCGTCATTTCGTAATATGGCACCGCAAGTATTTTTTGCTTCTGAAGAATTTAATTATGAAGGGGTGATGGCAAAAGCAGATGATTGGAGTAGTATGGGTAAATGGTTTAATAACTATTTACTAAATGGTAGATCTACTGTATCAGAAACCACAAAACAGCATATTTTAGAATTGGTAAAAGGCGTTGAAAACCCTGTAGAAAAAGCAAAAATAGTGTATCGATTTGTGCAGGACAATACCCGGTATATTAGTGTTCAAGTGGGAATTGGAGGTATGCAGCCTATATCTGCAGAAGAAGTGGATAAAGTAAAATATGGAGATTGTAAAGGTTTAACAAATTATACAAAAGCACTTTTAGAAGTTGTTGGTGTTAAATCAAATTATACCAGACTTTTTGCATCGTCTTCAGAGCGTATTAATGTAGATAAAGAGTTTGTGTCATTTAGCGGGCAAACCAATCATGTTATTCTTAATATTCCAATGCAAAATCAAGATGATATTTGGTTGGAGTGTACCAGTCAGAAACTGCCATTTGGATTTATTGGTGATTTTACTGATGATAGAGATGTTATGGTTATAACTCCAGAAGGAGGAGAAATTAAGCGGACCAAAAAGTATCAAACAGAAGAAAACATACAATTAATTAAAGGATATTATAGTGTGTCAACCAATGGCGAAATTTTTGTTAATGCAAAAGTATCTTCAAAAGGTATTCAATATGGTGATAAATACGAATTAGAATCTGAAACACCCAGAAATCTTGATGTTCATTATAAAAAAAGATGGAAATATATTAATAACATCCGAATAGAAAACATTGAAATTGACAATGATAAAACCAACATTCAATTTAATGAAACCATAAATTTTAATGCCAGCAATTATTCTAAACTCATAGGTGATAGAATGTTAATAACCGTAAATGCGTTAAATAGAAACACCTACATTCCAGACCGGTATAGAGAAAGAGCATTACCACTTAAAATTTACAGAGGCTTTAAAGATATAGATGAGGTTGAAATAGAATTGCCTACCGGTTTTAAAGTTGAATCATTACCAAAACCAAAGCATCTTGAAAATAAATTTGGGGATTATCATGCTGAAATTATTGTAAAAGATGAAAACACAATAATTTATAAAAGACAATTTTTGGTTAACGATGGTGATTATCCAAAAGAGGATTATGAGGCATTTAGAGATTTTTATAAAGAAGTTGCCAAACTTGATAATTCAAAAATAGCACTAATTAAAATTTAATTTCTTATGAAGCAATACAGTATTATTCTTTTTTTTGTTTTCAGTTTTTTGGCTAACGCTCAAGATTATAGATTTGGAAAAGTGTCAGAAGATGAACTTCAGGAAACATTCAACCCCTTGGATTCATCAGCAAGCGCTACTTATTTATACAAATACAGAAAAACCTATTTTAGGTATGATCATGACGAAGGGTTTCAGCTTATAACTGATGTGCATCAGCGCTTGAAAATATATAATCAAGAAGGTTTTAACTACGCTACAAAAGAAATTAACTTGTATAAGAGTGGTAGTAATGAAGAGATATTTGGTTATTTGAAAGCCAATACATATAATTTAATTGATGGCAAAATTGAAGATGAAAAGTTAGATAAAGATGGTGTTTTTAAAACAGAACGTTCAAAATATTATAATCAAGTAAAGTTTACTATGCCCAATATAAAAGAAGGTTGTATTGTAGAGTTTAAATATCAAATAGAGTCTCCTTTTTATTCTTTAGTGGATGATTATGAATTTCAAAATGACATTCCTATTAAAAAATTAGAGGCAGAATTTGAAGTGCCAGAGTTTTTTAAGTTTAAATTGAATACCAAAGGATTTTTGCCCATAACTCCCAAAACCGAATCAAAAAATGATAAAATTATATTTACAAATAAAACACGAGGATCGGCAAGTCTGTATGGAGGCGTTCAAGAAACTTCATATCAAACGAATAATTTAGATTTTACAAAAAGCATTACTTATTATGAGTTAACCGATGTGCCTGCATTAAAAGACGAGCCTTATGTTAATAATATTGATAATTATAGATCTTCTGTAAAATATGAACTTTCATACACAGAATTTCCAAATGCGATACCAAAATATTATGCAACAACTTGGGAAGATGTTGTTAAAAAAATATACGAAAGCTCAAATTTTGGTTTGGAGTTAGAAAGAACAGGATATTTTGAAGACGATATAGATGTCTTAATAGGAAGTATTTCAGATCCAGCAACCAGAGCAGCCATAATATATAATTTTGTAAAAACTAAAGTTAAATGGAATAAATATTATGGATATTATACAGATGAAGGTGTTAGAAAAGCCTATAAAGACCAGGTTGGAAATGTAGCAGAAATAAACCTCATGCTAACGGCTATGCTCCGTTATGCAGGATTAGATGCTAATCCGGTTTTGGTTAGTACTCGGCATCATGGAATTCCTTTGTTTCCAACACTCGATGGTTATAATTATGTAATTTCAGGAATTGAAACACCCGAAGGGACCGTGTTGTTAGATGCTACAAATAAGTACAGTTTGCCTAATATACTACCTTTTAGAGCTTTGAATTGGGAGGGACGAATAATAAGAAGCAATGGAAGTTCTGCAGCTGTTAATTTATACCCCAATCAAAAATCAGCAAGTACAATAATTATGATGGTTACTTTAGCAGCAGACGGATTGCTTGAGGGATCTATCAGAACTATTAAGAATGACCATAGTGCTATGTTTTATAGAGAACAGTATAATGAATCAAATAAAGAGCAGTTTTTAGAGAAATTAGAAAATAAATATAATGGTATTGAAATATCAGATTTTACGGTTGCTAATGAATCCGATTTATTGAAACCTATTATGGAAACCTATAAATTTTCTTTAGAAAATCAGGCAGATGTTATTGGTGATAAAATATATTTTTCACCCTTGTTCTTTTTACGAACCAAATCAAATCCTTTTAAATTAGAGTTTCGTGAGTTCCCAGTAGATTTTGGGTACCCACAAAGTTCAGTTTATAGAATTTCAATAAATTTGCCACAGGGATATAATGTAGAATCATTGCCAGATTCAAAAGCATTTACGCTCCCAGATAACATGGGAACTTTTACCTATCAAGTTGTAAATGTTGTTGGAGGTTTGCAATTAACTGTAAATGAGCAAATTAATTCCTCAATAATATCGTCGCAATACTATACAGCATTAAAAGAGTATTTTAAACAAATAATAGAAAAGCAGAATGAACAAATAGTTTTAACCAAAGCATAATGAATATACAAAACGCACAAAAAATAGTAGATAATTGGATTAATGAGCATGGTGTACGTTACTTTAATGAACTTACTAATATGGCGCAACTTACCGAGGAAGTTGGTGAGGTAGCTCGTATTATAGCAAGACGTTACGGAGAGCAAAGTGAAAAAGAAAGTGATAAAGAGAAAGATTTAGGTGAAGAATTGGCAGATGTGTTGTTTGTAGTGTTATGTTTAGCAAACCAAACAGGAGTAGATTTACAAGAAGCTTTTGATAAAAGAATGGACAAAAAAGCAAAACGTGACCATGATAGGCATCATAATAACGAAAAATTAAAGTAAATTTGCAGCTTATTTAAAGCGGAAAAGACCTCAAATATGCAAATTATACTCCAAAAATCTAAAATTGCAAAGCAATCTTCTATTGAAATAACGGGCTCTAAAAGTGAATCAAACCGACTATTACTTTTAAAAGCACTTTACCCTGAGTTTAAACTTGAAAATGTTTCTATATCTGACGATAGTAGTGTTATGACAAGGGCTTTAGAAACCTCATCAAATTTGGTAAATATTCATCATGCAGGAACTGCCATGCGATTTTTGACGGCTTATTTTTCAATTCAAGAAGGAAGAACGGTGGAGCTTACAGGGTCTAAACGAATGAAGGAGCGTCCAATCCAAATTTTAGTTGAAGCACTTCAGGAGTTAGGAGCAGACATTACCTATACTGAAAATACGGGTTTACCACCTCTTAAAATTAAAGGGAAAAAGTTAGATAAATACCATGTGTCATTAAAAGCTAATGTTAGTAGCCAATACATTTCAGCCTTATTATTAATAGCATCAAAGTTGGAAAATGGTTTAGAATTAACTTTAGAAGGAGAAATAACTTCGGTACCGTATATAAACATGACTTTGGCTTTATTAGATGAAATAGGTGTAAAAGCATCATTTGTAGGAAATGTTATTACTGTGAAACCTACCATAAATAAGTTAGAACCAAAAACACTGGTTGTAGAATCCGATTGGTCTTCGGCTTCATATTATTATAGCATTGCAGCTATGAGTCCCTTAGATACTGAAATAATTTTATCATCTTATAAAGAAAATTCATTACAAGGAGATTCCGTTTTAGCAGATATATATAAGCATTTTGGTGTAATCACAAGTTTTGAAGATAATAAAATAAGGCTTAAAAAGGAAACGTTTAACACAGAGGCATTAGCTTTAAATCTTAAAAACGCGCCGGACATTGCTCAAACCATTGCGGTAACTTGTTTTGCATTAGGAATTCCTTGTGATTTAACAGGACTCCATACACTAAAAATAAAAGAAACCGACAGATTGGTGGCCTTAAAAACGGAAATTGAAAAATTAGGGGGTCAAGTTGAAATTACAAATAAGTCACTTCACTTATCTGCGTCCACTTCTATAAATAATATGGTGTCTATTAGTACGTATAATGATCATAGAATGGCCATGGCATTTGCACCTTTAGCATTAAAAACATCTATTGTTATTGAAGATGCAGAGGTGGTTTCAAAATCCTATCCAACTTTTTGGGAAGATTTGGAAACAATAGGATTTAAAATGACACGAAATGAACTTTAAAATTTAATTGAGTATTTGGAAGTTGATTAGGTGAATAAATAATAATCACGTATTTACTTGACAACGCCTATCTTCAGATTGTATATTTGCATCCTGTTTTTAAAATGTTAAGGAAAAACCTTAAGCTTTTAAATTATATTTTAATGCTCCTTTCAATAATTATGAGGTTGAAAGTAGCATTCAACTAACAATAAAATAAAAAACAAATGAAATTATCACACTTTGGTTTCAATTTACCTGAAGAGTTATTAGCAGAGCATCCAGCGGAAAATAGAGATGAATCTCGATTAATGGTTTTGGACAGAGCTAAACAAACTATTGAGCACAAACAATTTAAAGATCTTATTGAATATTTTAATGAGGATGATGTGATGATTCTCAATGATACCAAAGTATTTCCTGCAAGACTTTATGGTAATAAAGAAAAAACAGGAGCTAGAATTGAAGTTTTCTTATTAAGAGAATTAAACGAAGAGCAACGCTTATGGGATGTTTTGGTGGATCCAGCACGAAAAATAAGAATTGGTAATAAACTTTATTTTGGTGATGACGATACTTTGGTAGCTGAAGTAATAGATAACACCACCTCTAGAGGTCGTACATTACGTTTTCTTTATGATGGGTCTTACACAGAATTTCGTAGAAAACTAACGGAACTTGGAGAAACACCGCTTCCAAAATATATTAAACGAGAGGTTGAGCCAGAAGATGAAGATCGTTACCAAACTATTTTTGCAGAAAAAGAAGGTGCTGTAGCAGCTCCAACAGCAGGATTACATTTTTCAAAACATCTTTTAAAACGTTTGGAAATTAAAGGTGTTGAGTTTGCTAAAGTAACTCTTCATGTAGGATTAGGGACCTTCAACCCAGTTGAGGTAGAAGATTTATCAAAACATAAAATGGATAGCGAAGAGCTTTTTATTGGCCCAGAAGCCGTAAAAACAGTAAATACTGCTATAGAAAATAAAAGACGCGTGTGTGCCGTAGGAACAACATCAATGCGTGCTATAGAAAGTGCTGTGTCTTCAAACGGTCGTTTAAATGAAATGAGCGGATGGACCAATAAATTTATTTTCCCTCCTTATGATTTTAGTATTGCTAATTGTATGATTACTAATTTTCATACACCAAAATCAACTTTGTTGATGATGGCATCCGCATTTGCAGGACACGATTTTATAAAACGTGCTTATGAAGAAGCAGTTAAAGAAAAGTATAAATTTTATAGCTATGGCGATGCCATGTTAATTATATAAAAAATAAAAAAGCCTTGTTTTAACAAGGCTTTTTTATTTTTTATTCTTACTTAAAAGTGTTGGAGTTTTATAGGGTGCTTTTTTTTGAGAAGTTTCTACGACTCTTTCTTCAGTCATTATTGCAAATATGAGTTTCAATTTATAATTCGTAAATCAAAAATCGTAATTCGTAAATCGTTTCACTATTTTTGCAAAACTTATGGCAACAGATAAAAAAGACATTCGAGCATTAACAAAAGAACAACTTCGGGATTTTTTTGTAACACAAGGTGATAAAGCCTTTCGAGGCAATCAAGTTTACGAATGGCTATGGCAAAAATCTGCTCATACTTTTGAGGATATGACAAACGTTTCAAAAGAAACACGTCAAATGCTTGAAGACAATTTTGTTATTAATCACATACAAGTAGATACTATGCAACGCAGTAGTGATGGTACTGTGAAAAATGCGGTACGATTGCACGATGGTTTGATTGTAGAGTCTGTTTTAATTCCAACAAAAACCCGAACTACAGCTTGTGTATCTAGTCAAGTTGGCTGTAGTTTAGATTGTCGGTTTTGTGCCACGGCACGTTTAAAGCGCATGCGGAATTTAAATCCTGATGAAATTTACGATCAAGTTGTGGCTATAGATAATGAGAGTAAATTGTATTTTAATAGACCGTTAAGTAATATTGTGTTTATGGGGATGGGTGAGCCGCTTATGAACTATAATAATGTGATTAAGGCTATTGATAAAATAACCTCTTCTGAAGGTTTAGGGATGTCTCCAAAACGTATTACAGTTTCTACATCAGGTGTGCCTAAAATGATAAAAAAAATGGCTGATGATGAAGTGAAGTTTAATTTAGCTGTATCTCTACACTCTGCTATTGATGAGGTAAGAACTACCATAATGCCTTTTAATGAAACCTTTCCGCTTAAAGATTTAAAGGAATCTTTGGAATATTGGTACGCTAAAACCAAACGTAAAATTAGTTATGAGTATGTGGTTTGGAAGGGTATTAATGATACCCAAAAAGATATTGATGCTTTTGTTAAGTTTTGTAAATATGTACCATGTAAAGTCAATATTATAGAATACAATCCAATTGATGATGGCGAGTTTCAACAAGCCACTAATGAGGCTTTAGAAAATTACATTGCGTCATTGGAAAAAAATCGTATTGTGGTTAATGTACGCCGAAGCCGAGGTAAGGATATTGATGCGGCTTGTGGACAATTAGCAAATAAATCATAAAAAATATTTATCTAAAACTTATATTTGTTTCTTCACATGAAGATAGTAGAACAAATTAAACAACCTATAGCATACGAAATGGAACTTTTTGAACAAAAGTTTCAGCTTTCTATGGCTAGTAAGGTAGCATTATTAAATAGAATTACCCATTACATTGTAAACAGAAAAGGCAAACAAATGCGACCTATGTTCGTGTTTTTAGTAGCTAAGATGGTATCTAATGGCGAAGTTAGTGAACGTACTTATAGAGGAGCCTCGGTTATAGAATTGATACATACTGCTACTTTAGTACACGACGATGTGGTTGACGATAGCAATAGGCGTCGTGGCTTTTTTTCTGTAAACGCTCTTTGGAAAAATAAAATAGCTGTTTTAATAGGTGATTTTTTACTCTCTAAAGGTTTGCTTTTAAGCATTGATAATAACGATTTTGATTTATTGAAAATTATTTCAATTGCAGTAAGAGAAATGAGTGAAGGGGAGTTGCTTCAAATTGAAAAGGCCAGAAAGTTGGATATTACTGAGGATATTTATTATGAAATTATACGGCAAAAAACGGCTACTTTAATTGCTGCTTGTTGTAGTTTAGGAGCTGCTTCGGTAAAACCAGAATCTAATCACGTGGAAATCATGCGCAAATTTGGTGAGTTGATTGGGATGGCCTTTCAAATTAAAGATGATTTATTTGATTATGGAGATGATCAAATAGGTAAACCAACAGGTATTGACATTAAGGAGCAAAAAATGACCTTGCCTCTAATTTATACACTTAATCATGCTTCAAAAAAAGAAAAAAATTGGCTGATTAACTCAATCAAAAACCATAATAAAGATACTAAGCGCGTTAAGGAAGTGATTTCTTTTGTAAAAGATAGTGGAGGTTTAGATTATGCAATACAAAAGATGAAGCAATTTCAAGAAGAGGCATTGCAATTGCTTAAAACCTATCCAGAATCAAGATATAAAGACTCCTTAGAGCTAATGGTCAATTACGTGATTGATAGGAAAAAGTAGGTGCTAATACTTATTTTTATTCAAATTTTCATTTTTGTATATTAAATTATAAAAACAGGTAAGCGTGTTTTGATAGATTAGTTTGAATTTTGTAGCATGAATAAAATATCAAACTTCGGAATCTTTACCATATTATTTGTTAGTAGCCTAACTATAATGGTAGGTACGGTTATTGCACCTTCATTATCTGGAATTGTAAAGCATAAAGATTTAAGCTTTTCTGCAAGTTGGCTTATTACACTACCTTCATTAGGTGTGGTTCTTTTTGCACCTTTAGTTGGCAGATTGCTTAATAGATTAGGAACTATAAAACTATTAAGTATAGGATTGATTCCTTATGCAATTTTAGGTTTTATAGGAGCCTTTATAAGTAATGATTACATTTTAATTATAGATAGAATTTTACTTGGTGCAGCAACAGTTACAATTCAAGTATCTATTACGGCCTATATTGCTGACTTTTTTACAGGTGAATCCAGAATGAAAATGATTGCATGGCAAGGAATGTCAATTGAATTGGGTGGTGTTATTTTTTTAGCCATCGGAGGCATTTTGGGAGAAATAAATTGGCAATTTCCCTTTTACATTTATCTTGTTGCTCTTTTTTGCTTGATTTTGGTAGCAATTACATTGCCAAAACCAAAACATAGTATTGTAGATAATTCTCAAATTCAACAAGAAAATAAAAAGAGTAAGTTGAAAGTTAGACTCATTTTTGTGGCGTCACTTTTAGCCATGATGTTATTTTTTGTGGGTTTTGTGACGTTACCAATATACTTACCACAATCATTTGGTTTTAGTGAATCGGAAACCGGGTATTTAATGGCTTCTATATCTGTAATAGCAATTTTAACAGCGAGTCAAATGCCAAAAATGGTAAAAGCTTTAGGAGATGGAAAAACAGTTGCACTTGGATTTATGTTTTTTATGGGCGGCTATTTGGTATTAGCAACTACCATGAGTATCCCATTTTTAATACTAACAGTAATTTTTATAGGTACAGGTTTTGGTTTTACAATTCCTTTGTTAAATCATATGATGCTTGAAGCTAGCACCTTACAAAGCCAAGGAAAGAATTTAGGTTTATTCTCTATGGGAGTTTTTGGAGGACAGTTTCTGTCTACATTTATTGAATATGTATCTAATAATTATACCGCAATTTATAAGGTATCGGTAGGTTTGGCTTTAATCATTGGTTGCGCAATGTATTTTATGTTTCAAAAATTATCAAAAAAATAAACATAAAAAATTCTTCTTACTTTTGAGGTTCACTTCAAAGTAAATGAATACATTAAGTAATAACAATAAATTTCAAATTCTTCAAAATAGTGAAAGCAAATGGAAATTACTATCTGCTAATTCTATGGGTATTTATTTTGAATTTAAATCTGGTGATTTAGTAATTCACTTTAAACCTTTAAATGAAGTATTTAGCACCGAAGTATTTAATACTAAGGATGGGATTTTAATAAATTTTGAACGTGATTTAATTGATGAAGATGACATTGAATATGCATTAGATGTAATGTCGCTTTTTAATAAATTTCCAGAATTTGTATTAACAGAAGTAAGAGAAGTTAAGCAAATACAAAAAATAATTGAATTACTTAAAGGTGAATATAGTAGTGGTACAGCATCTTTTATTATGATTAAAACCTTATTAAAGTTGTTATTACTACATTTGATAAGGTATCAAAGAAGCAGTTTTTTAAAACAAGATTTAAGTCAAAAGCGAGTGTTTAAGTTTTTAGAGCTAATGGAAATTCATTTTTTGAAAGAAGTAAATACTCATTTTTATGCTGAAAAATTAGGAATAAGTGGACAACGATTAAATCAAATTCTAAAAGATAAACTAAAGTTAACTGCAAAGCAAATTATTCAACAACGTCAAATAACAGAAGCAAAACGCAGAATAGTTAGGAGTGAAATCACTACCAAAGAATTGGCTTTTAAATTAGGTTTTGATTCTATTAGTAGTTTTTCAAGGTTTTTTAAGAAGCATACAGGTATGAGCCCTTCTGAATTCAAACTACAAAACTAAATTTGTGTCAGGTACTTGTGCTTAAATGTTTTTGCATTGTTTGTTAACAAATGTCTGATACTATAATTTATAAATCAATAAGTGTGAGTGTTTGCTATTATTAACGTAAAAAAATAATTAATTAATTTGTTATTTTTTTTAAGTAAGTTTAATTAGTATTGGTTGTTTTAAGTGTTTTTGAAGCTATTTTACAAAAAAATAAAAAAGATTTGGTATAATGTTTAGCGTCAGTAATTACAGTTGATTTGCAACTAAAATTCACCATGAATTAAAGGCCAATCATCATATAATCTATCAAGAGGTGTGCTATCTACTTGTTTAATAACCCATTTGTTTTTTGGAGCATAAACGTCATAAATAATTAATGAGCCATTAGAAAATTTAAATTGTGTTTTTAACTTTTCTAAATCTGAATTTTCTTTTTCTAAATTTAGGAGTATTTCTTTTGGGTCTTCATTTTCAAAAACAGCTAAAATACCAAGGTTTTTTGAAGAAAATACAGCAAGAAATAAGTTTTCATTAGCAGTATAGATAGACCATATTTTGTTTTGAGCAATAGGTTGTTGTCCTTTTGGAACAGATACAGGCCCAGCAGCACAAGCAAAATTTTTATATACTCCAGTATTATTCCATTCCTTAAAATTGGAGCCTGGTCCAAATATATGAAAAGTTTCTTCTAAGCTTTTTGCGTCATCATTAATAAAAAGAGTAATGGGTCGAGCAACAATTTGAGATGTTTTTCCACGATTAACACCACCTGCAGAGAGCAAATAGTTTACACCCGCAGCATATATTTCAGGACTCGCATTCTTACCATGTCCTATTTTTATAAAGTAACCATTTCCTTTGTTAAATAAAAGTTTGGTGATTTTATCTGCTGGACGGTATGGCATACATGCTCCCATTAAAGCATGAGCTTGTCCTTGTCCAATATTGAAATTTGTTTTTTCTTTAGGTAAAAAACTCATCCAAGCCTTCATAAAAACGGTATGGTATCCTGTAGTTAATTTGTGCCAGTTAGCACGGTCATAACGTCTTCTCATTGGTGGAAAGTATTTATAATTATAACTTCCAATGGCATAGCAAAAATTCATGTAGTCTAATACATCTCGAGCTTCTTTTCTAAGGTTTTCAGAAGCATAGGCTTCTAAGTTTAATAGGGCTGTTATAGTATAGCCAATATAAGGCATGGAATTAAATTCATGCAGTCCATTGGTTTTCATTTTATGTAAGAACTTAATGAGTTTTGATTCCATTTGATTACTGATATTATCATATTTTGGGTCGTTATTTCCATGAAGAGCCAACCATCTGTTTTTTAGATAGCGAGAACCTTCAGTCATCAGTATATGATTTTCGGTTTCAGGAAATAATCCTAAAGTTTTTGGAGCTGTAGTTCTGAATTTATGGCCATCTTCAACTAACAACACATTTAGTAAGTGTTCTAATGTTTCCTTGTATAGTAATTCTGGATGATCACCAAACTGATATAATATAGATGTGAGAACGGTACAAGTAAAATCGTAATCGCCAAGTTTGTTTAGTGCCCAAGAGGAACCAGAGATGCCCCATGGCATCATGTTTAATATAATTTTGTTGGTTTCTGGAATGTTTGTTTTGGCATGAAGTTGTGCTAATAAAATGCGTGGATTATCAACCTTTCCTTTTTGGGGCCCATATTCAACAGTTTTTTGAGCCCACATACCGACAATAGAATCGTAGAATTTTGATTTTGTATTCCAATTAATAGTGCGTTCGTATGGTACGTTGATGTTTCCAGAATATAAGTTTGTCTTTTTATTATTTTGGGAATAGCTAAGAAAAACAATTGTTAATAACGTAATGCCCATAGCTATTATTAGTTTTGCTTTTCGATTTTTCATTTGGGCTAACGTTATTTATTGCAATCAAAATAAAGATTTATAATAATATTCTCCAAAATAAAGAGAACTATTGTAAGGATAAATCGGTGAATATTTTAGATTAAGATACAAAAAAACGCTTCAAATAACTTTTGAAGCGTTTTTTAATATGTGTGTATCGAAGCTTTTCAATTACATCATTCCAGGCATACCACCACCCATTGGAGGATGAGCAGCAGCTTCTTCTTTAATATCAATTAAAGCACATTCTGTAGTTAGAATCATACCAGAAACTGATGCTGCATTTTCTAAAGCGATACGTGTTACTTTCTTAGGGTCGATAATTCCAGCTTTTAACATATCTACATACGTTTCAGTTTTAGCATCGTATCCAAAAGCACCTTTGCCTTCCATTACTTTAGAAACAACAACACTACCTTCACCACCTGCGTTTTCTACAATAGTACGTAATGGAGATTCTATAGCACGTGCTACAATTTGAATTCCAGTAACTTCATCAAGGTTTTCGGTTGTTATTTTTTCTAAAACTGACTTAGCTCTCACTAAAGCAACACCACCACCAGCAACAATGCCTTCTTCAACAGCAGCTCTTGTAGCGTGAAGAGCATCATCTACGCGGTCTTTTTTCTCTTTCATTTCAACTTCACTTGCAGCACCAACATAAAGTACGGCAACACCACCAGCTAATTTAGCTAAGCGTTCTTGAAGTTTTTCTTTATCGTAGTCTGATGTGGTTGTTTCAATTTGCGCTTTAATTTGGTTTACTCGTGCTTTTATATCATCAGCATTTCCTGAACCGTTAACAATTGTAGTATTGTCTTTATCAACTGTTACAGTTTCAGCAGTACCTAACATAGAAATATCAGCATTTTCTAAAGTAAATCCTCTTTCTTCAGAAATGACAGTTCCACCAGTTAAAATAGCAATATCTTCTAACATAGCTTTACGTCTATCACCAAAACCAGGAGCTTTTACAGCAGCTATTTTTAATCCACCACGTAATTTGTTTACTACCAAAGTGGCTAAAGCTTGACCATCTACATCTTCAGCAATAATTAATAACGGACGACCAGATTGAGCAACAGGCTCTAAAATTGGAAGAATTTCTTGTAAGTTAGATATTTTTTTGTCGAATAACAAAATGTATGGATTTTCTAAATCTGCAATCATTTTATCAGAGTCGGTCACAAAATAAGGAGATAAATATCCTCTGTCAAACTGCATACCTTCTACAACATCAACATATGTTTCTAACCCTTTTGCTTCTTCAACAGTAATAACCCCTTCTTTTCCTACTTTATTAAAAGCTTTAGAAATAAGTTCGCCAATAGTGTCATCATTATTTGCTGAAATAGACGCTACCTGCTTGATCATTTCTGAAGAGTTTCCAACTTTTTTTGATTGTTTTTCTAAATCTTCAGTAATAGCACTTACAGCTTTGTCAATTCCACGTTTTAAATCCATTGGGTTAGCACCTGCAGCCACGTTTTTTAAACCTTCTTTAACAATAGCTTGAGCTAAAACGGTGGCGGTTGTTGTACCATCACCTGCTAAATCATTGGTTTTAGAAGCAACTTCTTTTACCATTTGAGCACCCATATTTTCATGAGCATCTTCTAACTCTATTTCTTTTGCAACAGATACACCATCTTTAGTAACTTGTGGAGCTCCAAATGATTTGCTTATGATTACATTTCTTCCTTTTGGACCTAATGTTACTTTTACTGCATTTGCTAATGCATCAACACCGCGTTTTAGCCCGTCGCGTGCTTCAATATCAAATTTTATGTCTTTTGCCATTTTTTAAATTTTTAATTTAGCCTTAAGCTTACTTGCTGTTAGCTAATAAGAATTAATATTAATTTTAGTTGGAGCTAAAAGCCGAAGGCTAATAGCTAATAGCGATTTATACAATCGCAAGAATATCGCTTTCTCGCATAATTAAATAATCTTTACCCTCTAATTTAAGTTCTGTTCCTGCATATTTACCATACAAAACAGCATCGCCAATGGCAACAGTCATTGGTTCATCTTTTGTACCTTTTCCAACTGCAATCACAGTACCTTTTTGTGGTTTTTCTTTTGCATTATCAGGAATAATAATTCCAGAAGCCGTTTTAGTTTCGGCTTGCGATGGTTCAATTAGAACTCGGTCTGCTAGTGGTTTAATGTTTAACCCCATTATTATATTATTTTTTAAGTTATTAATTATTTAATACTATACATCATTCGAAAATTATGCCAATAACAAATTACTGACAAACTTGCAGTAACAAAAAATGCCAACTATTTAGTTGGCATTTTTTGTTTATTTATAATACTCAATTAGTCTTGTGTAGCAGAGTCATCAATAGGTGATTGTGCTGGTGTATCAGGAATAGCAGGCAACGGTTGTGTTGTAGTTGCTTCTGCATCCAAGGCTTTAGAATCTAAATCTGTTCCACCTCTATTAATAGCTACATTTGATAATAAAATTAAGGCTAATAATAAGGTTGCTAATGTCCATGTGCTTTTGTCTAAAAAATCAGTGGTTTTTTTTACACCGCCCAATTGCTGTGTGCCACCGCCACCAAATGAAGATGACAATCCGCCGCCTTTTGGGTTTTGTACCATGATAACTACTACGAGCAAAAATGCTACGATTACGATTAAGGCTAAAAATATTGTGAACGTACTCATTATTTTATATTATTTTGTTCTTGTAATTGTTCTACTGCTTTAATTTGGACTGCAAAGAAACTACTTTTTTCTGGATATTTCAAACTTAAAATCTTATAAGATTGAATGGCTTTTTTATAATTTTTTTGTTCAACATAAATACGTGCTAAAGTCTCTGTCATCAACGTTTCTGGCTGAATCATTCGGTCTTTGGCAATGTTGCTATTTGATGTAAACGATTTAACGGGTGGAATTTTTGGGTTTTCAGAAATGAATTTATCTATTAATTCAAATTTTTTTAATCGATCTAATGCTTCTGGAGATGTTTTTTCGTTATGTTTTTCTTTTTTAGGTGTTTCTTTTATTTTAACAGGAGTACTTCTGTTTATAGGTTTAAATCTTGTTAAGTTTAACCATTCATTGAAAGAGTGTTTCTCTTTTTTATCAAATTGCAAAGGTGAACCAATTTTTAAAACATCTTCAGCAGAAATAGGGGGTGTCTTTGCTTCTTTAGAAGTATTTTCAATGGTTTCAGAATCATCTAAAACAAAAATGGATTCTGGTTTTTCTCGTGGTTCTTTGGCTTGAAAAAGTGTTGGGTCAAATACGTCATTAGGGTCTTCAAGTTGTTGCTTCAAAGCAAGATCAATTGAAACGCTTTTATTTACTGAAATATCATCAGCATCAACATGAATGTCTAAAAGATGTGCTCCATGTTGTTTTATGAATTGTGATATTTTATTTTGAGAAAAAGCTTCTGAAGTAATAAAATCGAATAAAATACTTCTATCAGTGGTATAAGCAGCAGTGGTTTTTAATTCTTGATTGTATTTGAAGCTTTCTTGAGTTTTGAGACCTTTAAGAAAAAGGGCTCTAGCCGATTGAAAATAAGGAAACTGCTCTATAATAGATTTTACATCATTGATTTGCTGGTGAGAAACCGTTTGAGGGTGTTGGAGTAAATATGTGAAATCTGTACTATTCATTGGCTAAGCCAAATTTAATTATTTTATTATAGAATTTTGATTTTATAAATATTTTGATTTTTCACTTTATTTGAACTGAAAAAATCATCAACCTAAACGTTACCATTTTGCTAAGGTTGCATTAAAAACATCTTGAGTTATACGTTCAAAAATTTCCTCATGTGCGGTTGTTTTTAAACCACCAATAAGTTGAGAACTTCCTGGGTAATCATAAAAGAAAGAAAAAGATTGTTCTAAATCATCTTCTGGTTTTTTTCTGTTAAAAAAACGTATTTTAACAGAAATGGTTAACCTGTTTTGTGCTGCAGTACTTTCAGAGGTTGCTGTTGTTGGGGATATACGGTAATCTGTGATTTCGCCTTCATAAACCAAATGAGCATTTGAGGTTTCTAAACTTAAATTAGTTTGATTTTGAATTAAATCTTGGAGGGATACTTGAAAGTCTCTTTCTAAACCAGGTTCTACTAACAAAGCTAAATTTTCAAACCTATTTACTTGAAATGTTTTTACATCAGGGTCTAAGGATATCCCTGTAAATGAGTAAATACCACAACTTGTAAAGGTGACTGTTAAAATGAAGATATAAATATATGTTATGCGTTTCATTAAATAGTTGGTGTTGTTTAAATGTTTTTTTTGTTCGTACTCAGCTAAGACTTGTTTAGCAAGGTATTGTAATAAGCGATTATCTTTTTGTTATCAAATTACTTTGTTTAAACCTACATTATAAGTTGTACTGTTTTATTTTTCTATAGAGTGTACGTTCACTTATGCCTAATTCTGCTGCTGCTAATTTACGCTTTCCACTGTGACGTTCTAATGATTTTTTTATTAATTCTAATTCTTTGTCATGCAACGATAAAGTTTCTTCCTCTTCAATTTCTTCAGCAAAATGATATTTATCGGTAGAATTTGTTAATTCTGTTAAACTTGAATTATGTTCGGGTATGGATAATAGTTCTGGTTCATTGGTGGTTTCTTCATATTCAGCATCATCTTCATCGGCATTGCCATAAATTTTTTGAATCAAACTTTCGTTATTCTTTTCAACGTCTTTTACATTGCCATTTTTCATTAATTCTAAAGTGAGCTTTTTTAAATCATTTAAGTCGCTTTTCATGTCAAAAAGTACTTTATATAGAATTTCTCGTTCACTACTAAAGTCACTTTCAGATTTGGCTGTTTTAATTACAGCGGGTAAATTGCCATTGGAAGCAGGTAAGTAACTTCTCAAAGTTTCGCTGTTAATAGTTCTGTTTTGTTCTAAAACGGATAGTTGTTCTGCAATATTTCTTAACTGACGAATATTTCCACCCCAGCGATGTTTTAAAAGTGATTGAACCGCATTATCTGTTAATTTAATAGTTGGCATTTTATATTTTAAAGCAAAATCACTAGCAAATTTTCTAAATAATAAATGAATGTCTTCTTGGCGTTCACGTAGTGGTGGTAGATTAATATCCACAGTGCTTAGTCTGTAAAATAAATCTTCACGGAATTTTTCTTTTTGGATGGCTTCAAACATGTTTACGTTTGTGGCAGCTACAATACGTACATTTGTTTTTTGTACTTTACTAGAACCTACTTTTAAAAACTCACCGTTTTCCAAAACACGTAATAAGCGTACCTGTGTAGTTAAAGGCAGTTCGCCAACTTCATCTAAAAAAATAGTCCCGCCATCAGCTACTTCAAAATAGCCTTCTCTGGTTTGTGTTGCTCCTGTAAAAGCTCCCTTTTCGTGCCCAAATAGCTCGCTGTCTATAGTTCCTTCAGGAATAGCACCACAGTTTACAGCAATATATTTATTGTGTTTTCTGTGCGATAATTGGTGTATTATTTTTGGAATACTTTCTTTTCCAACACCACTTTCTCCCGTAACTAATACAGAAATATCAGTAGGGGCAACTTGAATGGCTTTTTCTATAGCACGATTAAGCGATGCACTGTTGCCTATAATTCCAAATCGTTGTTTTATTGCTTGAACTGATTCCATACTTTTTTTAATTCAAAACTCAAGACTTAAAGTCAAGATTTTATTTTAATACATTTACTAAAGAACAGATGTTTAAATCTTAGTTCTTGATTTAAATGTTTCTTTTTAATTATTCTCACTCAACCCAATGGCTTTTCCAATTAATGTAGCACTTGTACAGTCTGTAACTTGTACGTTTACAAAATCACCAATTTTATAATTTTCTTTAGGAAAAACAGTTACTACATTTTGCGAAGTCCTTCCAGACCATTGTAATTCAGATTTTTTAGATTCTTTTTCTATTAAAACTTCTACAATGTTATTTAAAAAGGCCTTGGTTCTAATTTCACTATGTTCTCTTTGTAAATCTACAATGTCTTGTAAGCGTCGTTTTTTTACTTCTTCAGGTACATCATCAATCATTTTTCGTTCTGCCATGGTGCCAGGCCTTTCGGAATAAGTAAACATATATCCAAAATGATATTTTACATATTTCATTAGCGATACGGTGTCTTGAAAATCTGCTTCAGTTTCCGTAGGAAAGCCAACAATCATATCTTGGCTAATAGTACAATTTGGAAGAATACGACGAATGTTGTCAATCAATTCCATATACTCTTCACGAGTGTGCAAACGATTCATTTCTTTTAAAATACGATTGCTGCCACTTTGTACAGGTAAATGAATATGATTGCAAATATTTTGATATTTAGCCATAGTTTTAACCACATCTAAGGTTAAATCTTGAGGATTGGAAGTTGAAAAACGAATACGCATTTTTGGTTGTGCTTTTGCACATAGCTCCAGTAAATTAGCAAAATTAACCGCGGTTGCTTTTTGAATATCGCTGGCTTTGTCAAAATCTTTTTTTAATCCGCCCCCATACCATAAATAGCTATCTACATTTTGTCCTAGTAATGTTATTTCTTTATAGCCTCTGTTCCATAAATTGGTTACTTCTTCAAGTATGCTTTGTGGGGCGCGGCTGCGTTCACGTCCTCTTGTAAAAGGTACGACACAAAAGGTGCACATATTGTCGCAACCCCGTGTTATGGAAACAAACGCAGTAACACCATTTGTGTTTAAACGCACAGGGGAAATGTCGCCATAAGTTTCTTCTTTGGAAAGTATGACATTAATAGCATCTCTACCCTCATCAACTTCTGCCAATAGGTTTGGCAAATCCTTGTAGGCATCTGGCCCAACAACCAAATCTACAATTTTTTCTTCTTCAAGAAATTTTGTTTTTAGACGTTCTGCCATACAGCCTAAAACACCAACTTTCATTTTTGGGTTAAGATCCCGTTTGACCGCATTGTATTTTTCTAAACGTTTTCTAACAGTTTGCTCTGCTTTATCGCGAATAGAACAAGTGTTTACCAAAACTAAATCTGCTTCTTCTAAATTTTGAGTGGTGTTAAATCCTTGATTGGCCAGGATTGAAGCTACAATTTCGCTATCGCTAAAATTCATAGCACACCCATAACTTTCTATAAAAAGTTTCCGCTGATTACCTTCTTTTTGTTCAAGAACCAAAGATTCTCCTTGTTTATTTTCGTCTATTATCTTTTCCATGGTTTCGTAGAAATGAGCCGTTCAATTTTACTGTTAATAAGGGGTTGATTGACATCTGTTGCTTAAAATAATTAGTTACCATTTGATAACGTTTCTTTTCAAGAAGCATGCAAAGATACAATTTATTTACTGTTTGTGACAAAGTGTCATATTTAAAAAAGTATTAAATTTGTGAAATGTTTTAGGAAGTGTTTACTTTGGGTTTTATTACTATACAAAACGGAATATATGGATATTATGACTACTTTACTTGAAAAAATAAATAATGCTAAAGCATTAGATTTTGGAGATATTTTAAGTAGAACTTTCGAGCTTTTTAAAAAAACATGGTTACAAGGCTTTTTGCTAATGCTTTGTATTTTTGTTGTGGCTATTCCTATTTTTGTAGTAATTTATATGCCTATGTATACGGCTCTTACTGAGCAAATGCAAAATGGTAATTATGACCCTAATGAGGTTAGTAATTTAATGATGCAGACTGATAGTTTTAGGTATCAGATTTTAGGACTAACTTTTGTGTTGAGTTTTTTAAGCACAACTTTAATAGCTGGTTTTTATAGAATTATTAAGAAAATTGATTTTAATGAACCGTTTAGCGGGATGGACCTTTTTTATTATTTTAAAGGGCAATATTCAGGCAAAATATTAACGATTGCGGCATTATCATTTTTAGTATCATTGATAAATTTTGCTTTTGAAAAATTTTTAGGACCAGAAACAGCTTCTATTTTAGGAGGGGTGATTGCAATTATTTTTAGTGTATATTCTACCTTATTTGTAGTGCTTTTTGCATTTAATCCAGAATTAGAAAGTACTGAGATTTTTAGTTTGGGGTTTAATTTAGGGACAAGAAAATGGATGATTGTTTTTGGATTGATGATTATAACTGGGATTATTGGTTTTTTTGGGATAATTCTTTGTGGAGTAGGAATGCTATTTACTTTTTCAATCATTTATTTACCACCATATTTTATATATAAGGATGTAATTGGTTTTAATGAAAAGAGTGAAATTGAACAAATAGGGGAAGTTGAGTGATTTATAAACATTGATTATTAAACAATTGGTATAGGTGTTTTAACATAATAGAAAGTAGAGTTAATTTATAAAATGTAGGAACTTAAACTTTTTTTCTCATACATTTGTACCTTCAAAAAATGTAGTATGGCGAAGAATTTAGTGATAGTAGAGTCACCAGCAAAAGCAAAAACCATTGAAAAATTTCTAGGAAAAGATTTTAAAGTAGAATCTAGTTTCGGTCATATAGCCGATTTGCCTTCAAAGGAATTGGGAGTAGATGTTGATGGCGATTTTAAACCAAAATATGAAGTTTCCACCGATAAAAAAACAGTCGTAAAAAAACTGAAAGACTTAGCTAAAAAGGCCGAAACGGTTTGGTTAGCAAGTGATGAGGATCGAGAAGGAGAGGCTATAGCATGGCACTTGGCAGAAACTTTAAAATTGGATAAAAACAAAACTAAGCGTATTGTTTTTCATGAAATTACTAAAACGGCTATTCAAAAAGCGATTGAAAATCCAAGAGGTATTGATTACGATTTGGTAGATGCGCAGCAAGCGCGTCGTGTTTTAGACAGAATTGTTGGTTATGAGTTGTCGCCCGTATTATGGAGAAAGGTGAAAGGAGGTTTGTCTGCGGGTCGTGTACAGTCTGTTTCTGTAAGATTAATTGTTGAGAAAGAACGAGATATTCAAAATTTTGAGGCAGTAGCTTCTTATAGAATAGATGCTGAGTTTTCAAATGAAGATGGTCAAACTTTCAAAGCCAA
Source organism: Pseudalgibacter alginicilyticus (assembly GCF_001310225.1). Classification (GTDB taxonomy): domain Bacteria; phylum Bacteroidota; class Bacteroidia; order Flavobacteriales; family Flavobacteriaceae; genus Pseudalgibacter; species Pseudalgibacter alginicilyticus. Next base: position 1,733,948 of record NZ_CP012898.1, on the reverse strand, counting down.
ACTTCCCAAAAATTTTTCAACTAAAGAAGAAGCTCAAAAATTTTTAGAGCAAAATGCAAATGCTGATTTTAAAGTTTCAGATTTAGAGAAAAAACCTGCTAAAAAATCGCCAGCAGCACCGTTTACAACTTCTACATTACAACAAGAAGCATCACGCAAATTGTATTTTTCAGTAAGCAAAACCATGACTATGGCCCAGCGCTTATATGAGGCAGGATTAATTACTTATATGAGAACTGATAGTGTTAATTTATCTGATGAAGCCAGAAAAGGTGCCGAAGCAGAAATTAAAGATGCTTACGGTGCTAAATATAGTAAGCCAAGAAACTATAAAGGTAAAGCTAAAGGTGCTCAAGAGGCGCATGAGGCTATTCGTCCTACAAATTTTGCAACACATTCAGTAGATATTGATAGAGATCAAGCACGCTTATATGATTTAATTTGGAAACGTGCCATTGCATCGCAAATGAGTGAAGCTGAGTTAGAGCGTACCAATGTTAAAGTTAGCGCATCAACACATAAAGAGCTTTTTACTGCAAACGGAGAGGTTATCACTTTTGATGGATTTTTAAAAGTGTATTTAGAGGGAAGTGATGATGAAGATGAAGAGCAAGACGGGATGCTGCCAGCTATGAAAGTTAACGAAAAACTTCTTAATAGTTACATTACAGCAACGGAGCGCTACACGCGACCGCCAGCAAGATACACAGAGGCTTCTTTGGTTAAAAAATTGGAAGAATTAGGCATTGGACGTCCGTCTACTTATGCGCCAACTATTTCTACCATTCAAAATAGAAATTATGTTGAAAAAGGTTCTGTAGATGGAGAAGAACGGACTTATTCACAATTAACTTTACAAAACGGTATTGTTAAAAACAGGGCGTTGACTGAAAAAGTAGGGTCTGATAAAGGTAAGTTAGTACCAACAGATATTGGGATGATTGTAACAGATTTTTTGGTTAATCATTTTGATGCTATTTTAGATTATAATTTTACAGCAAAGGTTGAAGCTGATTTTGATGAAATAGCTGAAGGGAAAGAAGATTGGACTAAGATGATGAAATCGTTTTATAAAAATTTCCACCCAGTAGTGGTTGATGTTCAAGAAAATGCAGACAGGGAATCTGGTGAGCGTATTTTAGGAAAAGATCCTAAATCAGGAAAACAAGTCAGTGTTCGTTTAGGTAGATTTGGGCCGATGGTACAAATAGGAACAGTGGATGATGAAGAAAAACCTCAGTTTGCTAGTTTAAGTCCAGACCAACAATTAACGACTATAACTTATGAGGAAGCTATGGATTTATTTCAACTTCCAAAAAATCTTGGGGTGTACAAGGATCAAGATATTGAAGTAAATAATGGTCGTTTTGGTCCTTATGTTAAATTTGGAGATACTTTTGTGTCCTTACCAAAAGGTGTAGATCCACTTTCTGTAGAATTGGATGATGCTATTGTTTTAATTAAAGAAAAAGAAAAAGCAGACGCTCCTATATATATGTATAATGATTTGCCTGTTCAAAAAGGTAAAGGTCGATTTGGTCCTTATATAAAATGGAATAATATGTTTATTAATGTCAATAAAAAATATGATTGGGATGATTTATCCGATGATGATATTGTTGAATTGATAGAAACAAAAATTCAAAAAGAAATAGATAAAGTAGTTCATAATTGGGAAGATGAAGGTATCCGTGTTGAAAAAGCACGTTGGGGACGACACAATATTATAAAAGGGAAAGTAAAAATTGAATTACCTAAAACGGTAGATGCTGTTAAATTAACTTTGGAAGAAGTAAAGGGGTTAATTGAGAAAAACGCACCCAAAAAGAAAACAACTAAGCGAAAAACGCCTGTTAAAAAGAAAAAATAATTCTATTTTTTTTAATGACAGTCTCTTTTTATTTTTAAATTAAAATTTATGATATGCTATTTTTGTATAAATCACATCATATTTATCATTTTTTCTATGCATATTTGTGGATGTCCAATTAATAGGGCTAATTAATTAGTTTTATGAATTTTAATTTCCTTTCTCCTGTATCAGATTCTGTTTTAGCACATAACGAATTACTGTCGGCTCAAGTTTTAGGTAGAAAGTTGCATATTCATTCTAAACAAAATGGTATACCAGACTTAGATGGTGTTAGCATTGCCATTTTAGGTGTTTTGGAAAATAGAAATGATGTTAACTATATAGGTGAAGAATTTGAGCTAAATGAAATTCGAAAATCATTCTATGCACTTTTTCCTGGTAGTTGGAATACAATCATTGCTGATTTAGGAGATATTAATAAAGGGGAAAGTGTTGAAGATACTTATTTTGCTTTAAAGGAAACCATTAGTGTTCTTGTTAAAAAAAATATCATACCTGTTATTCTTGGAGGAACACAAGATTTAACCTATGCAAACTATCGTGCGTATGACACTTTAATGCCAATGGTTAATTTGGTAAATGTAGATTGTAAGTTTGATTTGGGTGATTCTCAAAAACCAATTAAGAACAATAGTTTTGTAGGTAAAATTATTTTAGAAGAACCTTATAACCTTTTCAATTATGCTACAATTGGCTATCAAACCTATTTTAATTCGCAGGAAGAAATAGATTTAATGAATAAGCTTTATTTTGAAGCTTACCGATTAGGACAAGTATCTAAAGATATTACTATTGTTGAACCTGTGTTAAGAGATGCTAATATAGTAAGTGTTGATTTATCATCTGTAAAAGGTGCTGAAGTTAGTTTAAAACAAAAATACTCGCCTAATGGAATCGATGGAAAAGAGATTTGTGCTATTGCGCGTTATGCAGGTATTAGTAATAAAGTATCTTCTTTTGGTATTTATGAATACAACCCATCTAAAGATGATGAATTAACATCCATGTTGGTGGCTCAAATGATCTGGTATTTTGTAGAAGGTGTTAATTGTAGAGTAAAGGATGATGATTTTTCAAATGAAGATTATTATCAAAAGTTTATCACTTTGGTTGATGAACAGGAATTGATTTTTTACAAAAGTTTAAAAACAGGACGCTGGTGGATTGAAATTCCTTTTTTGTCAGAAGTGAATAATAAATTAAAACGCCATACGTTATTACCATGCATGCACCAAGATTATATAGATGCATGCAATAGTAATGTGCCTGAACGCTGGTACAAAGCGTTCCAAAAGAATTGTTTGTAAGAGTATGTGTATGGTTAAACAGTCATTATAATCGTTCAAATGCGCTTTTTTTACGATGAAATGTTATTTTTTTAGATAAAAAGTTGTTTATTAAAAAATATATAAATATGTTTACGCTCTCAAATATGGGACTTAAAATAATTAACCTCGAGTTTTCTATGGATATGAAGAAGTTTGTTTTATTAACCGCAGTAGTATTATTGCTTGCAAGTTGTGGATCACAAGACAAAGGTGAACTAGTTGGAGTGCAAGGTAAAAAATGGCACCCAGAAAAACCTTTTGGAATGGAATTAATACCAGGAGGCGCATTTATCATGGGTAAAGCCGATGATGATTTAGCTGCAGTTCATGATTCGCCTGCTAAGACAGTAACTGTTAGAGCGTTTTATATGGACGCTACAGAAATTACGAATAGTGAATATCGCCAATTTGTAAATTGGGTTAGAGATTCTACTATTAGAACCAGATTAGCAATTCTTGCCGATGAGGTAGGAGCAACACCAGGTGACGAAGAAGGTATCGGTCAGTATGCTTTTATAGACGCCAATGTGGAAGAAATGAATGTGTATGAAAAATACATGTACGATAATTACACAGGATTGGGCCCTACAGGTTACGAAGGAAGAAAATTAAATAAAGAAATAGATCTAATTTTTGATACCGCTGATTATCCAGACGAGTATTATGCTGAAGTTATGGATACAATGTATATTCCTTTGGAGGAATCATATAATGGGCAACGTACTTTGGATGTTAAAAAATTAAAATTTCAATATACGTATATGGATATTGAAAAAGCTGCAAAAAATAGAAATTTGAAGCGTAAAGACGTTATTGTAAAAGAAGAAGTAGAAGTATATCCTGATACGACGGTTTGGATTAGAGATTTTGCTTACTCTTATAATGAACCGATGCACAACGATTATTTTTGGCATGATGCATATGGAGATTATCCTGTTGTTGGGGTTACTTGGAAGCAGGCCAAAGCATTTTGCCAATGGCGAACTCTGTGGAAAAACGCTTATCAAAAATCAAGAAAAGGGGCGGCCATGGTAAATTCTTTCCGATTACCTTCGGAATCAGAATGGGAGTATGCTGCTAGAGGTGGCTTACAAGCTGCAACCTACCCATGGGGAGGACCTTATACTAAAAGTGATAGAGGTTGTTTTATGGCAAACTTTAAACCAGTAAGAGGAGATTATGCGGCTGATCAAGCATTATATACTGTTGAAGCAAAATCTTATGAGCCAAATGATTATAATTTATATAATATGGCAGGTAATGTTTCAGAATGGGTAAATGCGTCTTATGATCCTTCTTCTTATGAATATATTTCAACAATAAATCCTTCTGTTAACGATGTTAGTAATCAGCGTAAAGTAGTAAGAGGGGGATCTTGGAAAGATGTTGCTTATTATTTGCAAGTGAGTTCAAGAGATTACGAATACGCAGATTCAGCAAGAAGTTATATAGGATTTAGGACCGTTCAAGATTATATGGGGACACAAATAACACAAAATGGTCAATAATCAGTATTAGAATCAAATCAATAATAAATAACCTATTAATTAACCTACTTGAGTATATTTCATACTTAAAAATTTAAAAACCAAAAATTATGGCAAAGTCAAAAGCAAGTAAAAAGTTCATGAACATGGCTTATGGATTAGGAGCAGCAATTGTAATCATTGGAGCTTTATTTAAAATCACACACATGGAATTTGGCCCATTAAATGGGAATGTTTTATTAACTATTGGGCTTGTTGCCGAAGCAATTATATTTGCATTGTCAGCATTTGAACCAGTAGATGAAGAGTTAGATTGGTCTTTAGTTTACCCAGAATTAGCAGGAGGTATGTCGATTTCTAAAGAAGGCGATACTCCAAAAGAAGCTCAAGGATTATTATCTAAAAAATTAGATGAGCTATTGAAAGAAGCTAAAATTGATGGTGAATTATTATCAAGTTTAGGTGATAGTATTAAAAACTTTGAAGGTGCTGCAAAAGGAATTTCTCCAACTGTAGATGCTATTCAATCAACTAAAAAGTATGGTGATGAAATGTCTTTGGCTGCTGCGCAAATGGAGTCTTTAAATAGCTTATACAAAGTGCAGCTAGAAAGCATCAATAGACAAGCTTCAATTAATGAAGAATCTGTAGAAAATGCAGCTAAAGTAAAAGAACAAATGCAATCTTTAGCATCAAACTTATCATCTTTAAACGGTGTTTATGGAGGTATGTTATCTGCAATGAACAAGAGCTAATTAGCGGGTTAATCCCAAATTTTATTAACCAAAAACCTAATTAGACATGGCAGGAGGAAATTTATCACCAAGACAAAAAATGATTAACTTGATGTATTTAATATTTATAGCAATGCTAGCTTTAAATATGTCAAAAGAAGTGCTTTCAGCATTTGGATTAATGAACGAAAAGCTTACGGAATCAAACCAGGCCGCAAGTATGCGTAATGAAACATTTATGGCAAGCCTAGGTGTTAAAGCAGAGGAGTCTGAGAATTATAAGGAGCTTAAATCAAAAGCAGATCAAATTCATGTTTTAGCAAGTGAGTTTGATTCCTATTTATCAGATTTAAAAGGTAAAATGACTGCTAAGATTGAAAACCCTAGAGATTATGAAATTATGGATAAGGGTGATTATCTTGATACAAATTTCTTTAAAGGAGACGGACTTAGACCAGAAGGACAAGAGTTTGTAGATCACATGGTCAAATTCCGTGAGGGCGTAGCTACTATTTTAGCAGGAGAACCAGGAATGGAAAACGTTATTAAAGATGTTAAAAAGAAATTTAGTACCGATCAAGAAATTAATAGAGATGGTATTAAAATAGATTGGTTGGATTATCATTATAAAGGATATCCTTTGGTCGCTTCTTTAACAAAAATGACGCAATTGCAATCAGATATTAAAACAACTGAGTCTGAGGTGTTATCAAGTATGTTAGGTGAAGCACAGGGTCAGGCATTGTCCATGACAAACTATACCACATTATTGGAAACAACAAAATCAGCTTATTTTAACGGAGAGCAATTTGATGGACAAATTGTGTTAGGTCGTAAAGATGCTTCTACTAAGCCTAGTAGAGTTGAATTGACTTTAGATGGAAGAAAACTTGCTGAAGATCAATATGCTATTGAAGACGGTAAGGTGAAACTTAAAATCAATACAGGAGCTGTTGGTGAACATAAAATTGAAGGTAAATTAATTTTTTCTCAAGATGGTGAAGAAATTGAAGTTCCTGTTAACCAATCATTCGCTACGGTTGCAAAGCCAAATGCCGCTACTATTTCTGCAGATAAAATGAATGTAGTATATAGAGGTGTTAAAAACCCTATGACTATTTCTTTTGCTGGTATTGCAGATAATAATGTAAATGCATCTGCTCAAGGATTAAGTAGAGTTAGTGGAAGTAAATATGTTATGGACGCTACTGCTATTAAAGGTAGAGAGGTTACTATTAATGTTACAGGTAAAATTGATGGAACTTCTGTAGGGGATAAAGCAACATTCAGAATTAAAGATTTACCAAAACCAACAGGGACGGTAAGAGGTGAAGATGGTACAGTGAAAATGCAAAAAAATGCACTTGAAATTTCTACTATTGGAGCTAAATTTGATGATTTTGATTTTGAATTACCACTGCGTGTTACAGGATTCAAATTTAAAGTTTCAGGTCAGCCAACCATAAATGTAAATGGAAATAAATTAGATTCAAGAGCAAAACAAGTTTTAAGCAAAGCTAAGCGAGGATCTGATGTTCAAATATTTGATATTGAAGCTAAAGCCAATGGCGTAAGTGTGATGCTTAAAAAAGTGTCTCCAGTATTTATTGAGCTTACAAACTAAAATTAGGAACTAAACGTTACAACATCATAGCCCTAATAATTTAAAAGTATGATACAGATGAGAATTAAAAATTTTTTATTAACCGTTGCAATTGTTTGTACAGTGTCAAGTACATTTGCGCAAGCCAATATACTAAACGCTAAAAGCCCAGATCAAATTGGGGTTAGAACAGAAGCGCAAAAAGCAATCGACAATGATAAACCATTAGAATATGGTTATATTGATGATAGAGATATCCTTTATTCCAAAATGGTTTGGGAGAAAGTAGTTCTTGATGAGCGTGCAAATTTTCCGCTTTATTATCCTATTGATACTAATAACATTGGTAGCAATAGACGTTCATTGTACGATGTGCTGATGAAAAGTATAAAAGAGGGTAAGATAGAAAATATTTATGATGATTCTTATTTTACAACAAAGCGTACTTTAAAAGATATTCAAGCATCTCTAACTTTGATCGATACTACAGAAATGGGGATTGAACAGCTTAATGCTGGAGAAGCCTTATCTGCAGAATATATTAATAGACGAGATATTACAGCTGCTCATATTACAGAATATCATATAAAAGGACTTTGGTATTTTGATAAACGTCAAGCAGAATTGAAATACAGATTGTTAGGTATTGCTCCTGTAGCACCTGATGTAAACTTTATAGATGCCGATCAACCAGATTTAATTGAACTTTTCTGGGTGTTTTATCCAGATGCAAGAGAGGTATTGCATGAAGCTAAATCGTTTAATAATGAAAATAGTTCTATGCCATTTTCTTTTGACCATATTTTAAATTCAAGACGTTTTCATGGATATATTTATCAAGAAGAAAATGTTCAAGGAGATAGAAAGATTACAGAGTATGTGTCTGAAAATGCCTTGATGCAGTTGTTGGAATCTGAAAGAATTAAAGATAAAATCAGAGATTTTGAATTAGATATGTGGACTTATTAATTCACTATTAATTTATAATATAAAACGCTCGCTTTTTTAGTGGGCGTTTTTGTTTTTTTTCATTATTGTGAAGGCAGAAATTTACGTTCTAACTATCTTAGCAACTTATGGATGTAGATTATATTATTGTAGGAAGTGGTTTGGCAGGCATTAGCTTTTGCGAACAATTAAAGGCAAATAACAAGACATTTGTTGTGTTTGATAATAATTCTCAACAATCATCAGCCGTTGCGGGAGGTTTGTATAATCCCGTTGTTTTAAAACGATTTACATCTGTTTGGAAAAGTGAAGAACAAATGCAGATGGCATTGCCAATGTATCACCATTTAGAGTTACAATTAGGGGTTAAATTAGATTATAAATTACCTGTAAGAAGAAAGTTTACATCTATTGAAGAACAAAATGATTGGTTTACAGCTTCCGATAAGCCTAATCTTAATAATTACCTTGCTCCTAAAGTTATTAAAAATGATAATAAGGCAGTAAAAGCTCCTTTCGGTTTTGGTGAAGTGTTGAATACTGGTAGGATTGATGTTAAAAATTTAATGTGTCATTACAAAGATTTTTTGCTGAAAAACGACAAGTTTATTGAAAAAACTTTTGATTATAACATGTTAAATGTTAGCGATAGTGGTGTTCAATATGAAAATATTAAAGCGAAATATATTGTTTTTGCTGAAGGATTTGGAGTAACAAAAAACCCTTATTTTAATAATTTACCATTAGTACCTACAAAAGGGGAGTTACTAACTATTTATGCTCCAAATTTAAAAATAGATTATGTGCTGAAAGGAGCTGTTTTTTTAATTCCATTAGGGCAACATTATTATACTGTAGGAGCCACGTATGAATGGGAGGATACCACCCATGAGTTGACAAAAAAGGCTAAAAACGAACTGATTGAAAAATTAAAAACAATTATAGATTGTGCTTTTGAAATTACAGAGCAAGTAGCTGGTATTCGTCCAACAGTAAAAGACAGGCGACCGTTGGTAGGACAACATTCCACCTATAAAAATATGTTTGTACTTAATGGTTTAGGGACTCGTGGTGTCATGATTGGCCCCTATGTAGCAAAACAGCTTTTTGATTTTGTGGAAAAGGGGGTGCTTATGGAAAAAGAAATAGATATTGCACGCTATACCTTATAATTAGTATTTTTTAAAGTGTCCAACGTACAGAGATTATTTTTTAGCTAAATTTTTATCATAACTCATAAAAAAGTTAATCCATATAGTTCTAGAAAGCCTTAAAATAATTGGCATAAAAATAATTAATGTTCCTATTATAGAAACAAAAACCATATTAATATTGGCCTTAAAAAAGTAAAAAGACACAATAAACGCAGCCACAGCAAAAGCAATTCCAACGGCATAACTAACATACATAGCACCGTAAAAAAATGAAGGTTCTATTTTGTATTTTGTGCCACAATTATGGCATTTTTCATGCATATCTAATGCTTCAGAAAGTATATAAGGGTTTTTGTTTTTAAACATGCTTTCTTCATGACATTTAGGACAAGTGCCTGTAAAAATACCGTATAGTTTTGATCCTTTTTTAAACATATTATTTAATGTATTTTTGCGCTTTCAATTAAAAAAGAAATTCTTTAATAAAGAAACTTTTTGAGTTGATAAAATAGTGATGCAAAACTAAGTTTTAAAATAATAAAACTTTGTAATAATAGTTACAAAATTATGATGAACATTCACAATTTATCGATTTCATTTCAAGGGGAATATCTGTTTGAGGATATAACTTTTAAACTTGGTAATGGCGATAGAATAGGGTTAATAGGTAAAAATGGTGCAGGAAAATCTACCATGCTTAAAATTTTATCTAAAGAAATGGAACCCGATACCGGGCAAATAGCAGCTGATAAAGAACTGAAAATTGGATTTTTAAAACAAGACATTGATTTTGTTTTAGGAAGAACAGTCCTTGAAGAAGCTTACGAAGCCTTTACGGAAATTAAAATTTTGGAAGCTAAAATGGATGATATAAATACCCAATTGGCAGAGCGAACTGATTATGAAAGTGAAGGCTACCACCAATTAATGGTTGATATTAATGATATTCAGCATCAATATGAAATATTAGGAGGTTATAATTATCAAGGAGATACAGAAAAAATCCTTCAAGGATTAGGATTTCAGCGTGAGCATTTTAATAAGTTAACAGATACGTTTTCAGGAGGATGGCGAATGCGTATTGAGTTGGCTAAATTGCTTTTACAAAACAATGATATATTGCTTTTAGATGAGCCTACCAACCATTTAGATATTGAATCTATTATTTGGCTGGAAGGGTTTTTAAAGAATTATGCTGGAGCTGTAGCTATTGTGTCGCACGATAAAATGTTTTTAGATAATGTAACTAATAGGACCATTGAAATTTCTTTAGGTCGAATTTATGATTATCCAAAACCATATTCTAAGTACTTACTGCTGCGTGAAGAGCTAAGAACACAACAATTGGCCTCGCAAAAAAACCAACAAAAACAAATTGAGCAAACTGAAAAGCTCATAGAAAAGTTTCGTGCCAAAGCTTCTAAAGCAACCATGGCACAATCGCTTATTAAAAAATTGGATAAAATTGATAGAATTGAGGTTGATGAGGATGATAACAGTGTTATGACCCTTAATTTTCCAGTTTCTATCACGCCAGGAAAAGTGGTAGTTGAAGCAGAAAACATATCGAAAACATACGGTAAAAATGAGGTTTTAAAGGGTGTTGACTTGCTTATAGAGCGTGATAGCAAAACGGCTTTTGTTGGGCAAAACGGACAAGGAAAATCTACATTAGCAAAAATAATAGTTGGCGATATTAAATATGAAGGGCATTTAAAACTGGGACATAACGTTCAAATAGGATATTTTGCTCAAAATCAAGCAGAGTATTTAGATGGGAATAAAACGGTTCATGATACTATGGTGGATGCCGCCAATGAAAAAAACAGAAGTAAAGTTAGAGATATATTAGGGTCGTTTTTATTTAGAGGAGATGAAGTTGATAAATATGTAAAGGTTCTTTCAGGAGGTGAACGTAATCGTTTGGCATTAGCTAAACTTATGTTGCAGCCATTCAATGTGTTAATCATGGATGAACCCACCAACCACTTGGACATAAAATCTAAAAATGTTTTAAAAGAAGCATTAAAACGGTTTGAGGGAACTTTGATTTTAGTTTCGCACGATCGTGATTTTCTTCAGGGATTAACTAATAGTGTTTATGAATTTAAAGATCATAAAATACGAGAGTATTTAGGAGATATTGATTTTTATTTAGAGCAACGAAAAGTTGAAAGTCTTCGAGATGTTGAAAAACGGACAGTTATTAAGGAAGAACCTAAAGAAAAAAAGCAACAATCATATGAAGATCAAAAAAAGCTAAAATCCTTAAATAATAAGTTAAGCAACATAGAATCTAAAATTAATCAATTAGAACGAGATATTAAAAAGATAGATTCTGAACTTGAAATTAATTATGAGGAAGTCACTTCACAATCAAATTTTTTTGAGAATTATCAGAAAATGAAAAAGGATTTAGAGGAATCAATGATGAAATGGGAGGCTATTCAACTTGAAATTGAAGCATTTTAAGCTAAGTTTTTTAAGTTTTTTTTAACGTATAAAGATTACTTATTAGGTATTTTAGCACGCTCTACCCCTCAAAATTAGTTGTATGCGTAAAATTATACTTTCCGTTATTGGAATTTTACTAATAGTACTTTCCATTTTGTATGCAAAAAAACTTATTGCAGATAAAAATAAACCTAAGCCTGTTAAGGAAAAAGTCGTAAAAACCGTTTTTACAGATACGGTTACAAATGGAATGGTTCCTATTGTAATTCCTGCCAATGGTAGTTTGGTTGCTAAGCGCCGTGTAGAACTTTATTCTGAAGTACAAGGGCTTTTTAGAACAGGAAATAAGCTCTTTAAACCTGGACAGGAATTCAATAAGGGTGAAAATTTAATTCGCATTGATGCTGCTGAGTATTATGCAGGCGTACAATCTTCAAAAAGTGAGTTGTACAATACTATAGCGGCTATTATGCCAGATTTACGTTTAGATTTTCCAGAAGTATTTCAAAAATGGCAAGATTACCTTAACAATTTTGACTTAAGCAACACCACACCAAAATTACCCGAAATGACTTCCATTAAGGAAAACTATTTCATTACAGGGCGTGGTATTGTTTCTAGCTATTACGACGTTAAAAATTTAGAACAACGTTTATCAAAATACAATATTTCAGCACCGTTTACAGGTATATTAACTGAAGCCTTGGTAACCGAGGGGACATTAGTAAGAAGTGGGCAGAAGTTAGGTGAATTTATAGATCCATCGGTTTACGAAATGGAAGTAGCTTTGAGTGAAGATTATGCCAGTTTATTAGAAGTAGGTGAAGATGTGATACTGTCAAATTTAGATAAAACGAAAACTTACGAAGGGAAAGTAGCGAGAGTAAATGGAAGTATTGATGCCACCACTCAAACAATTACTGCTTATATTGATGTTAAAGATGAAACCCTTAAAGAAGGGATGTATTTAGAAGCAAATTTAAATGCAAAAGAAGAAAAGGATGCTATAGAAATTGATCGAAATTTATTATTGGATACCAATGAGGTTTTTATCGTTAGAGATAGTTTGTTGGATGTAATAGCAGCTAAGCCAATATATTTTTCTGAAACAAAAGTGGTTTTGAAAAACATACCTGATGGTACGATTATTCTAAAAAAAGCAGTCCCAGGAGCTTATGCAGGCATGCTTGTAAAGCCTTTTAAAGAATCAGCAAAAACGGAAGATCAATAATGAGAAAGTTAATAGCTTATTTTATTAAATACCACGTAGCTGTAAATATTTTTATTTTAGCCTTTCTTGTTTTTGGTGTGTTAGGCGTTTTGTCACTTAAATCATCATTTTTTCCTCTAATTGATTCCAAAATAATCAATGTAAGTATTTCATATCCAGGGGCTTCTCCGCAAGAAATTGAAGAGGGTGTTGTACTTAAAATAGAAGACAACCTTAAAGGATTAAAAGGTGTTGACCGTGTTACTTCTGTGTCTCGAGAAAATAGTGGAACCATAACTGTTGAAATAGAAAAAGGGGAAAATATTGATTTTATGCTTTTGGAGGTTAAGAATGCGGTGGACAGGGTGCCATCATTTCCAACAGGTATGGAGCCCTTAGTAGTTGCAAAACAAGAAGCTATTAGAGAAACGATTTCATTTGCTATAAGTGGTGATAATATTCCGTTAAAGACTCTAAAACAATTAGGGAGACAAGTAGAAAATGATTTGCGTACTATTGATGGTATTTCACAGATAGAAGTGTCGGGCTACCCAGAAGAGGAAATTGAAATAGCAGTTAATGAAACGAGTTTATTGGCATATGATATTAGTTTTGAAGATGTTTCACAGGCAGTAAGTGCATCCAATATTTTGGTTACAGGAGGTAATATAAAAACCGATGCCGAAGAGTATTTAATTCGTGCAAATAACCGATCGTATTATGGAAAAGAACTTTCAAATATTATTGTAAAATCTACACCCGAAGGAAAAATAGTGCGCTTAAAAGATGTTGCAATTATAAGAGATCGCTTTTCAGAAACTCCCAATGCAAATTATTTTAATGGAAAATTAGCAATTAATGTATCTGTAACTAGTACAAATAATGAGGATTTAATCTCTTCCTCAGATAAAGTAAAAACTTATATAGAAGATTACAATCAAAAGCATAATAATGCAAGGATTGATATTGTGGATGATCGATCTGTAACATTAAAACAGCGTACTAATTTATTGGTTGAAAATGCAGCCATGGGTATCATTTTAGTGTTGATTTTTTTATCCTTATTTTTAAATACACGCTTAGCATTTTGGGTAGCTTTTGGACTTCCCATTTCATTTTTAGGCATGTTTATTTTTGCGAGCCAGTTTGATGTTACAATCAATATCTTCTCTCTTTTTGGAATGATTATCGTAATTGGTATTTTGGTAGATGATGGTATTGTAATTGCTGAAAATATTTACCAGCATTATGAAAAAGGAAAGACCCCCATGCGAGCTGCAATAGATGGAACGATGGAAGTAATACCTCCTGTAGTTTCAGCTATTATAACTACGCTTTTAGCATTTTCCATGTTTCAGTTTTTAGATAGTAGAATTGGCGAGTTTTTTGGTGAACTTTCTGTTATAGTAATTTTGACATTATCTATATCACTTATTGAGGCTTTAATTATTTTGCCTGCACATTTGGCTCACTCAAAAGCTTTAAGAAAACCTGTAGAAGAAGAAAACCCTTCCAAAATGAAACAGTTTTTTTCTAAAATGCGTTATATTAATAAGTTGGGTGATGGTATAATGATGTTTTGTAGGGATAGAATTTATAGTCCTACATTAGATTTTGTTTTAAAATTTAAACTATTATCCTTAGGGATTTTTATAGCACTATTAATACTAACATTTGGTGCTGTAGGAGGTGGAATTATTGGGGTTACTATTTTTCCTTCTATTGCAAGTGATAGAGTGAGGGTAGAATTAGATATGCCTAACGGTACGAATGTAAAAATTACAGATTCTATCATTTCCATGATTGAACAAAAATCTTATGAGGTTAATGAAGAATTGACCGACACCTATTTAAAGGGAACTGGTAAAAAACTTTTTGAAAATACTATTTTGGAAATAAATAGTTCTTCCAGTGCGCTATTGGAAATTAACATGTTGCCAGGTGAAGAACGTCCAGAGGTTATAGATTCTAGGTTAGTTGCTAACAAACTTAGAGATGCGGTAGGTCCAATTATTGGTACAGAGCGTTTAATTTTTGGTTCAGGAGGTAATTTTGGAGGTAGTCCTGTTTCGGTGTCTTTATTAGGGAATAATATAGACGAGTTAAAAGCGGCTAAAATAGAACTAAAACAAGTACTACTAACTAACCCTTTATTGAAGGATATTGAAGATAATGATCCTGCTGGGATTAAGGAAATTCGCTTAGAATTAAAGGAAAGTGCTTATTTGTTAGGATTAGATTTAAGTACTGTGATGGCACAGGTTAGAGCTGGTTTTTTTGGAGCGCAAGCACAGCGTTTTCAGCGTGGCCAGGATGAAATTCGTGTTTGGGTTCGTTATGATAGATCAGATAGAGAATCTATTAATAACTTAGATGATATGCGAATTGTTACACCTTCTGGCAATCGTGTTGTTTTAAAAGATATAGCAAACTATACCATTGAAAGAGGTGATGTTGTTATCAATCATTTAGTAGGTCAACGAGAAATTCAAGTGTCTGCAGATTTAAAAGACCCCAGTACAAGTGCTACCGATATTTTAGATGATATTAGGAATAATGTTATTCCAGAAATTAAATCTAAGTACCCTACCATTTCAGCTTCTTTTGAGGGTCAAAACAGAGAAGCTTCAAAATTATCAACGTCTTTGTACAGTGCAGGGGTGCCAATATTATTGCTTATTTATATTACTATTGCTTTTACTTTTAGAAGTTATAGTCAGCCCTTATTACTTTTACTTCTTATTCCGTTTAGTTTAACAGCAGTTGGATGGGGGCATTGGTTATTAGGCTTTCCTATAAATGTATTATCTCTATTAGGTATTATTGCATTAATAGGTATTATGGTAAATGATGGATTGGTTTTAATAGGAAAATTTAATTCAAATTTAAAAGAAGGTATGGCTTTTGATTTAGCGCTTTCTGAAGCGGGTAAATCTCGCTTTAGAGCTATTTTCTTAACATCCTTAACAACAATTGCAGGTTTAGCGCCGTTGTTGCTTGAAAAAAGTAGACAAGCACAGTTTTTAAAGCCTATGGCTATTTCGGTATCATTTGGTATTGGTTATGCTACAGTTTTAACACTTTTGGTGTTGCCATTGTTTTTAGCGTTTAGTAATGGTTTAAAAAAGAATGCTAAGTGGTTGGCAACAGGAAACAATGTTACAAAAGAAGAAGTAGAACGTGCCATTAAAGAACAAAAAGAAGAAGATGAACATTAAATTTGTTTTTTTAAGTATGTTATTATTGTTGCAAATACATCTATTTGCACAAGAGCTAATAACACCAGAACAAGCGGTAGCCTTAGCGTTAGAAAATAATTATGGCATTAAATTATCAAACACGGATGTTGAAATAGCTAAAAACAATGCTAGTGTTTTAAATTCTGGTTATTTACCTGTTTTAAGTGGAAGTGCTGGTGCCACGCATAATATTGATAATACCGAGGCCGAATTTTCAGACGGAGGTGTTACTGTTTTAAATGGTGCTGAAAGTTCTAGATATAATGCTTCATTAAATCTTAATTATACTTTATTTGATGGCTTAGGGCGTTCTTATAATTATAAACAGCTAAAAGAAAATGAACAGTTAAACGAATTACAAGCTCGTGAAACGATTGAAAATACCATTTTGCAACTTTTTACAGTGTATTATAATGTGGCTGAATTAAAAGAAAATACTGAAGCTATCTTGCAAACTTTGACTATTTCTAAAGATAGATTGGTTCGTGCTGAATATCAATTTGAATATGGTCAAAATACTAAATTAGCAGTTCTTAATGCTGAAGTTGATATTAATAATGACAGTATAAGTTTAATGAATTCCAAACAGCAATTAAAGAATTTTAAGCGCGACTTAAATCTTGTTTTAGGTAATACGTTAACCGATAATTTTAATGTAGATACAGATATTGTATTTAGTACTTTATATAATAAAGAGGAGCTTTTTGAAAAAGCAAAAATCAATAATATAAACTTATTACAAATAGATAAAAATATAGCAATAAATACATTAGGGGTTAAATCTGAAAAATCTGCTTATTTACCTACGGTTGGATTGTTTGGAAGTTATGGGTGGAATAAAAGTAATAATAATGCAGCTTCTTTTGTTGCAGTATCAACCAATACAGGTTTATCTGGAGGATTAAGTTTGAACTGGAATTTATTTGATGGAGGAAGTTCCATTACGCGAGTTAAAAACGCTAAAATTAATTTACAGGCCCAAAACATTCAAAAAGAAGAGTTGTTAGTTACTTTAGAGCGTGATTTTAATAATGCTTGGGATGATTTTCAAAATAAATTAAATATTTATAAACTTCAGGAGCAAAATATCATAACTTCTCAAAATAATTTTGACAGAACAGAGGAAAAGTTTAAACTTGGTCAAGTAAATTCCATAGAATTTAGACAAGCACAACTGAACCTTCTTAGTGCTGAATTAAGTAGGAATCAAGCTAAATATTTTGCTAAAATAGCTGAGTTACAAATGCTTCAAATTTGTGGTGAACTCTTAAATGTTAATTTTTAAATATTAATTTACTGTACTTTTATCGGTTAAGAAATGTAGTTTATCGATTGTTAAATGTTAAAATAAACTGTATTTCGTCGAATAAAATAGTTTTTCGTCTATATCAGGGTTACTTTCGTAGGAGAATTAATCCCAAATTTATTTAAGATGAAAAACTTTAAATCCTTATTAGTTTGTTTTTTAATATCAGCGTATTCTTTTGCAAACGTTACTATAAGTGATAAAGAAGCTCTTTTGGCACTTTATAATGCTACAAATGGAGCGGCTTGGAATTCTAGTTGGAATATAGATAATCCTATGGATTCTTGGTACGGTGTTACAATTGAAAATGATAAAGTAGTTGAATTAAATCTTCCTTTTAATAATTTAGAAGGTGTATTACCAGATGAAATAGGTAATTTAACGAGTCTTAGAAAATTAAATTTAGGATTTAATAAAATTGGAGGTACAATACCAACAAGTTTAGCAAACCTACAAGAATTAACTTCTTTAGAATTGTTTATGAATAAGTTTGAAGGAAACATACCAGCTGAACTTGGTGCTCTAAAAAAATTAGAATCTTTAAAACTATATAGTAATGCTTTAACTGGAGAAATTCCAGCTTCATTAATGGAACTTACTAAGTTACAAGAGCTTTTGTTAGGTAGTAATTATTTAACAGGAACTATTCCAAATGAAATTTATGCATTAAGTGGTTTAAAAAAATTAAGCTTAATGGATAATAAAATGGAAGGTGAAATACCTGCAGAGATTGCACAGTTAACACAACTTGAAGAATTATTATTATCAAGTAATCAATTTACAGGTGATTTGCCTATTGAGTTTATGAACTTAACAAATTTAAATACCATGATGGTAAGTGATAATAATTTAAATCAAGAATACATAAGTGTTTCAGGAAAGAATCCTCCAAGTTTAATGCTTTTAGAAATGCAAAATGCTACAGCAACAATGGATTTAGAAAAAGAATAAAATTTTAATTTAGTTTAATAAATAAATAGGCAATACATAAAATGTATTGCCTATTTTTGATTTATAGATAAAATGAATGAGCATTATTTTACTTGTCCATATTGTTGGGAAACCATATCCATGTTGTTGGATAGTTCGGTTTTTAAACAGGTTTATATAGAAGATTGTGAAATTTGTTGTAACCCAATACAGGTGTCTGTAAAGTTTTTTAATTTGGAATTAGTAGATTTTCAAGTAGATAGCATTGAATAGTAATATTTTCTAATTTTATCATTGTAGAAAGTAAAAAGGATTGTATATTTGCAGTCCGAAACAATCTGGTCGGCATTATGAACCGAAAGTTGAAAGCTAAGTATATTGTTTCTGGTATTAATATCGCGGGATAGAGCAGTAGGTAGCTCGTCGGGCTCATAACCCGAAGGTCACTGGTTCGAGTCCAGTTCCCGCTACTAGTAAAGACAAGGCTTCACAGAAATGTGAAGCCTTTTTTTATTTTACATAGTACAGAATAAGTACAGAATCGTAGTATTTTCGATTTGACATTTCTCTTGATTTCAAATGCTATTATTTTGTAGTAAGAAATATTATTGATGAAATATTTTAATACTTAAACGTATTTTTCATTAATTCCATTTCATTTCTTGGAATACCTAGATCCGTTGCTAATTGTTGCCACTGACCCACATTCTGCTGAATTTTATTGATAATAGCATTGACTTCTTTTTCTTTTAACCGAAAATAGGGAGCGACTTCCCGTACTAGGTTTAAGTCCAAAGCATTGTCATTTTCTGAAATATTAAGTTTTAAACCTGTACCGTTCGGTGTTGGATTGATATCATAAGCCGGCGAAAGTATCCAACCGGAATCCGTTAAAAGAAATCCGTGATTGCGAAGGTGGTCATCCGTATTAGAAATACAGACATTAAACACAATACGTCTCCATAACTTCTTGAGATCATTATCAACATCAGCCCCATTCTGCATTAAAAATTCCACGAGCTCTAAATAACTGACCCCATCTTGATAGTCCGTCCCGTCAGTATATCCCAATAAGGTCATTGCAGAGGCAAAATGGATACGGATACCATCGATCTTCCTATCAAAACGTTGTGTCAAAAAGGTATATTGGTGATGAGAAAATTTTTGGACTCTTGATGGTGCCATTTCAATTCCGGATTGAATGGCAAGTCGATACGCCAGCATTTCCCAGGCACCCATATCCTGCTGGTCATTTTGGCTTGGAAATTTAGCAATCCACAAACTACCATCTGTGTCTTGAATATTGGCCTTAGGTCTTGCACCTCCTAAGGAAGATCCAGGTGCCATTAGCATATTGAGCCATTTTAGGTATTCCGGATTATCTGGGGCATCTTCTTTCTCTAGCTGTAAGCTGGCAAATTCAAGATCTCTAAGCGCAGCAAAAGGTGGGGCAGCCATAGCTTCATCATCATCTAAAAAAGCACCATCCTGTGCTGTTTTAAAACGAAGTCCTCCCATTCGGTTAGTATCGTATACCCCGAGTAGATAATCCGACTCCATTAAAGTTTTGGCGCGTCGATTTTCTTTTCTGGCTTTGGCAGCCTCTTTGCGTATCATCAGCACCCGTCCCCAACGATCTGGTGAGGAGTCGAGGAAAATACCGAAATTGGATTTCTCATTGTTGAGGTACTGAGCCCCTTCGAATAATTGTAGGTCTGGATCTATGATCTGGGCATAATCCGATTGCAACCATCCTTTATCATATTCAAAGGAAAATATTTCTTTCCCTCTAGATAGTGTAGCATATAAACTCCCCATTAAGAATGGAACTTCAATTCCACTCCAATGCGCATATACAAATATTTCTTTTCGTTCCAATGCCATTATTTCTTGGTGTTTTTTGGGCCGCGTTCCTTTACGGTTAGATCCGCATCCTGTATTTTTCTGCCCAATACATCATCGTCGGCCAAAAGCAGTATATCCTTCTCCAGACCTAATACTACTAAAACTTGGAGAATAATACCTAAAGAAATTGAAGGACTCCCTTTTTCTAGAGAAGAAAGTGTGGGACGGGAAATCCCTGCTCGCTCTGAAACCTGATCCATCGTTAGTTTTCTGCGTAAGCGTGCTAATTTAATATTTTCTCCCACCGCTTGTAAAAGCTTCTTATTCTTGGGTAATAATATAATACTATTTCTGGACATAACGTTAAATATATTTTACAAATATATGGAATAAAGTAAATAATATTATACGTTACAAAAAAATGTTTTTTACACCCATTGGGTGTTTATCCAACTTTTTTGCAAATAATTTTCCAAAATTTCTGTGAAGGTTTGTCGCTTGTAATTTTTACAGGTTCATTTATTTCTTCAGTTTCAATCAACCCATATGCTCCAAATTCCCTTTCCAATGTATCTGAGTCATAAAAGAATAACTCTACCCCATGTTTAGTGTGGTATGTATTTCTGCTAATTATATCACCTTTTCCGTATCGGGCATCATTTGTAGAAAGTGCTATAAAAATCATAATACCATTAGTCTCAAGTTGATCGTAGCAATCCTGAATCAGTTTTTTACGCTCTTTTTTATTCAATAGATGAATTAGGGCATAGCAAAAAATGCCCTTGTATTTTTCCAGATCAAAAGGCATATCGGTTACAGATCCGTGATACAATTTATATTCACCCATAACATAGTTTTTAGCTAAGTCAATGGCCGTTTTTGAAATCTCTATACCTGTTATATCAAATCCATCATCAATAAAGGTTTTTGCATTTCTACCGTAGCCAAAACCGGGAATTAGAATTTTTTGTATTTTGTTTTTCTGAAATAACGTTTTCGCTTCCAAAGTTGCATCCGCAGGTTGCAATCCCCACATCATTTGTTTATCCTGAAAATTTGATTCCCAAAATTCTTTCATAATTTTCTATTATTTAGTTACATATTTTGTCTTCTAAAATGTGGCATAGGTATCCCTTTTTGTTTAAATGGGAAATTATAATCTGTGCATCAATTGTAGTTCCCTCAATGCGTAAAATGCTATGATCACAAGGATAGTTTGCTATGGGGGCCTCTATATCAAAGTCAATCTTTAAATCTGGAAAAGACGTTTTAAGGCTTTTTATAATCTGGGTTCCTAGGATTTGATCTGGGATACTGGTGGTGAATACTTCAATCATTGTCTGAATTTTATTAAAAATGTTTTTTGGTCAAGTCGGCGTTGACCATTGCGCCGGCAAGGTTTCCATTGGCAACGGCAGTAGCTACAGAACGCATCATTGTAGAATTGTCCCCACAGGCATAGATACTTTCAATAGTTGTTTGCTGAAATTCATTGACCTTGATATGGCCGTGTTCTGTCAATTCACAGCCTAAAGAAACCGGAATATCGGTATGTTGGACAAAAGGGAATCCTGCATATATTGCATTGAAGGCTACATTTTTTTCATTACTTAAGATGACCTTTTGGAGATGGCCATTCTGATGTTCAATTGCTGAAATTTTAGTTTCGATGATTGCTATTTGATGTGATTCCAATTTCGCCAATTGTTCGGACGTGAAATCTGCTTTTCCAGTCGTCAGGATGGTTAAATTATCCGTAAGGTTGTTCACCAGAGAAGCTAAATGAAATGCGCGCTCACCGTTCGCCATAATACCTGTTTTTTTATTTCGAACTTCGTAGCCGTGACAATAGGGACAATGGATCATCGAAATTCCCCAACATTCTTCAAAACCGTCGATTTTAGGAATGATATCTTTTACTCCAGTAGCAATAATCAGTTTCTCAGCAGTAACTACATCACCTGATTGAGTGGTAATAGAGAAGCCTTTTTTAGTTTTTTCTGCACTGACTGCAAGATCTGTAATAAAGTCAACCGTTGTATATTTTAAAACTTGTTCTTTGGCTTTTGCCGCTATTTCTGTGGGAGGGACGCCATCCTGGGTAATAAAATTATGCGAATGCGGGGTCTGCCGATTACAGGGTTGACCGTTATCAATAATCAACACGTTTCGCAAGGAACGGCCCAATGTCATTGCTGCAGAAAGACCGGCATAACTTCCGCCAATAATAATTACTTCAAAACTTTTAGTTCTCATTGCTTTTAAATATAAACTGTCTCAAAAATGAGACATATCGATGTAAATTTTTTTTAAGGGGCTATTGCTTTTATGTAGGAAGTCCAGGCGAGCTCCTTGATTTCCTCAAAACTTTTAGTTTTGGTTTGCCTTGCGTTGACCGTACTTTCAATAATTCCGGAATGTAAAACCTGTATCCATTCCGGGGACATTGCTGGACTTACTTTACCCTCTTTCTGTAATTCGATAATAATACCTTGGAATTGGTTATAGATATAATCGTAATCCGCACAATTCTTATTTTGATGGTTATGTTCGTGATCTTTACCTTGATGTAGTTTATAAAAAACGGAATATTTTGCTCCACAATCAATTCCGGCGTAGAGCATTCGTTCTAACTGGATGAGGCCATCATCGCTGCTCTGAATTGCCGATATCATTGCTTTCTTGCAGCTTGATTCTATGGCTTGTTTACAGATAGCTACAAGTTCATTCCGATCTTTAAAGTAACGATGCAATGTTCTTCTGGTCACTCCTGCATTATCCGCAACTTTTTGTAAAGGAGCCGATAGGTCTTCATTGAAGATTTTGATTGCAGATTCTATGATTCTTTTTTTTGTATCGGTCATAAGATAAGGCAAAGATAAAAATATTTCTCATATGTGTGACATTTAAATTTGATAAAAATATTTTCCAATATAAAAGTATAATTAGCCCAAAGGGTATTATTCTTTATGGAGTTCGCTCAGCACATTCCCCTGCATTCTGCTAAAAGCTACATTTCGGGCAAAGAGCTTCCCTGAAAAAGTCTTGGACACCATCCCCAATTTCTCCTTTCCATTCCGTTAACCCTTCCCGATGCTTTGGGAAGGAACTCTCCATTCCCAATCCCAAATAGTGAACGGAGTCCGCTCCATCGGAATTCCATTTAATCATTTGGTGCCGCTTCCTATGTATTGGTACTTCACAAAAGCCTTTAGACCTACTCCCTTACCCTCACTGTTCCTCCCTTTTTTTGACAGCAAAATACCAACATTTGGAAGTTGAACGGACTGCATAACCGGTCGCGTACTCCCTTTTATAAGTCCTTATCAATTCCAAATATTGAAACTGTATCAGCAACAAAAAAAGGTAACAGCGAGGGCGCTATGGGAAGTAAATCTAAAATGAAGCTTATGAAATCGTACAAAAACATCAAAAAGGAAGCGGCACCAAAAAAAACAAAAAAGGAAAACGCTCAAGATATAATAAGTAAATCACTTCAAAAAAATAGAAACGCAAACTGTCTGAATGGTTCAGATAGCATTTTAATTAATCTTTAATTCTTTTACTATGAGTACTTTAAAAAATCACGTACAGTTAATCGGAAACGTTGGACAGGAACCAACCATTACCAACCTTGAAAGTGGTAAAAAAGTAGCCCGTTTTTCAATCGCCACCAATGAACACTACAAAAACAATAAGGGCGAAAAAGTGCAGTCTACTGACTGGCACACCGTTGTAGCTTGGGGCAAGACTGCCGAGATTATCGAAAATTATGTAGGCAAGGGAAAGGAAATTGCCATTACGGGAAAATTACGAACCCGCACCTATACCACGGATGACGGAAATCAACGCTATGTTACCGAGGTTGAAGCCAATGAAATTCTATTACTTGGAAGCAAAAGCGATAAGTAATCCTTAAAATTTAAGAGGGCGTTCCCATCGAAAGTTGCGCCCTCTTTTAATTATTAACCCAATTAATAAGTTAAGAATGAAAAGCAAAGTTAATGAAATAGCCATAAGTTACAGCGGAAGCACAAAGGCAAATTTGCTTCCCAAAGTAACCTGTTCCCAAAATGCTGCCGATATAGCCTATAGCCAATGGAACAAAGAAACAATTGAACTGCACGAAACCTTTAAAATAATGATGCTCAACAATGCCAATAAGGTAAAGGGGATTTGTGACGTTTCAAACGGAGGTATCACAGGTACGTTAGTGGATGTGCGCATCCTGTTTGCTGTACTTTTAAAAAGTCTCACCACAGCGGTCATATTATTGCATAACCATCCGAGCGGTACTTTAAAGCCCAGTGAAGCGGATAAAACCCTGACCCAAAAAATCAAAAATGCAGGGGAACTACTTGATATAAAAGTTTTAGACCATTTGATACTTACCCCTGATGGCGATTATTACAGTTTTGCAGATAACGGAATCCTTTAAATTCAAAGCTATGGTATATCTAAATTTTACAGACTTGAACGAAGAGGCTCAAAACCGACTTTTGGAAAATTCTAAAAGAGACGTGGAACGAAAATTTGGGGATGCTATTCGCAAATACGTAAGGGAAAATCATACTTGTTTTAAAACGATGCTAGAGGAAGAAGCATTGCGAAATTTATACTCCTATACCTTTGTATTCAACATCTGATTTTATAAACTGCATAGTCAAGCACCTCTAAATTTTTGGAGGTGTTTTTTTGTTTAATTAATTCCAATTCAAGAAAAATCATTATCTTTATTTCGCTGAAATTCAGCATTCAATTTTACGTAGGGTTATCCATTTTTGACTTTCGCCGATACCCTTACACATCGAAAAATCAAATAACAGGAAATTATTTTCCTCAAAATGGCAATTGGCTTTTGAGCCAGATTGTACGGAATTTTGTTCGCCTGGGGCGAACGAAAAGGAGTAGCAAGAGGGTAACACGCGATGCGATGTTTAGTACTCCTTTTTATTTACAAATCACTGACATTCAGTAATTTGAAAAAATATAAAATTCCCGACCTCCTACAATTTGCGACAAATGCCCTGTGAACGCCCATTTTTAGGGAAGGATTTGCGACAAATCGGCGAATTATGGACTCATTTATCGGCATCAGGTTCAAAAAGGAAACGGCAAAACGTTTTCAGGAATTTTCAAGGACACACTTCGAATCACACACCGAAGCATTGGAAACAATGCTCGACTTTTTCTTCTACAATGAGATTTCCCCAAAGGAAAAATTGGGACCGACAGGTAGGACAATCGAAGCTTCACTAAAGAAACGTATCAATGCGGTCATCGCGATAATGAGGGATATGGAAAAGACACAGACCAAACCCACGGTCGCAATGATAGAATCCCTTTTTCAGACGAACGAACCTTCAAAAAAACCTTTGATTTTGGAAAAGAAAACGGTCGAGGAAAAACCTAAAGTAAGATTTCAGGAAAAGCAAAACCATACTAACGAACTCTAAATTTTTGAGCTATGTATATCACAATTACACCTCAAAAACTGGGAGGGAATTATTCACAAAGTTCAGGCGATTTTGTCGGCTATCTGGAGAAGGAAAACCAGGGTTTGGAACAGGAAGAAATGGAACACTTTTTCAACCAGTATGGAGATAAAATTTCCCCTGAAGAAGTGGTGAAGGATATCGATGGCAACGGTGCCAAACTCAAAAAGACCGAACCGAAATTCTATTCGATTACGGTGAGTCCTTCCAAATATGAACTGAGCCGGTTACAGAACAGTAGTGAAGATTTAAAAAAATACACCCGTGAACTGATGAAGGATTATGTGGCATCCTTTAACCGTGAAATCAACGGAAGACCCATTACCATCGATGATATAAAATATTATGCAAAAATAGAACACCAACGCACTTTTAAGGGAACGGATTGGCAGATCAAGGAAAACCAGCCTTATGCAACGAAAATCCTTCAGCTTAAAACAGAAATCAGAAATATTGAAGAAGGGCGGGCGGAAGGCAATAGCAAACTATTGCAGAAGAAAATTGACCGATTGGAAAAGGAAGCACCGCACCAACAGGACGGGAAGCGAATTGTCCAGGGAATGCAAAAGGCGGGAAACCAAAGTCATACCCATATCATCGTAAGCCGAAAGGATGCCTCCAATACCTTCAGCCTTTCCCCAGGGAGCAAGCATAAGGCATCGGAAGTGGAGATGCACGGTAAGAATGTAAAACGGGGCTTTGACCGTGACCAATTTTTTGAAAGTGCGGAAAAGACTTTTGACAAAACTTTTGGCTATCAACGGAACTTCGCTGAGACCTACAAGGCTCGAAAGGATTTTATAAAGAATCCGAAAGTCTATTTTGCCTCGCTGATGAAACTGCCCACCAATGAAAAGGCGATCGCCTTTAAAATGATGAAGGAAAGTGGTGTTCCAATGCTGCCCAGCATTCCGGTAACACAGGCGCAACTGGCAATGAAGGTATTCAACCGACTGCGCCGTGGCGTAGAAGTGGCCATTAAATCAAGTTCCATAGGTATCTAATCCGAGTATTATGTACATAGACAAGCTTTTTACCGCTCTTTTAACTATTGGCTTGGCCAGTACGCTATTTTATGGAATCTATAAAATATCAAGATATGCATTTATCCTGAACAGTCTCGTGCTGTTTACATTAGCTTATTTTTTACAATATGGGAACGGTTTGGTTTTGGTGTTACTGAATGTGGTCTGTCCGCTTTTGCTGATCAATACAGCATTGTATGTTTTCTTGCATAAAAAGGAGGTGCCAAAAAATGGCGACGACCGGTATCAAATCAATTTTGCTACTACCAAGGGAAACTTCAAACTGGACAATATCAAACGTGGGGCATCCATCATAGGTTCTGCAGGAAGTGGAAAGACCGAAAGTGTGGTGTATGGATTCCTGAAACATTTCCGGAAGGAAGGGTTTTGCGGCATCATCCACGATTACAAAGATTTTGAGCTGACGGAAATGGCCTATCCACTTTTTAAGGATGGTGATATTCCGTTTAAGGTGATTTCCTTTGATAAAATCATCCATCGGGTCAATCCCATTGCGCCTCGCTATTTGGAGAACGAGGAAAGCGTCAATGAGGTTTCCCGAGTGTTAATTGAAAACCTATTGGAGCAAAGGGAATCGGGAACGACCGGCACTACTAAATTTTTCAACGATGCTGCGGAAGGTTTGATCGGTGGATTGATTTGGAAACTCAAAACGACCTACCCCCAATTCTGCACCCTTCCACACTTGATTGCCATTTATCAATATCTGGACACCGATAGCCTGATACAGTTTTTGGAAACCAATACCACATCAAGGGCAATGGCAGATGCCTTCATTAGTGGTAAGGATTCGGAACGGCAAACCGCTGGTGTAAAAAGTACCTTGGCCAATGCACTCAAACGTATCAGCACACAACGGATTTTTATGGCGTTGTCCGCAGATGAAGTGCCGCTCAATATCAACAATACTGAAAATCCTTGTGTGATTTCAGTGGTGAACAATCCAAAATTTGAGACTTCGTATTCACCGGTGATTGCTACTATTGTCCATACCATTACAAAACAAATGAGTGTGCGGAATTCCAAACCTTCATTTCTGTTGATGGAAGAAGCACCTACTATCCGATTATTGAATATGCACCGTATTCCAGCGACATTGCGGAGCTATAATATTTCTACGGTCTATGTGATGCAGGACAAAATTCAGAATGATATGATGTATGGCGATAAGGCTAGCAAGGCGATATTGAGCAATCTTTCCTATCAGTTTTTTGGAAAGGTCAATGACCCGGACACGGCAAAATATTATGAACGCTTTTTTGAGATTATAAAAGACCCGACAAAAAGCGTGAGCCGTGGGCATAATCTGGATTTTGATACGCGAATAACCACAGGGGAAAAGGAAATCCCTAAAATCAGGGCAGATGTTTTTTTTCGATTGAAGCAGGGGGAGTTTATTACGTATGCTGATGGGATGGATAAAAAAGTGCAGTTTAAGTTACAAAGGATTAACAGGGAGCTTCCCCTAGAACCCAAGCAGTTTTCTCAGGCTGATTTGGAAGCTAATTTTGAAAGGATTTATGAGGAAGCGCGTTCGATATTTAATAATTAAATTCACTGCACGTTGATTTCTCTATCATTTCTATTCTGATTTTTAGATTTACTTCTGACTTTACGAGAATCCTCATTTATCTTCTATCCATTCTTAGTATATTTATTACCTATGAATATTGAGTTCAGGTTAAATATGATAGTATCAATTAAATTAAAGAATATAACAAGTTACAATGAGGAGGTAACTATCTCGGGACTAAAAAAACTTAATTTTTTTTACGGTAATAATGGTTCGGGAAAATCAACCATAGCAAAATACTTATATCATTTAAATGCTTCAGAAGAAAACCAATATTTAAACATTGAGAGTTGTAGTCAAATAGGATATGATGAAGAGAATAGTCAATTATTGGTGTTTGATGAAAACTTCATCGAAAGGAATTTTATCGAAAATGAAAACTTAAATGGAATATTTTCATTAGATGAGCAGAACGAGGAGATTGATAAAATTATAAAAACCGAACAACAAAAAATTAAAGCAAACGATTTGTTTTATCAAGAACTTGATGGTAAAAAATCTTCTATCTCTCAAAGTAAACAAAATAATTTCACTACACTAAAAGCACAAGTTTTTAGGAAACGTGATGTTTTTAAAGATCTTTCAAAACTATCTTTAAAACACTCTGGCAATAGTAATAATCATTTAGCTGAAATTAAAACAGTTTTAAAAGAAAAAAAAGAAAAGGATATATCATTAACTGATATAAACACTAGATATATAGAATTGTTTGAAAATGAGATTTTAGAAATTAAAACTAACGTGAAAGTTGAGTTATATAAAGAACTTAGGAGTCTTGAAAATACTATCAACAAAGTTTTAGACACTATTATTGTTGGCAATCAAGATGTAGACGTAGCTGCTTTGATTGAAAAATTAAATATTAAAAAATGGGTTGAAGAAGGGATTAATTATACTGATAAAACTGGTAAAAATCAAACTTGCCCTTTTTGCCAAGAACAAACAATTAACGAAGATTTAATTAAAAACTTCGAAAATTATTTTGATGAAACTTACAAAACGAAGATCAAAAAAATTGAAGACCTAAAACAAGAGTATATAGTTTCCTCTAACAAGATAATATCTAATCTTCAAGAAATTGTAGAAGTTTACAATCCAAACCAAAGGACAACTTTGTTAGTAACAGAAATTGAGCAATTCTTCACGGATAATATAGCTTTGATTCAATATAAAATAGATAATAGTAATGAAAAG
The DNA here is from genome assembly GCF_001310225.1 of Pseudalgibacter alginicilyticus. GTDB lineage: Bacteria > Bacteroidota > Bacteroidia > Flavobacteriales > Flavobacteriaceae > Pseudalgibacter > Pseudalgibacter alginicilyticus. Next base: position 1,704,529 of record NZ_CP012898.1, on the reverse strand, counting down.
AAAGTAATTACAAGTTTATTTAGTTTCAAGAAAAAATTAAGCAATTTAATAAAATCAATAAATACTCATAATGATACTTTTAACTCTTTAGGGGAAAAGAAAGTCGAGCTTAAAGAAGATATATGGTCTTATCTGGCTTACCATAGTAAAGATGAGATTGAGAAGAATGTTGAAGATGAATACAATCTAGCATTATTGTTTTTCGAATTTGATGAAATCAAAAAACAAGTTTATGGAGCATCACAAAAGTCTTTAAAGATTATTGAGGAAAATCGAAGCTTAACGATTGATACAGATACTGCTAAAGACAGTATCAATGATATTTTAGGTAGTAGCGGTGTTACAGGTTTTAAAATAGAAAAGGTTGAAGAAGACAATAACATTCCTAAATACTACCTCAAACGTGAAGGGTTGGGCTCTGTTAGTTCTGAAATTTTTAAAACATTAAGTGAAGGAGAAAAAAATTTCATATCATTTTTATACTTCCATCAATTATGTATTGGTATTGATAATGAAGTAAATAGAGAAAAGAAAAAGATTGTCGTTATAGATGACCCAGTATCTAGTTTAGACAGCCAAGTTCTGTTCTTAGTTACTACTCTAATAAGAGACCTCGTAAAAAAGAAGGGAAGAACTGGTTCTGCCCGAAATGACTTTTTTAATGAATCAATTCGCCAAGTTTTTGTGCTTACGCATAATACCTACTTCTTCAAAGAGGTAACGTTTCCAATGGGTAATAAACTTTGTTATGATATTGCTTATTTTCAAGTTACAAAAATTAATGGAAAATCAGGAATTACTCAACTCGACAAAAACAATATTGACAATGATTATAATTTATTGTGGAGAGCTCTTATAGAATTAAGGGCTAATGATAATCAAAACAATATTGTAATTGGTAATATTATGAGAAGAATATTGCAAACATTCTTAAATTTCACAAAGGTTAATAGTAATGAATGGAGAATAATTGAAGAATTACCGCAAGATGATCCAAAGCGAATTATTTTTAGTTCACTAATCTCGCAAATAAATGATGATAGTCACGAATCAAACCCACTTGATGAATTACACTTTCAGAGGATAGGACAAGCCAATACAGGAGATTTATTTGATGTCTTTGAGCTCATTTTTAAGGATATAGGAGGTGAAGAACATTTTAATGCAATGTCGGCGATTGCAACTTAAAAGACCATTTATGATAAAAACAGTACAACGATTAGAATTTGAAAATGTTTTTCCGGAAGAAGAGCTACAAAATATTTTACACTATTTAGGAAAAATTTCAAAATTCTTATTATTAGATATTATTGGTTTCAGCAACACAAGAGAACAAAAGAATTTTGATAATTTCTTTAATAATCAAGATGTCCAATGGGATATTATACAAAGAGTTACAAAGTATGGTAGAGAAAATCAGCTACCTGAGCCGCCAGAAGTAGTTTCTAGGGAATCAAGTCTTCGCCTAGCAGAAATAATTTTAGCGAATCGAGAAACATTATTAGATGGAAACTCAAATGATGATAAGGATGCCGATGAGATTAACATATTTAAGGCATTTCTAATAATTAATAAAGAGGTTAATGAAAAACAAAACTTTGGAGATGCAGAAGAAAATATAGATAAAATGGCAGATATGCTTATCACTATGTCATTTTCATCTGCGGACATAGGTCTTTTTTCTAATACAGATTTAGAGTTTGGTAAGTTGCTTTATACTACGATAGTGAAGTTCGAATATCTTTTGAAATTTTTACAATCCAGTGAAGATTATCAATATCTGGAAAAGGCGTTATATGAAAATTTTAAGGAAGAAAATATTGAAGGTTTAAATGCTCAGGTCAAACTACTTTTAGGTACAATTTTAAAAATGAAGTTTGATAATAACTATAAACTTGTTCCTGAAAAACCTGAACACATACGATTTTTAAATACGTTAGCCTCAGCTGAAATTGACGAATCCGATGACTTCACTAATCTTAAAAATTATCCGTTTTATAAAATTGATGATGCTACATTTTCGATAATCGATTATTTTTTTGCTGTAGACAAATTTTTTAAAAGCGTACGATTTATCTTAAAAGACGCATATAATACTCAACATAACTTACCCGAAAAAGATGGTTCTTTCTTTAGTTTTTATAATATGCAATTCTCAGAGGAATTTCTAATGAAACGTGTTTTAGATGATGTTTTTCATCAAAAATATATTGTTAAAAGACAAGAAGCAGATACAAGGGATAATGAGCCAGATTACTATGCTCGGCATAATAATAGAATTTATCTTTTTGAGAATAAGGATATTTTAGTTGCTGCTGGCATTAAAAGTTCATCAAATATAGATGAAATCAAAAAACTGTTGAAAAAGAAATTTCTTAAAGACGGTAGTCGTGCAGTTGGAATTGGTCAACTAGTAAAATCTATTGAACAGATAGTCAACAATGAGTTTCCTTTTGATCATTATGCAAATAATAAGAACAGCTTTACCATTTATCCCATATTACTAGTGAGCGATAGAATTTTTGAGATAATGGGAATGAATTATATTTTAAATCAATGGTATCTAGAGCTAGTAAGAGATAAGTTGGGTGAGAACTACAATCCGAGCTTTATTAGAGACTTAACATTTATTGATATGGACACTTTAATTTATTGGTTACCTCACCTAAAAAAGAAAGACCGTAATTTTAAAGATATTATAGATTTGCATCATAAGGCTATGAAAAAGGTTCCCAACATAAATACTCCAAGCATTCAAGAAGGCATACGGCTAGCTAATAAATCTTTTTACAATCGCCTTTCTCCCATAAGTAATCGATTTAGTGAATATAAATTCCCTTTTAACTTACTGGTTGATAAATTCAGAGATGTACTGCCAGAATAAAATACTAAGCATTGAGAGCACAAATACATCACTTAGAATTAGTATACCCACCAATTTCCAATCAAGAATCTGAATGGCTTAAGAATGACCCAGAATCTTTAGATTGGTTTAAAAGGAGTAAAATTTATTTCATAGGTCAAAGAGCTGAGTCAAAATTCATTTTAGAACCAGAGGATATGGTTTTGATGAAATTGAGTAATTCAGGAAAAATTGATTTTGGATTAGTGTCTGGGATAATGAATCATTTGGGAGTATTGACCTTGTTAAACTATTCGAATATTATAATTTACCTCTTACTGAGTTTGGCGACTTAGATATTGAACTTGGCGAAAAATTAATTAGAATATGGAAACGAACTAAAAACCCTGAAGTAATTGCTTGGTTTACTACTGAAAAATTTCTTCACGACGTTTCGCATAAAGTTCCCTTTTTTTCAGGGTTTGAAAACTATAGAGATTTTACAAAATACTACCTGCACTACATTGGGATATCAAAAAAGAATGACAGTTTTAAAAGACTTGTGATTAAACCCCACGATAAAAGGTTAAGGGTCTTATCAAACGAACATCCCTTAAATAAAGGTTCTAGGGTTACTGACGAAGTAATTTTGTTCTTCTTTGATATACAATCATTGGAGATCAAACAATATCTCCACCCTACTGATTTTAATGAAATAGGGAAGAATGAATTGGAAGACAAGCTCAGAATTTTTAAGGATGCAGAAAAGGCTTTTATTAAAATTCTAGATACAAACTATAACGAAATAAAATTCAAAGATTATCCAAACTATCCAGATACGCTGTTTAATTCTACCGTAGAACGTTATTCTTTTTCTATAAATGAAGATATTGAATTCATAACTGACAAAACTACAATTTATGGAAAGCGTGATAGTAATAGACGGATGGAAGCTTTACCAGATTTCATATTTGTAAATAAAAATGGCGGTTCAGTAGAATTGGTGAAACTAAGGAAACAAATCTAGAGCTATTCCTCTTCTGATTTTCTTTTTAGCAACTTTCCGTTTTCCATCCATTTAAATCATTTTAAAAACATCAGGGTAGGGTCGTAACAAGTGGATATTTTTTCTAGCATTTTAATTCGGGCTATTAACAAACCGATGCGATACGTTTAGTTTCAAGTTTCTTTCCCCATCCCTCTCGTTCAGCTCCAAAACAGCCCTACGTTCACCGGATAGTGAAAATTTAGGCAAAACATACACCAACCTTACCGTTTCACTTTTAGCAATTCTCGAAGGTACATTATACCGGTACAGCGGTTCTTGATACAATTTTTGTAATGATTTCTTTTTGCCTTTCTGTCTCGTTTCTATGGAGAAGTTCAAGAAATTCAAATCATAATCCAAACTAGAATTGTTCTTTATTTGGATTACAAAATAGAGTTCATCTTTGTCAAAAACAATATTTACAACACTCAAAGCAATGCCTTCCATTCGCTTTTTAAGCCGACCAACACGTTGTTTTCTGTCCAGAAGGTAGGTGCAGAATCTTTCATAATAATGCTGTCTGTTTGCAATACTGGGTTCAGAATTGATAAGTTTTATCGAATCATTCGCTATTGGCCTTTCATTCCCGATGCTACTCGACATCGGGATAAAATAATTGAGCTTTGAGAGCCGCTCCTTATATTTTATAATATACGAGAAAACCGAGCCATCCTTATTGACCACCAACAGATTGCTTTCCTTTCCGGGCTTGGCCTGTAAAAGCCCTAGGTATTGTTCATTCTCCCGATTATAGGTGAACACAAAATTATCCGATCCGGTTATGCCCTGGCGAATGGGTTCAGGAAAGAACAGTGCAACGTTCTTTTGATCATTAGCATAAATGGTATCCAATACAATAGTATTCTGGGCGTTAGTGAAAGTGGACATCAGGACAAAGGCGGAAATAAATAGATAATTTTTCATAAGAGTACGTTTTAAAATGCCTAGTGTGAGCTTATAGTTTGGGCTTTAATATCAGTCGGTAATTATTGAGTACGGTCACTTTTACCTTTCTGTTATTGCGCTTCAGTACTTTGGTGATGCCACCGACTTGTGGTACACTAGGGATATTGATGTCACCTATAATGTCATCCAATACCTCATTGGTAGCTTCTGCGCGAAAATTGTTTTCCACATAGATTCCCTCACTGTCATCTTGGAGGTCAAAGGCCTTTAAACTGGTAGGATGGTTTTGGATGTTTTCAATCGTAATCAAGGCACGATTGGGCTGGAAACTGATAAACCCATAGATAGGTGTGTTTTTTGGCACCTTTTTATTATTTATGAGTGCATCCTGAACCAGGCGCATCCGTAATCTGGAATTAGCCTTGACCACTTGGTTTCCATCCACTACCGCATAAATCATTTTGTCCGTGCTGCCCAAAACTGATAGCTCACTTTTCTTCGGATTGGCTGCGAAAAATAGTTGATGCTCCAGCCCCAGTTCTTTGGCTGCAATTTTTTGTTCTTTCTTCAGCTCTGTAGAATCAATTTCCTTTTCGTTCTTTGGCGCAATTCTTTTTTTGCCGATATGTTCATAGGACGCGGTTGAATATTTAATTTTTCCAGTAGCGTAAATGCTGTCTACAATGCGCTCTTTTTCCATTTCGGGTAAATCTCGATTATAGAACCCGAGCGAATCAATCCTCTTTTCATCATAGATACTGGGTGCGTTGGTCTCTCGTACTTCTTTCAGATCATTGATGGCATCCAGTTTGGAATCATATTCCTTCTGGTTCTGTTCCAATTCTGGAATTAAGGTCTGTTCAAGGTTTTCGTTTTCACTATCGTCATCACCCATTATCATAACGGAATAGGATATCAGGAAAATGAACAGTACGGCAAGTACAGCCGCAAAAACTATTTTATTCTTTTCTACTTTCATTGGATATTATTTTTAGCGTGTTCTCGAAGTAATCTGTAATCAACAATCCGTGTGGGTTGTTGGGAAAGTTTCGGTCGACCGTAATCAGGTTTCCGGTGGAAATCAGTTCGTAGGTGTCGATTATCGAACCTCGATTGATTTCAAATAGAGTAATCGTCCTAAAACTGTACTGACCATTTTGCTCATTGATTTGGGAATCGATGCTTAATACTTTTTGTACTAAGGAATATTGTAGAAGGCGATTATAAACCCCGTCCGCTTTCTTTTGGCGATAGAGATTATCCACGGAGCTATTACCCAACCAAAGTGCCTTTTTTAGGTTCTTTTCATAATTGCTCGCATCGATGTTATAGAAATAGGTATGGAACAGTTCCAGGTGTGCCAAAGCTTCTACCTTGAAATTTTCCTTTTGGGTAACCAATTTTAAGGGAATAATACTTCCATCCGTATTGATGGCAAAGGTACTATTCAACGCTTTCTTATGTATATTAAAGGTCATCCAAACGGAAAATATGCCCGAGAGTGTGGCACATATAATAACTGCCAAAACAATGAACCTGTTTAATTTTAGAATGGCATAGATGTTTTTATAGGGTGTTTTCATTCTAATTGGATATTAGTTGGTAAAAAGTCGTAATGTGAAGGAGGTGGCACGTCGATAAAGCTTGAATTTCAGGAACACGATAAAACCAACAGAACCCAATTGCACCACAGGAGCAAAGAAGCCCTGACCTACATCCGTACCGAAAAGGTTGTTCCAAAAATTGATATTGATTTCCGTATAGAGGGCATTGGCAAACACATTGACCAGAAAGAATGCCGGTACGAGCATATACACCGCAGCATACAGTTTAAAAAAGGTATAGGCTAGGGAGCGGAACTTTTCAAAAACAGCCAAACTAATGACCAATGGGAAAAAGGCCTGCATTATCCCTAAAAGGAAAAAGCGTTCCGCCAAGAACAAGGGATAGATGAACAGATCCAGGATCCAAAGGATGATGCTGACGATAAAGGCAAATATTTTGAACCCAAAAAGTGGGGTTACCAGAGCTTCATAAAGCAATGTCATAGCGTTTTTTGCTGCATCCATCAGATTCACATCTTCTTCAATAGGAATATCCTGCATCTGCAAAGGCAGCAAAGCTGGGGCTGTTCCCCGATATTGTCCCTCGATGGACACGAGGATGGCATCAAAAAAGCCCAAGACCTGTGTCGAGAAAATGACCAGGAGAACGACCGCAAAATTCTTGGCCAATTCTCCCGGACTCAATCCCCAAGTATATCCGTCTTTATCCGCAACACCTTCATTGTATTTTTTAAGGATATTGACCAGAAAGAACAAAACAGCAAGGGTTTTCATTCCTGCAATGGTATATTGCGAGAAGTCGCTGTTCTGTATCGTCTGGAATACGGCATCTACGTATTCAAGCCCGATTCCTAAAATGATGGTTGCGGTCATCCTTAGTATTCGGTTTCGCGGTTATTGATTTTATCCTGCATTTTTCGGAAAGAGATAATATCCCGATAGCGTTTGGTTCGGATGGTGATATCGGAAACCATTTCCTTGGACTCGATTTCCTTTTGTTTTAATATTTCTGCACGTTCCGCATCGCTCATTTTGAGGTAGTCACTGGACAGTATCTCGTCTATGAAGTCCATTGTGTCCAAGGAATTCTGGACAATGGTGCTAAACGATTCGGACACCCTGGCCACTTCATTGGGTTTGATATAGGGCGAGTTCAAAATATCCTGCAAATCGTTTTGCATTACATTGATAAGACGTTGGTTATTATTTGCAATTTCTTGGACAGCATTGAGCTGTTGAACCACGTTCGATACTTTTTCGATGCTCTCCTTGGCATCCTTCAGGAATTTTACGGACTTGATAAGTTGAGCGGTCTGTTTCCCGGATTCGACCAATTGCTTTACCAAGCTGATAAAGTTGGTGTTATCATAAGTGGGCATCCCCTGGCACGCAGCGCTTGCAGGCAATAAAAAAATGAATGCTGTTGCGATAATTAAGATTTTCGATTTCATAATATTATGTTTTAGATGTAAATTCAATGATAGCCTTCTCCATATCTTGGGTCTTTTCATAAATGGCCATTATGGCCTCGTTTTCCTGTCCATCGGTCAAGTAGGCGGCATACACTTCTTTGGGAACTTCAAGCCTGAAAATGTTGCTTTCCTTTCCAATTTTGATGAACATCTCCGTGTACTTTCGTGGTCCGGTAAGATTGTTCTTGATGGATTTCAATTGGTTCAGGTCGTGACCGGAAAGGTTGAGGCGTTTGACCAGTTCGGCGTAACCTTTCTCATTGTTCAGGCTATAGATGACCTGTGTGTTTTCCAGAATGCTTGCGGATGTCGAATTGTTGGGCAGCTGATTGATGGATTGTAGGATGATACCGATAGCTCCATTTTGTTTACGGATCGCCTGATAGTAGAATTCCACACTTTCCAGTACATTCTCAAACTTCAACTGTTTGGCAAACTCGTCGAACAGGATGATACCTTTTTCAGCACGGTTCTTCCAAATCGTCCGTTGGATGGCCGATTTAATCAGCTTCAACATTACGGACAGAATTTCCTTGTTGTCCTTGACTTCATCCAATTCAAAAACGATCAGGCGTTTGTCCTCTATTTTATAGGTCTGGTCTTCACTGACCTCAAAAAGGAAGTTATATAGACCATCACCGACGTACTCGGACATTACGTGCAAGAAGCCCGTAACATTGAAGTAATCGGAATGGATTTTTAGGGTGTCAAGAAGATTTTCCTGATTCCTTTCTATAAAATTGTAAAAGCCATCCAAAGAATGGTCTTCTGAAGTGCTGTCGTAATAATGGCGCAATATCTTTTTAACGGAAACGGACTGTGCCTTGGTCACCTTTAAATCAGAGGCAAACAGTTCAAATAGGAAAACCGATAAATCTTCCAATCGTTCTGGTGTCAGGTCGTTTATATCGCTGATGTAAAAAGGATTGATGCCCAAATTCTTTCCACTCTCGTAGCGTAGCACGGTATATTTATCAGGATAGAGTTTGGCGAATTTGGTGTATGAACCACCCAAGTCAATGATGACCAAACGAACACCACTTTCAAAATATTGACGCAGGATATTATTGGCTAAAAAGGATTTTCCCTCACCTGTTGGTGCGAAAATGGCAAAGTTGCGTGCTTTGATTCGCTTTTTGCGTTCGTCCCAAACATCTTTTAAGACAGGGATGTTATGTTCCCGGTCATTGAAGATGATTCCCGTATCATCCGATTTATAATTGGTATTATTGATGAACAGGCAGAGGGCGTGTTTTAGATCGGTTACATATAAATCGTTGTTCGAGAAATTTGAGGAAAAGCAGCAGTAGCTGTTCAGTATATAATTCTTCCGTTCCTCGCCTCTTGGATAGTAAGGGATAATATCCAGTTCCTTAAACTCGGTCTTTATCTTTGAGGTGATTTTATCCAGTTCTTTGGCATCCTTTGACCAATACACAATATTTAGATGACCACGGATAATCCGGGCATTATCATCGGCATTGATCTGGTCCAGGATATGCTGGATTTTTGCGAGTACCACTTTGTTTTGCGAACCAAAATTGGAACTCTTGTGCAGTTCCTCTATTTTCTTATCCAGTAGCTTGCGCCACTTCTGTTTATCATCCAAATATAGAATCTGGTTGACAATGTGGTTCTCGTTTAGCGTAAGCCCTAAGCCATCAATAAACCCTTGATGAAATACAAAATCGTCAGATGTGAATTTCTCGTTGGTCTTGCTGCTCTGTACACTTTCGCCAAAGCACAGCTCGCTGTTGATGGCCAGGGCATCAAAATGATTTTCGCCGATTGTGACGTTTTTCTTATCTAAAAGGATGTCTGTGTCGAAACCTTGGTTAAAGCCATTGAAATAGCCATTTGTCAAGCTTAGTATGCTATTCGCATCTAAGGGAACAAACTCCATTTTTCGACTGTTATTGATAAATGCAACGGAATCGCTTACCGAACCGATAAAACTTTTCACAGTATCGTCCAATTCCTGAACGATACCTTTTGAAATCTTTCGGAACGGGTTGACATATTTGCGGTTATTGAGTGCCTTGTTCTTGGTTAAAATGAAGAACAAAAGACACCTATGCTCCATATAACTGCGTCCCTTAAAATGGTCGTGGGTCGCTTTTTCCAAAAATGTTGAATTAGGAAGTTGTTCAGCCGAATAGGATCTTTTAAGATAGATATCCTGTTTATGGACCACGGTACCGACAGGTAAGGATTTCAATGCCTGAAACCAGGCCCCGTGCATATCCTCAAAATCCTTTTCGGATAGCGAATAGATTTCCGGGAGATGGCCTTCATAGCACAAGACCACATTGCCGTTGTTGGCAAAAATGATGTTGTCCTGAATATCTGCAATGGGTTGATATGCTGATAGGTTAATCTTGTCCATACTCGAAGCCGGAATTTCTTTTATTACTTATGATATTTGGGAAGACTTTTGACATTTGAAAAAGTTGTGGGTTGTTGGTTATGCGTGTCAAGGCGATATATAGAGCACTGTTGAAAATCAATATGCCTATGATTATTCCAAAGCTGAAGGAGAAGATAATGACCAATAGGGAAGCTACTATGCAGATCATCATTACGGCAAAGAGGGAAATGGGCAGCCCAAAAATGACCGCCTGTTTCCTGATGTTTTTATAGACCTCGAATTTCTTCATACAGCTAGGTAAATAAATCCCACTTAGTGGGTTAGACTACAATTGAGATTAGGTAAGTGAAAATTCCAACTACTGCACCTGCAATTAGCACAAAGACCAAAACACGGGTAATCCCTTTCTTCAGGTCTGCATTTTCACCAAAGAAATGTCCTGCATTAAAGAGGAAGCCGATAAGGAAGATGACACCTAAAATAATAGGGAAGATGGTTCTTATGGTATCCGAAACATCGTTAACGGAATCTTCGATTCCACCGATTTGAGCAAATAGCGATGTTGAAACTAGCGAAAGAAAAGCTGCCAAATAGATTGATTTTTTCATAACGGAAAAGTTTAAAATTTTGATTCGTTTTCGTTATGGGGAATTTACATATATTTGTTTATAAATAATTGATAATCAAATATTTGTGAATAAAATTTTATTTGATATTGTTTGAATTCCGTTGCAATTATTTGATATCAAATTATATGGAATTTTGCAAGGGAGTTGTTGATAACCCAAAAATTGAAAATGAAAAAAGTGCTCAAAAACGTCAGTTTTGTGATTTTGCTTCTGAAAATGTGCATCATTTTTGGACAGGAAACGGCAGCTCAAAAAAGAATCGTGATCGATGTGGGACACGGAGGAAAAGATTCCGGTGCCATCGGCATAAATGGTATTAAAGAAAAAGATGTAATATTGGATATTGCCTTGGAAATTTTAAGGCTTAACGAGAAGTCAGAAACGCCATTGGATATTTACTTGACCCGTTATAGCGACACGCTTATTTCATTATTGGATAGGACTAAACTGGCCAAGGCGCTAAATGCCGATGTGTTTATTTCCTTGCATTGTAACCATTCGGATAATCCTACTGCAAGAGGGATTGAAGTGTTTGTGGCTAACGATATATCACAGTATTCAAAAGATTCTACTTGGTTTGCCTATCAATTGCAGAACCAAATTAAAAAGCAGTTAGGGTTTGAAAGTAGGGGTGTAAAGTTTGCGAATTTTCAGGTGTTGCTGGAAACTGTTGATTATTGTCCTTCGGTATTAATAGAATTGGGGTTTCTATCCAATGAAGATGAATCACGCTATTTAACTCATTCAAATCAGAATAAAATATTGGCTTACCTCATTAACCATCCATTACATCAAAAAAGATGAAAGAATTATTCAAAAACGTTTTCATTATTATGAGGCGGCTCTTGCTTAGCCTTTTAAATGAATTGCTACTTTCCATTAAAAAAATATAGACTGCAAAATTCTAGTCTAATAAAAGTGTTTTTTAATAATTAAACTCCTATTATGTTGGAACTCGATTGATGCCAACTCAGCGAAGTTTTTAATTTTGGCTGTATCGCTTTCGTCCATATCAATAAAGTTATCCTCGTTAAGCTGAACATCAATTCTATCATAGACAAAATTCGGATTGTCTTTTTCTCTTTTATCAATTCCCTGATACAGAAGACTAATATAATTTGCAACGAGTTGAGATTGACTTTGCATAAATAAATCAATAAGTCTCTGGCGTTTATCTTTTCTCATCCAATAATAAAGCCCCCACTTTTTCCTAGAATTACCGTCTGTAAATTTTTTATAGCCCGTACCCAAAGAGAGTATTTCCAGTTGTGACATCTCAACTTTAAAAGCCTTAGTAGCTTCCAAAAAAGCAACCAATGTCGGATTATTGGCCATCACACCGCCATCTACTTTGTTTGAAAAATCCTTTTTGGTTCCATTCAAATCGATATAATCAGATGTGTAGGGGTCGAAATATGTAGGAGCGGCAGAAGTGGCCATTGCTGCTTGGTATGCAGGAATGTGATAATCCCGTTCAAATGCTGGATGGTACTTAGTTTTAAGCACACTGGGATTACCTTGAATCAAATCGTATATAGGAATACAGATGTCGGTTTTACAGTCTTTTAACCTTGGGTCATTTCCACCGTTTACTTCTTTGAATTTATTACGAACTAACGTTTCAAGAAAATTGCGCTCGTGAGCCGAATTTCGGATTTGCCCAAAAAAGAAGGGTTTTTTATTGCCAAATATTTTTTTTGCATTGTCCAAATATAAATTATAGATTTCCTTTGCAGAAATCCCTAATGCCAAAGCAATAGCAATAATACCACCGGTAGATGTACCTGTTATCAAGTCAAAATGTTGATAGATTTTGGTTTTGCCATCTGAACGATTTTTTAGTTCGTCCTCTAAAAGCATCAAAAACATTGCTGGGAAGACTCCTTTTATCCCACCTCCGTCAATCGATAATATTTTAAACTTTTTCTTATTCATTTTTTAATATTTCTGTATTGTCCTCATTGGGGTATTCATTGTGGCCGCCACCGTACCATTTGCCTTCAGGTAGCCACAATTCATAATAGTAAAGCCACTCACTTGCCCAAGGAATGATTGTATCTACAATGTAGCTAAATCCGTCCCACTCCTTTTTGCTGGGCGAGTACAAGCAAAGCTGTTGTTCCTTACTGTTATAAATGTGTGGTAGCTTTGACCTATTCGCGGCAATCCTTAATTCCTTATTCACCACAAAAGCTTTAACCCATCTGTTTTGTTCATAGATAACCATAAGCTGATATTTTTCACTTATTGCCGTAGGTTGGAGTTCTAAAATAATTTGAAAGCTATTCCAAGTGTTTTTGACAACTCTAACTTCTGGAAAATCTACTTTGATCTTTTTAAGATGTTCGGAAGAGAGTAACCCTTTAAGAGTTCTTTTGCCATTCGACTTGAAATACCTACTACTCATTTTTTATATATTACCCTCGAAGTTATGGTTGGGTATTGACTTACCGATACTCCCTAGCATTCCTGTCCCAACTGCCATTTTTCTTAGTCCATTCTCACGCAAAATCTTGTTTTTTTCGCCATACTCAGCAAACACCTTATTGACGACCCTATTACCATATTGTGCCGATAATGATTCATTCAAACTGAAAAGACCTTTATTTTGACCATATTGAATTGTAGCTAGATCTTCTTCTAATTTATCCAACCAAGCATAAAAGTATTCTTCTTTCTGAGCCACCTCCGACCATTTATCAGCAAAATTTTCTTCGTTATTTATAGGGTTACTTACCCATCTTTCATATTGCCCTGTTTTCGCGTTGAGCCTAGTTTCAATATAACTACGCATTTTACTTACAATATTGACATAAGCATCAACAATATTTTCGCTTTTGTCATACGCTTTACTTGCCAAAGTGGTAATTATGATGGAAATGGGTTTATTTTCACTATCATATTCATCTGATGAAAACATTATATCTCTATGTCTCTTTAAAAGTTGGACTACCCTTTGCAATGGCATTTTTTCTTTCTGAAATGGTCGTACTGGATCAACGGATTCGTTGAGCGCGAACATTTTTGTCGAACTGTATATGGCCCTTTGAAAAAACCATTTGGCGTAGCCAAAAGGATTGCATTTTCTCCACCATTCAGTATGGGTCATTACAGAATAAAAAAGATCTTCTTTATCCGTTATTCGGATTGCTAATTTATCGGCGTCTAAATTCTGGTAATTATTGAATGATTCATTAAGTAAAACGGTAAAGTTTTTATCGGAAATAGATGGTAGAATATCTAAATGATAGTTGGCTTCATCAGAATATTCGAGCGTCCAGCATCTTCTTCCCCCGTCTAGACTTTCCAGCATTTCTTTGTAGACGGAATACTCTTTGAGCCTGTCACCAACTGCATCTTTCAAATGTTTTTGAGTCCAATGGGATGGCTTCCCATTCAATTTGCAAACGAGGTCGATGTCTATATCGTCCTCGTCGTTTATAGGCCTAGTGATAGTGCCAAGCATAAACGATCCTTGGGGAATTATTCTTGGGGAGTATGGGTATAATGTGGAACTTTCTTTAGAGAGCCAATCCCCAACTGCTTCATAACTTTTTACAGCGGCTTTGTATTGACTTTCAGAAATGTCTAGATTCTCTCCCAGAATTTCTAGTATTTCGTTGATTTCATTTTTGTACAATTCATTCATAATTTTTTATTTAAGAGTTTTGATCAATTTCTGAAACCAACTAGTACTTTAATTGCGCAAAAAATTGACTTATTTTTTATATTAATTATGGTGACTCAATTAATATAAAGCCACCATAATTGTATTATCAGTTAGGTTGCTTCAAAATTGTAGCTATACCACCTATAACGATAATTGCTGCAAGCCCAAAAACAATAGCTTTCGCAAAATCACCCTTGATATTCACGCTATTATTTTTATGGCAAATACTTAACCCTTTTTCTGTAAGATTTATAGAATTCATAAAAGAACTTTAAATTATATAATGCCCCAACATCAAGCCCTGGGGAGTGAGCTTATTTTTCTTTTCTTTTACCCTTGAAAGGGTTATTGCTTGAAGTCTTTCCGTCCATAAACCTACCAGTGTTGGAATCACGTTTTACCCAAATATCCGTTTTGGGATTTTTAACTTGGGACCTGTTTTTGACAGCTCCGTGTCTGCGGTTATCACCACTCTTGCCGTTTGTAGCCATTGTTTGGAGTATTAAATTAATAATAGCAGATGCGAAACTCTTGTAGGAGTCGGGTAAAACCAAGTACTTATAGAAGAAAATATCGTGAAGAATTTGAAATACACCGAGGAACTAGTATATTTGTGTCGCTAAACAAAAATCTTTCTGATATTTATATCTTAAAGTATATGGCTGGTACCTCATACGTATCAGCTTTTTTTATAACATTTCACTTCTTATTTTATTTATAAAAACTAAATAATCTTTATTGCGAATCACATTACTGCTAAACTCTGCAATACTTAATGTGTTTATTTCTAGATTAGAACATAATTGTAATTGTGATTTCCTGTCATCTCCAATAATTACAATTCCATTTTTCTGCTTTGCACAATGTAGAAGGAACAAAAATCCTTTTCCATATATACTATCTAACAAATCATATTGCGTCAGGAAATCATAGAAACCGTCACAATCAACTATATCTAAAACTTTTCTATTGCTAATAGCTTGAATTTGCATTCGTATTGCTAGACCATAATTCTGAAGGTGCATTTCCGGAACTAGAATTTTGAGTCCGTCTTCCTCAATTAAATCTAATTGCTTCAAGGAATTTAACCAGCAGAGATATTCTATGTCGTAGAAGAAAAACATACTATATTAAATCAAAGTTTTTAATTGCTAAATTCTGTAATTCATCTATCGGTATGCCACTTAATTCTGAAGCTTTATTTTTTTCAATCCTTTTTTCGGTTAACGCAATTCTTATTAATTTTCGGAATCTTATTGGCGCTTCGTCACTTTTGGTATAATTTCCAAAGTGTTCATCGCCATTATCTAACAACAGGTCGTAACTTTTAATAATCTCTTGTTTAATAGTATCATCAATCAATTTTAAACTACTTAACCTAAATATTATAGATTGAATAGATATTCCATAAGTTTCCTTTAAATCTTTTAATTCCCCAAGAGAAATAGAAGTCCTGTTTTTTCCAAATTTTTCAAATGCAACTTCATCAACAAAAAGAAATGCAGCTGCAAATCTGTTACAAAAGATCTCTTCAAGGTCTTCGCTTATATTCGTTATATCAAATTTCATCAACAAATGCCCCAACTCGTGGGCAATGGTGAACCGTTTGCGCGTTGTTTCTCTTTTATGCGCTCCCGAATTATTTATAACTATAAGTGGTATATTATTTACCCAACCGCTCAAGCCTCCAGATTTTGTATCCCTCTCTAATGCAATAATTTTTATGCCCTTATCTTCTAACAGTTCTGTTAGGCTATCAATAGGGGCATTACCAATCTTCCATTTTCTTCTTACTTTTTTAACAGCTTTCTCTACATCAGCATTACTATGGACAATAAAGTCTTCAATTGGATTTTTAAAATCAATTTTAGCTTCAAGAATAGACTCTAATTCTAAATAGTTTTTGACAATAGAAAGAACGTGTTTTTTAACTTCATTTTCTTCTTCTGTAGCATTATTGAGCTTATTTCCGTCTCTAAATTTTACAGATTCAATAGAGATATTAAATTTTGGAACTCTAAAAAATTCCCAAAAATCTACCCCTAAAACCGTGGCAATTCTTTTTAGGATTTGATTACCCGGTATTGAAGCCCCATTTTCATATTGTTGTATTGCTGCTTTAGATACATCAACTTGGTCAGCAAGACCTTGTAGCGACATATTCGCTTGTTTCCTTAAATCAGATATTTTAGATCCTATTGTATTCATTGTTTAATTGTAGATTTAGAACAATCGTATAGCAAATATATAAAAAATAATAATCACTATACGATTTAGTTATTAACACTTATGTGAATAAGTCATTTTAAGTAAATTAAGACAGGTTTGCTTGCGACAGTTAGATACACTGTAAGCTTGTATTTAAATATTTATTTCCTCTTATCCCCAGCCCTCTTATCAAAAGCAATTAAATTAAATAATTCCCGCATCCGGCTACGGACACGGTTTCCATAACGTTCTTCCAATTCTTCGGCATTAAGGTTGGTGGTGGCGTGGGTTTTAATTTTATGTTTGGTCTGCTGGAAAAGTTCATAGCGGGATAACAGCACTTCGCCCATTACGTTCAGATCCCTGCCATAGAACCTTCCAGGGGGCTCAATGCCCAAATCATCAAAACAGAAGAATTTGGTGTTGCCATATTCCTCAATAGTTTTAAAACCAAGATGATTAAAGCTGAAAGTCACATTCCTGCAAGGTATTATCTCATATGGCCGTTGCAACGGGACAATATGACGTAATAGTTTCATCAAACTGGTCTTTCCGCAGCCTACAGGACCGGAAAGTAGAATCCCTTTATCAATATCAATACCATAGGTCTTGCAGTTCTCTTTGTCCTTGATGAAGTATGAACAGAGCTTTAGCAGAATATCCATATCCTCCTCATAAATCCTGAATTTTTCCCCGAAAAGTAGTTTGCCCTTGGCATTCAAATAGATCAAGATTTTTGGGAAATCGTACAGTACACTTTTACCATCAAATTTTCCAAGCGAGTATTCCACGCCACCTTCGGTTATTTTAGAGGGGTTGTCCATAGTCCTTGTTTTTAGTGGTTCGTAAGTTGTCCTGTTTTTGGGATGCTTCTTTTTTGTTTGGTTTGTTTTCCTGTTCAAACGACTCGGTTCTATCCATCCAGTTGATGGCCAATGCCGGCCAATCACGAATCGCTTTTCCGTCACTCGTTTTCCAATCGTTGGCTTCGTAATGGTCGAAGAATTTTTTTCCTTCATCAGCAATAAAACCTTTTTCTTTAAAAAAATCAATGACCACCTGCCTGCCCTTTGGCTGTTTATTATTGTTTACTTGTTTGGTATTGTTTATAGTAGATACCAATGCTTGTCCATTAAAGGGACGGTGCTGGTACACTACTGGTTCACGTATGGGATGGTACTGTTCCGCAAGTTGTTCCAATATGGGATTGTACTGTCCCGCAACTGGTTCATCACTTGTCCCGATAATGGACATCTTGATTTTACTGCCCTTGTAGGGGTTATTGGAAGGGAAATACGAGAGGTAGTTCCAAGCATCCAACTCGGTCACACATCTGTGGTAGGTAGATTTTGAACCTATTTTAGCCACACGCATAAGGTCACGTCGGTTCACGTAAAGTTCATCTGCAAAACGGCTGCTGTTCCATTCCTGAAACAATGCCATATACAGGCTGATATGGGTAGGATTTAGGCGGTCGTCAAAATAGAACCTTTCAAAAGCCGCATTTAGTAGCTTTATGTAGTTCATAGACTATAGATTTAATCCGTGCTGTACACGGTTTGCATCCATTACGTTTTGAATTTCCGCTGCATCGTAATAAATGATTCCGCCCACTTTCGTGTAGGGTAATGTTCCATTGATACGCAGATTTTGTAATGTGCCTGGACTTACCTGGAGCAAGTCCATTACTTCCGAAGATTTAAGATACTTCTTGATGTTTCCGGAAGCTTGTTTGGTAAGAAGTTTTTTGATATCATCGAGCAATTCCATTTTGAATTCCCGAAGATCGTCTGTGGTAATAATTGCTGTTGGCATAATAGAACGGTTTTAATGGAAGGGGCTATCGCCTCGCTGTCAACTAATTTGATAGCCCCTGACCTGATTTAACTTTCGTTCTACAAATTTGAAATAGTTTATTGGGTTTTATTCACAAGTTGCACCCAAGTTGGGTGCAGTTTTAACATATTGATTTTTAGTGTTGTTTGGTTGATTTTGGTAGCTGGAAAACTGAAAATGCTATCTAAAAAGGCTTTAAGATTTATTACTAAAGTAAACACCCAAGTTGGGTTCAACTTGGGTGTTTGTTCTGTAACAATTATCATTATTATATTAGTCATCTGCTTCCCTGATTTTTTTGATGAGACTTGTTTTCAATAAATCCAAAAATCTACCGAAATCCTCTTTTCGTCCTCTTATTTCTAAAAAACTTCGGTAATAATTTCCCAAATCTATATCAAGGATTTTTTCAAAAGCGGTAGCCAAATCCTTAATATCTCCTTTTACTGCTCCAGATGCTATTAACGCATAAATGAGTTCGATTAAATCAATTTTATTTGAAGTCCAAGTGAGATTCAGGCTTTCCAATAATTTTTCATTATTGGAAATTTTTCTAGTTGATTTTTTCAAGTCATTTAATTCATTAGTGTAATGATTCAGCAGTAAATCATATGCCAAAATTTTTGCAACGGCGTTGTCGTGGCTTGTTGAAAATTCAGCATCCGTATAAAAATGAGACGTATCGGATAGTAACCCTATGTTATCATTACCACGCAAAAAATAAAACTCATCCAAAAAGGTGGCATTCTGTCTGTAATATTTAATGAACTCGCTGTTGTAGTAGTAATATTCTTGTAGTTTCTTGATTTCAGTGTCTAAGTAGGAACGTTTCGATTTATCTGTGCCTCTTGGCTTTTGCATTAAATACTTGTAAAGTTTAGCATAAAACTTAAGTTGTCCATAGATGAAAGGTTTTTGCTTTTTGAAAAATAATATTTCATTTTCTTTATTGATAAAATTTCTTTTACGTAGTACAACCCTTAGTTGCTGTAAATATTTTCGGGATATTTTAATCCCTTTTTCAACATTTGAAAAATCATTTAGGTTTTTCTCATTAATTTCATCAAGAGCTAACTTACATTCATCAAGTATATGTTGTATTTCATTTGTCACAAACAAACTACATTCTAATTTTTAAATTAAAGCTTCTGAAACAGCATAGCTATCTTCCAATAGAGTGTATTTAATAATTTTCTGGTTTTTTATGACTATATGAATAAAAAATATAGAATCGACTCTTTTATTCGTCTTCACCATCTTAGTAGAAAAGGCACCAGCAATTACTGCTTCGTCGTCTTCAATAAAAATTTTATTTATCCTCACAGATAAGGGTTCTGTAGCAGACCACAACATATTGAAATTTTTTTTTATTTCATCTTTTGAACTTCTCTTTCCCAACCAATCAACGTTCTTCACATTTCCAGGGATTTCCCATTCAATATTTTTGGAAAAAAGATTAATAAGATTATTTAAATCTCTTTTTCCTAAGTAGTCTAGGAGTTCTTCTGTTATCTTTTTTACTGAGTTCATATTTATATCTGTTTTAAGTATTTCTTCTGTAAATATGCCATTATGCTAACCCATAAGGCTACACCAATAATTAAAAATGAACCCCAATTACTTATTGAAGAATAAAGTACTGCAACACAAATTACACTAGCAATTACCCAAATACTGTCCATAAAAATAATCGCTCTCACCCAACTTATCTTAATAGGTTTACTAAGGGCTGAAACAAAAACAAAAGAGGAAAATAGTATTAAGAAAATACCAGTCCCTAAGAAAGGGGTTGTAACTTTCACTTTGAAAACATCAGTAAAAAATTGAGGTATAAATGTTAATAAAATACCTGTTGCGCCTGAACTGAGGGCGTTAATGAGTAAAACGGTCTTTAATTTCATATTTAATTATTTTTTTACAAAGTTAAATCCTTCCTTTTTTTGAACTATTATCCTTATACGACACTTAGCTGTCAATTTGCGACACAAAGACAATTCTTTGATGACTTATTTCTATCTTTGAACTATGAATTACAAACGAATTTTTCTACAAGCATTACTGTTATTTTGTGAGCAGCAAAATATTGACATTGAGAAGTTGGCGTCAATTTCTGGTTTTAAGGTGCAGGACTTATTTTCTGCGAAAGACTTTTCTATAGATCATAATAAACTTGAATTGTTGTGGAGAAATTTAATTCAAAATTCAGGAGACGAATTAATAGGTCTTCGTTTTGGCGCAACAATGCAAATAGCCGCTTTAGATGCAGTAGGCCAAATAATACAAACAAGTAATACGGTAAAGGATGCACTTCTACAAGCAGCTTCCCTTATTCATCTTTTTACTGATATGTTTTCTATGCAGTTAATAGATAATGGCGAAACATTTAGTATTGTGCTAAAGAAAAATAAAAAGTTCAAGAACTATCCGAATACATTTAATCAGATGGGAGATTTTCTTATGGCTTTTACGCTTCACGAGTTAGATGGACTGCTTTTAAAGTCACTCCACCCTATTAAAGCAGAAATGCCAACCTTTAAAGCAGAACATCTTCCTATATATGATGAAATTTTGAATTGTCCTATTCAAAAAAAGGAAAGCTATTTACTGGAATTTGATAATAAATATCTTAATACTAGAATCATAACGGCAAATCATGATCTTCAGAAGCTACTATTAAAGCACGTGGAAAGTAAAGAAAATAGTTATGAAGGAAAAAAGGAGTTTTCTGCTGCCATTTTCAATTTTTTAACGGCAAATTCCTATTTATTTTCAATATCGGTAGAATTTGTGGCATCAAACTTTAATATGAGTGTCCGCACACTTCAAAGAAAATTGAAAGAAGAGGGGGTATCTTATATTCAGATTGTTGAAGAAGTTAAGAAATCATTGGCAATACATTATATCCAAAACGGAAGCTCATCGGTAAAAGAAATTGCACATATTTTAGGATATGCCGAAACAAGTGGATTTGCAAAAGCTTTTAAAAAATGGACGGGGAAATCACCAACTACTTATAGAAAACAGAATATCTAAATAGATGAAAATAACGAACCAAAGTTTACTAATTATGAAAAAGAAGGGGATATTGTAAAACAGTTAATTATAGAATAATTCAAAAACAGTAAAAGAACAACAGTTCAATTTTTAAATGGTACCATCGCAAAGAAAATCTATACTATTTGTCTTAATTGTTACAGCTTTAGATACCACGGGATTAGGGATTATCTATCCTGTTATGCCACAACTCATAGAGGATTTAGTAAATACAGACATAAGTACAGCGGCAACTTATGGAGGTTGGTTAACTTTTGCATATGCGTTGATGCAGTTTATTTTTGCCCCTGTTTTAGGTAATTTGAGTGACAGGTATGGCCGAAGATCGGTTTTGCTAATATCACTTTTCGGTTTTACAATTGATTATATATTTCTTGCATTCGCACAAAACATAACCTGGCTTTTTATAGGTCGAATAATTGCGGGGATATCAGGAGCAAGTTATTCTGTTGCAGCGGCTTCTATTGCTGATATAAGTACTGACCAAGACAGAACCAAGAATTTTGGGTATATAAATGCGGCCTATAGTTCTGGTCTAATAATCGGACCAGTAATCGGTGGATTACTCGGACAATTCGGAACGCATATCCCTTTTATTGCAGCAGCAATTTTAAGTTTCGGGAATTTTATTTTCGGATATTTTTTGTTTCCAGACACTTTGGAGAAGTCAAATAGAAGAAAGTTCGAGTTAAAGCGAGCAAACCCTTTTGGAGCATTCAAACATTTAAGTCAGTTTCCAACTATTATTACTTTAATTATTGCAATGTTCTTTGTAACTATTGCTGGACATAGTATGCCAAGCGTTTGGGCATATTTTACGATTGAAAAATTTAATTGGAGCGTAGAATTAATAGGATATTCTTTAGCTTTTTTAGGTTTACTTTCGATTATTGTTCAATCTTGGCTTGTAGGGATATTAGCCCAAAGGTTTGGAGATGATAAAATGACCATATTTGGTTTACTTTTTTCCATTATAGGGTACTTACTTATAGCATTTTCAAATGTTGAATGGTTATTATTCCCGGCAATGGTCATTAATGTGATTGGGAGTGTGCAACGAACCGGATTTCAGAGTATTATATCTTCTCAAGTATCAAAAAGCGAACAAGGTGAATTGCAGGGAGGTTTAAGCAGTCTTTTAGGTTTATCAACGATTATTGCTCCACCCTTATTGACAATGGTTTTTACACATTTTACAAAAAATGAAAATTCAGATCTTTATTTTCCCGGAGCCCCATACTTGGTTGCGGTATTATTAACATTCGTAGGCCTCATTATTATGCTTATAAATTCTCAAAAACGAAAGAAAACAATTATATGATAAAATTGATATCTGAATAGGAGGCGATATCAATTGAGTTTTATCTTAAATATATTGTGTAGCCAAATAACTTCACATATATTTGTAGTCAAATAACTTCATAATGAAATTAAGACGAGATATTTTCCAAGCCATTTCCGATCCAACAAGAAGAGCAATATTGGTACTACTTACTTCACAATCCATGACAGCAGGAGCAATTGCTGAAAATTTTGATGCTGCGAGGCCTACTATTTCTAAACACATTCAAATTTTAAATGAATGTGACTTGGTTGATGCAAACCAACAAGGTCGAGAAATATACTACGAGTTAAAAGTTGAAAAAATGAAAGAAATCGACAAATGGTTAGAACAATTTAGAGCCATTTGGGAAAATAGATTTAACCAACTAGATAATTTATTAGAAACACTTAAAAACAAAAAAAATGAAAAGTAGCCTATTATTCAATTTTTCCGTGGATAAGGAAAATAAAACGATTAACATTCAGCGAGAATTTAATGCTAATCTTGAATTGGTTTGGAAAGCTTGGACAGAACCAGAATTGTTAAACCAGTGGTGGGCACCAAAACCCTATCATATTGAAACTAAAACTTTAGATTTAGAAATTGGCGGAATGTGGCTTTATGCAATGGTAAGCCCTAATAACGAAAAGACCTGGTGTAAAGCTGATTATAAGGGGATTGAAATAAACAAGTTATTATCTTGGTTAGATGCTTTTTGTGATGAAAATGGGAATGAAAATACAATAAAACCACGCTCATTATGGACAAATATTTTTACAGAAAAAAATGACATTACATTAGTAGATGTTACCTTAAAACACGATAAATTAGAAGACATTGAAAAATTGATTGAAATGGGCTTTAAGGAAGGTTTCGGGATGGCACTTTTAAACTTAGACCAATTGTTATTAACTAAAAATAAAAAACTATGAATAAACTACACTTTGAATTCTTGGTAAACAAGAAGGATAACACACTTACAATTGTGCGTGAATTTAACGCTGAAAGAGAACTTGTTTGGGATTGCTACACGAAAAGTGAATTATTAGAAAAGTGGTTTACACCAAAACCATTGACGGCCAAAACAAAGATGATGGATTTTAAGGAAGGCGGATATTGGTTATACGCTATGATAGAACCAAACGGAACTGAGCACTGGGGACGGACAGATTTTACAGAAATTAAACCCATTGATTATTATAAATCGCTAGATGGATTTTGTGATGAAAATGGAAATCTAAATCCTGATATGCCAAGAGCAAAATGGCATGTGAGTTTTTTAGATTTGAATGAAAAATCAAAAGTTGAGACCATTGTAACCTACAATTCTCTAAAAGATTTAGAAACTATAATAGAAATGGGAATGGAAGATGGACTTAAATCAACGTTAGAAAGATTGGATGAGTTATTAATAAATGTAAGAAAATGAAAAAGAATAAAATCATATTTTGGATAGCAACTTCCATCATTTTTGCATTAGAGGCCCTAATGCCATTGGCAACGCTTTTATTCGCACACGAATATTTTAACGCAGGAACTAAACCTTTGGGCTATCCCGATTACTTCGCCTACGCTTTAATTGTTTGTAAAATATTAGGAGCAACCGCGATAATGCTTCCAAAACTTCCAGTTAAACTAAAGGAATGGGCGTATGCCGGTTTAACATTTAATTTAATTTTTGCAGCTATAAGTCATATAGCGGTAGACCAAGTCATAGCCAACATTGTAATGCCTATAGTGGTAGGAATTGTTCTAAGCGTATCTTATGTCTACTCACAAAAAATTAATCATAAATCTAAAACTATATAATTATGTCATTCCAAACATACATCAAAAACATAGAAGATAAAACAGGTAAAACCGCAGAAGATTTTCAAACATTAGCAGAACAAAAAGGCTTTACCAGGAATGGAGAATTAGTTGTAAAGGCTACCGAAGTGACCAATTGGTTGAAAGAAGACTTTCAGTTAGGCCATGGTCACGCCATGGCTATGTATGCCTATATAAAAGGGAAAAGAGAATAAACTACCATCCTTAAAATTATAATTAAATGAACAAGTTAACTGTCACAAAAATAAGTGCTATCGGATTTGTTGTCCTATTAGTCATTTTACATTTCATAAACACATCAGTAAATCCAATATGGCAACCCATTAGCGAATATGCATTAGGAAATGCAGGTTGGTTAATGCAGATTGTATTCTTTTTACTTGGTATAAGTTTTTTAACCTTAGGCTTATATCTAATTAAATACTTACCCAAAATAGGTTCTAAAATTGGAGGAGTATTGTTAGTAATAGCATCTCTTGGTAATTTCTTAGCAGGCATTTTTAATACTGATCCTGTAGATACTTTACCCGAGTACATGACTATGAGTGGCCAAATTCATAACGCAGCAGCAGGATTATTAGGTTTTATGATTTTGGCTACGGTGTTTATTACTTATCAATTTAGAAAAAATATGTTTGTATTTACTATAATTCTTTGGGGTTTAGAGGTTGCTTTAATAATTGTCATGGGTGTTTATTTGAGTGAAACGAATGGTATGATTACACCAGAGACTCCTATTGGTTGGCTTGGTAGAATCGTTATCGTATTTTGTGCTATTTGGGTTTGGAGTTGTGCTCATTATCTCCAAAAATCTAATTTCAAAAATTAGCTCATATGAATATCATCAATCAATTCATAAAAGATAAAATTAAGGAAGAGCATCAACCTATTTTTTTAAAGTTTAGGAGCTTGATTAAAGCAAAATTCCCAACACTAAAAGAAGAAATGCGAGGAGGAACCGAAAAATATTATGGTGTCCCAGTTTATAGACACAATAGAATTATCATCTCCGTGAGCCCTACCCTAAAAGGAATTACCTTTTCATTTACGGATGGTAAACAGTTTGAAGACAAGTATAAACTACTTGAAGGAGTCGGAAAAAAATCATTAAATTTAAGATTGAGTGACCCTAAAGATTATAAAGATAACATACTTGAGTATTATATTTTACAAGCGATTGAATTAGATAACAAATAAAGATGTGTAATGAAAACAACCATTCTAAGAATAGTTCCTAACATTTATTCCAATGATGTGGAAGCAAGCAAAAAGTTTTATACTCAGTTTTTAGATATGAAATTGGTGATGGATATGGAATGGGTTTTAACTTTTGCATCCAAAGAAAACCCAAAGGCTCAAATCACAATTATTCAAAATACGGAGAACAAACCACTGGATAATAAAGCCATTTTTCTATCCATAGAAGTGGTGAATATTGACCAATGGTATGAACGAGCAAAAACACAAGATATTGAAATAGTTTACCCAATAACAACCGAATCTTGGGGTGTAAAACGATTTTTTGTCAAAGATCCCAACGGAGCAACAATCAATTTATTGTCACATTGTGTTTAGTTTTTTTTAAATTAAAAAAGACTGTCAAAGGGTTGTCACAATTCCTAGTTTTCTTTGTTGTATAAAATTATAATTGTTATAAAATGATAGAAGTATATAAAACTAATATCTTAAAAAAGAAACAAGCTAGGAGAATAAAGAAACAAATAAAAAATAGGTTTCCTAATTACTGTATTGATTTTGATCTTGAAGATTGTGATCATATTTTAAGAATCGAAAATTTTAACGATATATTAGACAATGATGTTATTATTAATATGGTTCAAAAACAAGGTTTTAATATTGAAATTCTAACAGATGAAATTTCTATAGTAAACATTTAAAATACTATTGTGATGGCATATACAGATAATATTTCAAGACTTTCACGGTTAACAGCAATTCATTTAAAATTACAGTCCAATTTATATGTGACTGTAGAACAATTGTCGGTGCAATTCAATATTAGCAAAAGAACTGTTTATAGAGATTTACACGCTTTAGAGCAAGCCAATGTTCCTATTGTGGCTGTGGAGGGAAAAGGTTATACTTTAATGGACGGGTATAAAATTCCACCTGTAATGTTTACAGAAACTGAAGCAAATGCACTCATTTTTGCGCAAAAGATAATGACAAAAACTAAAGATGAATCTTTGATAAATGAATTTAATAATGCCATAGATAAAGTAAAAGCAGTATTACGAAGTGAAGAAAAATCAAAAGCTGATTTTTTAGCGAATAGAACATTTATAGGAAAGAATTGGAAAAACGAAAAAACAAGTAATTTTCTTTCTGTAGTACAACGTGCTTTAACAAATTTTAATGTATTAAAAATAGACTATAAAAAAAAATCTGACTTAGAACCAATTCTAAGAGAAATAGAACCTTTTGCTATTTACCATAGTTTTTCAGAAGATTGGATTGTAGTAGCTTGGTGCAGGTTGAGAAATGAATTTAGAAATTTTAGAATAGATAGGATAAAAACCATCGTTAATTTACCCGAAAAATTCGTTCCACACCAAATGACAATGGAAGAATATGGTGAAATCCAGCGGAAAAAATATTTAGAAGGAAATAGTTTACATTATAAAAATATAAAAACAACCAAAATGATAACCGTAAAAGTAACGTACACTGTAAAACCTGATTTTGTTCAGAAGAACCAAGAAAACATTAACTTGTTTATGACTGATTTCAAAAAAATGGACACTAATGAATTCCGCTACGGTTCCTATGTGTGTGGAGACGGCAAAACATTTGTTCACCTATCTCATTACAAAAATGAGAACATTCAAAAAAAATTGCTTCAGGTGCCTTCATTTTTGTCTTTTCAGAAACAAAGAGATGAAAGTGGTTTAGAAGACTTGCCAGAAATTGAAGTAATGGAAGTAGTTGCTTCTTCACATGATATTTTTAAGTTTTAAAACCTATAAATAAAAAGGAATGTTTACCTACTCCAATTTTAAGATTATAGAATCTCAATATTTTGTATTTTTAAACAAAAAAAATAATGACAGATTCCTTTTTTGAAAGTATTTATAACTATCCAAGTATTAAAAAAGAGGACTATAAAACTATTATGTTTGCCCACACCAAAGTTGAGTTTTCAAAAAATGAAATCATACTTAATGAAGGTAAGATTAGCAACGAATATTTCCTAATTAAAAAAGGTTTGTTTCGTTCTTTTGTTATCGACTATAAAGGTAATGACATTACTACCAATTTTTTTAGTCCTAATGATATTTTAATTGAAGTAGCTTCTTTATTTCTTCGAATCCCTTCAAAAGAAACGATTCAGGCATTAACAGACTGTGAAGTTTATAAAATTAATTTTGATGATTTTCAAAAATTGTATAGCACTATAGAAGGCTTTACCGAATGGGGAAGAACCT
Organism: Pseudalgibacter alginicilyticus; assembly: GCF_001310225.1. GTDB lineage: Bacteria > Bacteroidota > Bacteroidia > Flavobacteriales > Flavobacteriaceae > Pseudalgibacter > Pseudalgibacter alginicilyticus. Next base: position 1,676,331 of record NZ_CP012898.1, on the reverse strand, counting down.
GGATGTCTCAGCAACTTTTTATAGCCAAACACCGTGCTGTAAATATGCATACACAAAGTGCTTCTCAACGCTATTTAGAACTAATGAATCAGACCCCACAAATAATCAAAGAAGTACCCTTAAAACACATTGCTACTTATTTAGGAATTACCGATACGTCTTTAAGTAGAATAAGAAAAGAAGTATTGTCTCAATCAGAAAACTTGCCATAGGACAAGATTTTTTCGTTTTCCTTTTTTCATTTTTGTAATCATAACAATTAAATAAATAGATAAGATGAAAAAATTTAATCCTGTAGTGTGGTTCGAAATATATGTAAATGACATAGATAGAGCTGTAAAGTTTTACGAAAATGTACTTCAAGTAACACTGGAAGATATGAGCGACCCAACAAATAAAAATGTTCAAATGAAATGTTTCCCTAGTGATATGGAAAATTACGGTGCAGCTGGAGCTTTAATGAAAATGGATGGGATAACACCTTCTGTAAACGGAAGTCTCGTTTATTTTGGTTGTGAGGATTGTAAGATTTTAGAAAATCGAGCAGCTGAAAATGGAGCTGAAATTATTCAAGCGAAAATGGGAATTGGAGAACATGGCTTTGTATCTATTGTTAAAGATACTGAAGGGAATTCTATTGGGTTTCATTCCTTAAAATAAGGATGAATATTATGGAAAGTATTGAACATATCAACTACATAAAAGCCCCTATTTCTAAAGTCTATAATACACTTATTTCTGAAGACGGGCTAGGAAATATTTGGACCAAAAAACTTCAAGTAAAACCTGAAGTTGGTTTCGTCAATGAATTTGATTTTTATGAAGGTTATATCACAAAATTTAAGATTCTTAAACTTGTTGAAAACAGTAAAATAGTCTGGGAATGCATCGAATCTGATGAAGAATGGATAGGGACTAAAGTATCATTTGAACTTACTGAGAAAGATAATAAAACAACAATTATTCTTAAACACTTTGATTGACGAGAAAAAACTGACTTTTATAGGTGGTGTAATTACAATTGGGCAATGTTCTTATTTCGATTGAAGAACCATTGTGAAAATTAATTCAACGTTTAAAATCAAAATTATGAAACAACAAATCACAACTTTTTTAACATTCCAAAAAAACAACGCTGAAGAAGCTATGAATTTTTATGTCGACTTATTCAATAATTCAGAAATAATAGAGGTACAACGCTACGGAAAAGATGGTCCTGGTACAGAAGGAACAATCATTAGAGCAATTTTTGAACTAAACGGGAAACAATTTTTGTGTAGCGATAGCTTTATTCAACACGATTGGAATTTCACCCCTGCAGTATCCAATTGGGTAGAATGTGAGAATGATAAAGAAATTGAACAGCTTTTTAAAAAGCTATCCGAAAATGGGGATGTAAAAATGCCCTTAGACAATTACGGTTTTAGCAAACAATTTGCTTTTGTAGAAGATCGGTTTGGAGTTTCTTGGCAATTGAATTTGGAATAAAACCGTGCATAAAACGGATTTCATTTATCAGTTTTTAGTCCTAGAATCAAAAACATATCATTATGAAAACAACACAGATTTGGGCAAACCTTGGTGTGGAAAACATAGAAAAAACGACAGAATTTTATAAATCATTGGGCTTTCAGTTAAATGGAAGCCCTTCAGAAGATTTAGTCAGTTTCTTTTTTGGTTCTGATAATTTTGTGATTCACTTCTTCTTAAAAGAAAAGCTACAAGAAAGCCTTGAAGGAAAAACGTCTGATTTAACATTAGGCAATGAAGTGATGTTTTCTTTATCAGTTGAAAACAAGGAAGAATACAACCAATGGGTAACTAAAATAAAGAATGCTGGTGGTAAAATTTTATTCGACTCTAACAAGGATAGAAAAGCATTTTATGATGAAAATGGATTTTATGTTTGTGTGTTTTCCGACCCAGATGGACATAAATTTAACCTGTTATATAATGAGAATATATAATGCTAAAAACGATTAAAAATGACCAAAATAATATCGAGTCCAAATTGCGGAAATTCTCCCAAAATGGAGTTTTTAAAACTGTTTAACATAGCCTTTGCTAAAGGAGATGTTGCCTTTTTAAACGAAAATGTAACAGACGACATCGTTTGGAATATGATTGGCGACAAAAAATTAGAAGTAATAAAAGCGTTTACGGAAGAATTAGAAAAAATGCAATCTGTAAAAGCATCTGAATTGATATTAAATCAAATCCTATCCCACGGTAAAGAAGGTGCAGTAAATGGGGTAATGACAATGGAAAATGGAAAACAGTATGCGTTTTCTGATTTTTATCTGTTTCAGAGTGCTAAAGGAGAGAAATTAAAAGAAATAACATCATACTGCATAAAATTATAAAGATGAAAACCATTTTTGACCCGAACATCAGACTACAGCTAATCAAACGAATTGAACAAATCAATGCAGACAGTAAAGCGCAATGGGGTAAAATGAATGTTTACCAAATGATAAAACATTTGAACATTTGGAATCAATGGGTGTTAGGTATTGATAACAATATACCTTATAAACAAGACTTTCTAGGTAAACTTATTGGAAAAATGGTCTTAAAGGCCAACACCAAAAACGACAAACCAATAGGCAAAGGTGCACCAGCAGGTTCAAACTTTACCATCAAAGAGAAAAGTGGAGATTTTGAGAAGCAAAAACAAAAATTGTTTGATTTAACTGAACATTACGGGTGCTATAACAACCTAGATTTTATTCACGGTTTTTTCGGTAGAATGACCAAAGAACAAATTGGAATTTTCGCTTATAAGCATCATGATCATCATTTAAGACAGTTTGGAGTTTGACTTACATTCATTGTTTAGAAGTATAAATCGCTTGAAGAAAATGAAAGTGAATCCCTACGTTAATACTACCTCTACCGCTGTTGAGATTTTCAAAACCAATGTTACACATAATCAGTTAGCCAACAAAATAATTGCAGACCTCAATCAATTATATCCGAATTACAATATCAATTTTGATTTAGAGGATTGTGATAAGGTATTAAGGATTGAAAGTGATAATTCTATTCACATATCAAGAATCATTGATTATGGAAATAGCAATAATGTTCAAATAGAACTTATCGATTATTAACATAGTATTAGGTCTACTAATATGTGTCCTTTTTTTGTTTAGCCTTTCTCAATTTCATCACCTGCTTTAAGTAATTTAACCAAGAATTATTTGCGCAACTAAATAACTGCACTTATATTTGCAGTCAAATAACTGCGTAATGAAATTAAGAAGAGACGTTTTTCAAGCCATAGCCGACCCAACACGAAGAACAATTATCACGTTGGTCGCGGCTAGTGCTATGACACCAAGTGCTATTGCCGAGAATTTTGACTATTCTAGACAAACCATTTCCAAACACATTCAAATTCTTACCGAATGTGAAATTTTGGAACAAGAACAAAAAGGAAGGGAAATCTATTATCAACTAAATCCTAACGGGATGAAACAAATAGCTGATTTTATTGAACCTTTTAGAAAACTATGGGATGACCGATTTAATTCATTGGAAGCTATTATGAAGCAGCATCAATCAAATAATACATAAACTTATGAACCAAAAAACAAAAATCAATGCTCTAGAAGGTAAGCAAGAGCTAACTATCACGAGAGAATTTGACCTTCCTGTTGAACTTGTTTACAAAGCCTATACCGAAGCAGAATTTGTAGCACAATGGATGGGAACCAATGTACTAAAGTTGGAAAACAAAAATCACGGAAGTTATGAGTTTGAAACCTCACACGAAGGAAATGTAATGTTTAAGGCGAATGGAACCATACACAAGCTTATCCCGAACAAAGAAATAGTACGAACTTTTGAAATGGAAAATATGCCGATAGGTGTACAATTGGAGTTCTTGAATTTTGAAAAAGTTACAGAAGACAAAAGCAAGTTAACCATTCAGATTATTTATAAATCAGAAAAACATAGAGCAGAGCAGCTAAAATTACCGTTTGCATATGGCTTAAATATGGCTCACGATAAACTAGAACAAATCCTAAAACCAAAACTTTGATACTATGAAAATTGAAGAAATTAAAAACTACCTACTTCAAAACTTTGATAACTTACAATTAGCCGAAGCAGAAAATGACCTTTTCTTTATGCACAAAAAGAATGATAAACTTCCATTTGCAACTTTAATAACAAAAGATAATGAATATGATGCAGTATCCAATCTTAACAGAGAAGGCTTCTTTAGATTAAATTTTCCTGTTGATAAGGACACCTTTGAATCGTTGTTTAAAGAACTTCCTACAGGTAAAAAACTTGAAGCTTTTATGCATATTGGTATTGACTTCACCAAAGAGGACACGTTAATGCCCCATCCAACTTATGGTTCTATGAATTGGGTTTGTATTGTTAACCCTTCAAGAAAAACATTTGAAACATTAATTGTAAAACATTTAAAACAATCCTATCAAAAAATAAATTAAAATGAAAAATAGAAATAAAATTATCTATTGGGTTCTTACCATCTTCCTATCGTTTGGAATGTTAGCTGGTGGTGTTCAACAATTACTGCAAATTGGCGGCTACAATGAAATCGTATCACAATTAGGCTATCCCCTATACTTGTTAAGTATTCTTGGTGCTTGGAAAATACTAGGTGTAATCACTATTTTAATTCCAAAACAACCTTTGTTAAAAGAATGGGCGTATGCAGGTTTTTTCTTTGCAATGTCAGGAGCATTTATTTCTCATTTAGCAGTTGGTCAACCATTTACAGAAGCAATACCTTCATTAATATTATTGATTGTGACGGTTTTATCTTGGTATTTTAGACCAGCAAGCAGAAAATTAGAAAAACTATAAATATGGCAGATTTAAAACCTAAAACAGTTGATGAGTTTATTGATATTTCACCACAAGAATCTCAGGAAGTAATGATTAAGCTTAAGAAGCTAATTGAAACTACTGAACCAAATGCAGAAAGTGGTATTAGTTGGAATGTGCCAATTTATAAATACAACGGTATTCTTGCAGGATTTTCATTAGCTAAAAAACACGTCAGTTTTGGCATAGATTCATTATCCGAAGAGATGCGTAAAATATTGGAAAAAAAGGGATATAAAACAGGGAAAAAGACAATCCAGATAAAATTTGACCAAGATATCCCTACAGAAGAATTTAAGCTACTTATTCAAGAACAGGCTAAGCTCAACGCATTATAAAATCAGATGGAAATCAAAGAACATTCAAAAAGCGGTATTAAAATCGCAGAAATTATCTCAAATGAAATTATAATTAAAACCACAGAAGATGCCTTGGATTTAATGGGTAACATCTATTATCAAGGATATGATAAAATGATTTTACATCAAAAAAATATTACACCAGAGTTTTTTGATTTAAAAACTAAGTTGGCTGGAGACATCCTTCAGAAATTCACTCAATACAATATGGCTTTATCCATTATTGGAGATTTTTCAAAATATGAAAGTAACAGTTTAAAAAACTTTATATACGAAAGTAACAAAGGATCACAGGTTAATTTTCTAAGTTCAGTGGATGAAGCACTAAACACATTGTAAAATAAAAATATTCTTAAATGGAAAAAGTAGACCAATACATCGAAAAGATAAAGAACTGGAAAGAAGAAACCATTCTATTGCGAGAAATCTGTTTAGAATGTGGTCTCGAAGAGAATTTTAAATGGATGCATCCTTGTTATACTTTTCAAGGTAAAAACATTGTACTTATTCACGGTTTTAAGGAGTATTGTGCCTTGTTATTTCATAAAGGAGCATTACTTGATGATACTAACAACCTTTTAATTCAACAAACCGAAAACCTGCAGTCAGCTCGTCAAATTCGATTTAGAAACAAACAGGAAGTTATTGACTTAAAATCAGCTATCAAAGCTTATGTTTTTGAAGCCATTGAGGTGGAAAAAGCAGGATTGGAAGTAAAAATGAAAAAGACTTCTGAATATGAAATTCCTCAAGAACTTGAAGAAGCATTAAAAAGTAATCCCGAATTAGAGACAGCATTTTATGACCTAACCCTAGGGAGACAAAGAGGATATTTACTCTACTTCTCACAAGCCAAACAATCCAAAACACGAATATCAAGAATTGAAAAAGCAAAACCGAAAATTTTTGAGGGAAAAGGATTAAATGATCGAGAAGTATAAAACATCCAATTAGCTATGGAAAACTATCCTAAAGACAAATTAATACAAGCCTCAACAGTTATTGAGTCACTACTACATAAATGTGAAAAGTCCAGGCTAAAACTTACGGATAGAACATCACAACATACTTTACTAAAAAATAGAATTGAGGCTCTCAAAATTGCTTTAAAACTTATAGAAAGTGAGGTTGAAAACAAATTGATAGACAATGGGAAATAAAAAAGAACTGATCAATCAAATAGAATTTTTAAGAATCCCATTTACAATTATTATTTTAGTTCTTATAAGTAGAATAGCATCAATGATTTTATTCAATTGTTAGCTGCAAGCTGAAAATAGATCGTGCCAAACAACAAAATTAAAATCTGAACAATGAACGACATCAAATTTAATGGCGGAATAAATATCGCAATAAAAATCCCGAAATTTAAATATCAGGAAACTGTGAAATTTTATAGAGAAATCCTGAAATTGGAAGTGACCGAAAAAGAAATAAAGAACCCAACAGTTTCTAAAACTCACGAAGTTAAATTTGGAAATAATATAATTTGGTTGGATTGCGTAGACAATTATACTCATTCGGAAACTTGGTTGGAGCTGAAAACGCCAAATGTGGAAAAAGCGACAGAATATTTGAAATCCAACGGAATTGAAACTTGCGATGAATTGGAAGAAATACCAAAAGATAATCATTGGATAATGGACCCAGCAGGTAGTGTATTTATAATCGGAAAAGATAATTCGGAATATTCACTCGACTGAAAAAAAGCGAACAAGTTACACGTATAAAAAATGCTAGGTTTAGCTAAACCAAAATTAGTTGCTCGTTTGCTAGCTTCTAATTTTTCTTTAGGAAATCTTCACACACACACAACTTTTATACATAAATGTTCTGCATAATGTAAAATTAGACTGGTGTATTCAAAATACCGCAATAAAAAACGAATAACTTTAGAAATTAGGGCGAAACAAGTTAAACAACAATTAAACTTCTTATAGTTTTATCAATGATGTATAAAGAAATAAATCCAAGTCGTAACCTCCAAAATCAAATTCACAGCTATTGGGAAATAAGGGGTGATACATCGAGTAATCATTGGGAACGTATTTTTCCTGATGGTTGCCCAGGTTTGATTATGAACCTTGGAGACAACTGTACCACCGATAATGGCACAGTAAAAATGGAACACGGTAAAACCTATCTCGTTGGAGCAATGACTACTTTTAAAGAAAGTTACATCAATGAAAACACACATCTTATAGGAGTTTGTCTTAAACCTTCCGCTTTTGCATCTTTTTTCTCTTTTACTTCTCTCAGTGAGATAAAAAATAACACCATTCTATTTGACAAAAATCTATCTTTTGATAGAAATCATTTTTTTAAGGATAACTACACCAATTATTTAAATCAATTTTTTACGGATAGAAAAAGTACTAAGTCCACAAGATTAAGTTCGGTCATAGACGACATACGAGTATCAAGGGGTTCAATTACTATTGAGGAATTATCAAAACAAAATGTAATTTCAACAAGGCAATTAGAAAGGTTGTTTAATAACTTTATAGGGTTAACCCCAAAAGAATACGCAAACATAATTCGTCTACAATACGCATTAAATTTAATTGCATCACAAAAGGAACACAAATCATTCTCAGATATAGCATTTGAATGTGGATATTATGACCATTCTCATCTCACCAATGCTGTAAAACGTCATACAGGGTATTTACCCTCCCTACTTTAAATGTCGTTTTTTTCCAAAGAAAAACACTAGACAACTTCCTATTTTTGTGAAAAAATTAAAATTTAACACCAAATGAGAAAAATAAAACTATTTATAGCAACCAGTTTAGACGGATTTATAGCGCAACCAAATGATGACCTTAGTTTTTTAAAGTTAGTTGAAAAAGAAGGAGAAGATTATGGTTACGCTGCATTTACTTCCACCATAGATACTATTATTATTGGACGTAAAACCTATGATTATGTAGCAAAGGAAATTGGAACTTCGCATTATGACAATGGAGAACGAAATGTGTATGTCATGACAAGAACAGACCGTCCAGACAACGGTAGAATCAAATTTTATACAGGCAATATAAAAAACCTTGTAACCCAACTTAAAAGCGAAGCGGGTATAGACATCTATTGTGATGGAGGTGCTGAAATTGTTAATGAACTTTTGAAGAATGACTTAATAGATGAACTTACTATTTCTATTGTACCCATTCTTTTAGGTAATGGTACAAGATTATTTAAAGAAGGTAGACCAGAACAACTATTGGAATTCGTAAGCGCCAAAACATTTGAAACAGGATTGGTACAGTTGTATTACAAACGAAAAAAATAACTGTCTGGTAAGCTTTTATCAAATTAATTCCCACCCATTGCTCTCGGGTCAAAAATTGATTACACTATCCAAAGCATCATCTGCATCCTTATGGATAAAATTAGCTTGATAATTTAAAGTTGTTTTTAAATCACTATGACGGTATAATTTCTGAAGCATTAGTGGATGTATTTTATCTCCAGCAATATTTCCAAAACTATGCCGGGCAATGTGGTTTGATAAATTCTTATCAATCTTACATTGAAGAGCTATACGCTTTAGATATTTATTGAAGAGTTTTGTGGCATTTCTCGTTTTTCTAAAAATATCTTCATCATTTTTAGAGTTGGCATCTTTTAAAAAAGGAAAGACGTATCCGTTATTTTCTGCTTGGTTCTTTCTGTAATAATTTAATATGGTATTGGCTTTATCCGGAATTTTAAGGCTTAGGGGCTTTTCATTTTTATTCATAATATAGTAAAGCCTATTATCATTAAAATATGACCATTTTAATTTTACAACATCAGAGATACGTATTCCAGCAAAGTAAAAAGCAATTAACCATACATTATGTGTATGCCAGATTGATGATTGAGGTTCAAATTTCAATGATTCTATTTTTTCAATTTCCTTAATCGTAAGACCTATTTTGTTGCCAGAACCAATTCGTATCCTTTCTTTTTCCCCTGCAAACGGATAAAATTTAGGAGCAACAATCCCATCTTTAATAGCAATATTAAAAAGGGTTCTTATAAAAATTAATTGATTTGTAATAGTGCGAGTTTTCTGATTGAGATAAACTGAACAGAAAGTTTTATATTTTTCAATAAATGCTTGATCTATATCCCGGAATTTTAAGGTTTTACTTTTCTTAAAATGATTAATGCCGTCCATAAAGGAATATTCGCCTTTACGAGACTTGCTAACCCTGTCCTTTCTTCTGTGTTGTATATCTGCAATCACCTTCTTTTTGGGTGATGAGGATTTAAGCGTTAAAAACTCTTCAATGTTATATAATATAGAAAGCTCAGATTTAGCTACTGAGAAAGTTCCACGATCATATTTGCTTTTAACGCGTTCAGCAGCAACTGAAAAAAATGATTTAGAGCCTCCAGGTCCTTTCAGTTTTTGTTTAGCTTGTTTGGGCGTGATGCTATCATCTTTAGAATCAAAATATAGATCATTAGCTTCTGTTAACTTCTTCATCAAGAAGTTATTTAGTTTTTTGTGATTTGGGTGGGTTCTTTTAGCTTTTCCGGCAACTTTGTCCCAGTCTTTTTCAAAAACATATTGACCAAGCCATTTATAATTTGTCTTGTAGTTTTCACTAATTCTTATAGCCAAAGGAATAGTGCCATCCTTTTTCATCATATTTTTACGCAATACAATTTTGATACTTGCCATAATAACCTTTTTACAATAACACAAAGATACTAAAAACTAGTACAGAATAAGTACAGAATAATTTGATTTTGGATGATTTTATTCTAATCTATAAAATATTAAATAGCTTTAAAACAATTGATTATGAAGGGTTTTGTGTTGTTTTAATGATGCTAAGTGTCAAGCTCATAACCCGAAGGTCACTGGTTCGAGTCCAGTTCCCGCTACTAAGTAAGACAGGGCTTCACAGAAATGTGGAGCCTTTTTTTTTTAAAAGGGGTACGGAATAGGCACAGAATGTATAAATCTATTATACTTTTTATGCTCTGATTTCACGTTTCATAAATAGATAGTATGATATAGCAAAACATAAAATGGTGATGGCTATTAACCCTGTTAATTGTGGCCAAACAATAAGTAAGCTTTCTCTTAAAGGTAGAGCAGAGGGTATAGCTCCATAGGTTTGGCTATATGAAAGAGGTCCCAAACTTCTTATTGTAGGCGCTAATAATGTTGTTGTTGCATCGTTGTATAATTGGTTAGGTGCAATATTTATTAATTTAAGAAAAAAGTTTTTATAGGCTAAAGCGTGATTTGGGTTGGTTGTATTTGTTGGGATAAATACTTTAGCTATTATGTTTATTAATATTTGAAAAAAAACCGTAAAAAATAACCATACAGCTATGGCGGATAAAGCCGATGTGGCGGCTTGTTTAAATTTAATAGAAAATAAAATAGAAAGATTTAACCAGAATGATACGTAAAGGATGACAAGTAATGTAAAAGCTATAATTCTCAAGAATTCTTCGGGGTTAGGTGTTAAGCCTGTTGCTAAAATACCAAAACCAACAAATAGGAAATTTAAGGTAAAGAATAGGCTGACGATGATAATTAGTCCAGCAACAAATTTTGCGTTAATTAAATAGTCTCTGTGTATGGGTTGTGAAATAATTCTAACTAATGAACCGTTGTTTTGCTCAGAGTTGATAGCATCAAAACCTAAACTAATGCCTAATAAAGGTCCTAAAAAACCTATAAAAACATGAAAAGGAGGTAATGTTCCGTCAGATGTTGTTAGTATTCTTAAAAACGCAAACATATGGTTCGGATCCTTTGCGTTATTTAATACTTCGCTTAAATGATTTAGCGAGTTGTATAAACTTCCAAAACATGTAATTGTAATTAAAAGGAGTAATATTATAAATCTCCAACTACAAACATGGTCTGTTGTTTCTTTTTGTACCATTATCCAAAAAGGATGATTTTGTTTTTTTGATATTATCTTGCTTATAAAAGAATGTGCTAAAAAAGATTGTTTGAAATTTGATAATGGGTTATGCAATTTGTTTATTGTTTTCATTTTTATTTTCAAAATAACGTTGGTATATATCATCTAATCCATATTCTTTAATATGTAAATATTGCATATTAAAATTGGCATTAATAAGGGTTTTTGCTATATATGAAGTAACATCATTTGTACAATAAATTAGAAGGCTATCATTTTGTAGTGTAACCTTTTTTATATCCTCAGATTTAAGTAATAAGGTTTTAATAATAGATGAATTTTCCTGAAGACTTTCTTGTAATTTTATTTCCACGGTATAAGACTGTTCCTTCAATAGGACTTTTGATAATGTTGGAATATCTCCTTCGGCTATTAAATTTCCATCTACAAAAAGGCCTACTCTATCACATACTTGTTGTACTTGGTGTAGGTTATGCGATGATAATAAAACAGTAAGATGTTCTTCTTTGCTTAGCTGGCGAATTAAAAGTAAAAAATCTCGAACTCCTTTTGGATCAATTCCAAGTGTGGGTTCATCTAAAATTATAATTTCAGGGTTTTTAATAAGGACATCTGCAAGACCTAAACGTTGTTTCATTCCTCTTGAGTAGGTACTTACCTTTTTGTTCATCTCCTTTTCCAGTCCAACCCTTATAAGTAATTCTTTGGCTTTTTGAATAGTTATTTGCTCTGATAGTCCATTTAGATGTGCTATATAAATTAAATTTTCCAGACCAGTTCTATTTTCATAGAATCCTAAGGTGTCTGGTAGATAGCCAACTCTTTTTTTTACCTGAATAGGATTTGTGGTGGCATCAAAACCACAGATTAAAGCTTTGCCTGATTGAGGTTCTGTTAAACCTAACATCATTAGAATAGTGGTTGATTTCCCTGCACCATTTGGACCTAATAGTCCAAAAACTTCGCCCTTGTAAATGTTAAGATTTAATTTATTAACAGCGTAGAATGTGCCATATTTTTTGGAAAGGTTTTCTAATTTTATAATTGGTGTCATGGCTATCGTCTTCCGTATTTACGTATTAAATAATAAACACAGCCTAAAGCTATTATAATAATGAAAAAACCAAACCAGCCAGACAGTATAGAGGCATGTACTGTAATTCTAAACTTAGAAAGAGTTGATGTTTCTGAAGCTTTAGCATCAAAGTTGGTTTCATAGTCGCCTGACAAAGCTTTGTCATGAACGTTAATTATAGCTTCTATTTCTTCTGTTTTTCCAGCTTCCAAAAAAGGAATTTCTTTTGGAGTAAAATCAACACTCCAATTTGAAGGAGTTCTAGCTTTTAGATTGATTTTATTTAGTGCCGCTGAACCAGTATTTTTTAATAAAAGTTTTAATTTTTTATGTTCACCAGCTGTCACATCCGTGCTTAAAAGCCCTGTTGGTGTTGATAACGATAAACTATAACTTCCTGTTATTACTGTTTCTAGTTCTAAGCGCGCACTAAAGTTTTCAGCTTGTGCAGTAATAGGAATTTTATATAGCCCAGATTTTGTGTTCTCTGAAGGTTTTAATTCAATTGTGATACGTTGAGTTTGGTTGGCCTCAACATTTACTGAAGAAACTTGTTTGCCATTAGCCTTAAAAATAGCAAACCAACCAGATGGAGGGGATGCTTTTAGTGCATACACTTGGCTTTGTGTTGTGCCATTTTTTAAATTTGCATTATATGTAAAGGTGGTATTTGAGGCGCCTTCAATATTAGGTTGTTCAGAAGTCAATGTTGTTTGATATGTACCTTGTTTAGATACTGTTACTGTTAGTGGTAGTACGGAATAACCATTTGCTAAAACTTTGAAACGATAGGTTCCTTTGTTAATTTTTACAGGTACTGTTACTTTTAAAGATAACTTTTCTTTATTGTTGGGTAATACTGAAATTTGTTCAACATTCCAACCGCCTGATTTTAAATCAAAGTTCCAGTCTTGTGGTAGCCCAACAATGTTTAGACTTGAAGTTTTAATAGAACTACTGTTATTTATGACATCAATATTGTAATTGATTTCTTGTCCTGGAGGGACAGTAATTTTTGTTATAGGTGTGTAAAGCGATAAACTTTGAGCTATAACTTGATTTGAATAAAAAGAGATTAAAATAAAAAAACTAAAAAATAAATAGGACAGACGTTTTGTAGTGGCTATCATAGTTTAGATTTATTAAAATTAATAGTTAATATTGAAATTAATGAATGTAAAATTTTTTGAAAGAACATTTCGTTTTTACTTCACTTTTTATAGTAATAAAAAGTGAATTTTAAAAAAGACGGCACTAAACTATTTAAAAAATCAATATTCAAATCTTAAAAAAAAATTAAAATAATCTTAAAAAAATTAAAATATTATTGATTAAAAACATTAACTTTAGTTTGTGTTACTTTTATAATTGCTAATTTCATAACTCTATTTTAAGGCTACATTGTATAACTATTATGATTATAAAAGATATTAAAAGTACTTATAAAGAGATTTTTAAATCTTATGATTATCCTTTATTAGAAAATCACATCAAAAAAATTATTGAATTAGATGAGTATATACCGTATTCTTCTACTTTCTATTGTGTAACGAATACTCAAAATTTAACTTTTGAATTTGTTAGTAAAAATGTTGTTTCATGTTTGGGTTATAAGCCTGAAATTCTCAAAGAAGGAGGTATGCGTTTTTTTTGGAGTAGAATTCATCCAGAAGATATTGAAAATTGGTTAAAAGCATTAAATGCGCTTATGGATTTTACTTTAGAAGAAATACCTATCGAGCAAAGAAACCTTTTAAGCTTTACGTGGAATTATCGGTTTAAAAATTCTAAGGATGATTATGTAAACATCATTCAAAATACGACACCTCTGCAATTTGATAATGAAAAAAAACCTATTATTGGTCTTGCTCATTATACAATTGTAGATGCAAGAGTGAAACTTCAGGTAACAGCCTCAGCAAAATTATTGAATGAGTATAATGAATATGAAACGAAATATTTTAATAATTTTTCTCAAAAATTACTTTCAAACAGTATAAGTAACAGGGAGCGCGACATTATTCACTTATTGGTTTTAAATTATTCAAGTAAGGCTATTGGTGAAAAGTTAAACATTAGCCCAAATACCGTTGACACACACAGGCGAAATATTCTTAAAAAACTAAAAATAACCTCAACAGGCGAACTTATTGGGATGCTTAAAATGAATAGAAATATTTTATAATTACTACAAAGTATTTAATACATCATTGTAAAGTGGTGTTTCAACGAAAATAAGGTAAAAGTTATATAAATACTCAAATTGAGTATTGTTTAATAACTGTTAAAGTTGCAACTTTACACTGCTATTAATTAGTTCTTAGAGAGAATTTTTTAGATTAAGTGTCTATCTTTTGATAGGCACTTTTTTTTTGAATCAGACTATTGCAAATTTAAAACTCGCTCCAAAGCCATGCCTCGAGACCCTTTAATTAATAGTGTTGTGCTTTCTATTTGTGAAAAATCAAAATGATTTTTAAAATCATCAAAGGTTTCAAATTGATTAATATGCTTAAATGTAATTTTGGTTTTATAAAAATTCTTTCCAATAAAATAGATGCTGTTTAAATTTAGTGTTTCAGCTAAGTTGATAATTTCTTGATGTTCTTTTTCTGCATCATTTCCAAGCTCAAACATATCGCCTAAAATGGCTATTTTAAATCCAGCTAATTTTTCAAAATTAAGTAAGGCAGCTCGCATACTCGTTGGATTAGCATTATAAGCATCTAAAATAATTTTGTTTGAATTTTTTTGAATAATTTGAGAACGGTTATTCGTGGGGATGTAGTTTTCAATAGCTGTTTTTATGGTTTTATTGTCTACTTTAAAATAACTTCCTATAGCTATTGCTGCAGAAATATTATTGAAATTATAATCTCCTATTAGTTGACTTTTTAATTCTAAATTTTCAAATGTACATTTTACATAGGGTTGTGCTTCAATAAAATTGATAGAAATATCTGTTGTTTCATTATTGTCACCAAATATATAACGTTTAGATTCTTTAGTTTTATCAACCTGAATGGGGTCATTACCATTTACAAAAATAAATTTCTTCTTTTTAATAAGGAAGTCATACATTTCGCTCTTTCCTTTAATCACACCTTTTAAACTGCCAAAGCCTTCTAAGTGTGCTTTTCCAAAATTAGTAATATAACCATAATCTGGTTTTGCAATTTTGCATAAAAACTTTATTTCATCTAAATGATTTGCACCCATTTCCACAATGCCAATTTCTGTTTTTTCATTCATGGAAAGCAATGTTAATGGTACGCCTATGTGGTTATTTAGATTGCCTATGGTAGCAATGGTAATATATTTTTGTGATAAAACTGAATTAATAAGCTCTTTAGTTGTTGTTTTGCCATTACTACCAGTGAGTGCTATGATGGTAGTTTTTAAATATCGTCTATGAAAAGCCGCTAATTGCTGTAAGGTCATGAGTACATCTTCAACTAAAATGGTTTCATTTAAGATGTCAAACTCGGGGTCGTCAATAATGGTGTATCTTGCGCCATTTTCTAATGCGGTTTCTGCGTAGGCATTGCCATTAAAGTTTTCGCCCTTAAGTCCAAAAAACATAGTGTTTTTTTTGATTTTTCGTGTGTCAGTACAAACGCCACTGCATGTTAAAAAAAGACGGTGTAATTGTTCTATTTTCAATAGTCAAATTTTGAATTAAAAATACAAAAAAAGTCCTAACCAATGTTAGGACTTTTTTTTAATATATTCGAATTTTATTAACCTTTTGTTTTAGTTTTTGATTTCGATTTTGAACCTACTCTAGACATGGCACATCTAAATCCAATATAGTCTGTAGCCATATCTTGTGGGAAATAACGTCTTTGTGCAGGGTCTAACCAATATTCTCTATCTTTCCATGAGCCTCCCTTATAAACACGAACCTCATCATTAATTAAGGATGTTCTATTGTTAGCCTTGTCATATTCTCTGATAATATTTCCTAATGAATCTCTCGTAACATTGTGTTTTGGTGAGTTATACATTTTTCTGGTTTCTGAATCTGCTTTTGCATTTTCATCTTCTTCATTAAAACTTTCGTAATAACGTGAAGACCGCTTGTCACCATCTCTAAAGTTTATTTCGTTACTCTTATCAAAATTAGTTCTTAAATACGTTTCATTCTCATCAACAGGAACTTGTAGAATTTCACCAGGTAAATTTCTCGCAACTAATTTTCCTGTAGAAGTTGTATCATAAACAATGGTTTCTGGGGTTACTATTTTAACGGTACCATCATCATTTATAGCATTTTTTGTGTATACATTTCCACGATAGTAGTTAAAATCGTTGAACTCGTCATCCACAATTGGTCTGTAAACATCTGCTACCCATTCGGCAACATTTCCAGCCATGTCATATAAGCCATAATCGTTGGCTGCATATGATTTTACAGCATTAGTAATATCGGCTCCATCATCAGACCAACCTGCAATTCCTCCATAATCTCCTTTTCCTTGCTTAAAGTTAGCCATTTGATCACCTCGAACTTTACGCTTGCCTGAACGTGTGTATTGACCGTCCCATGGGTATTTTTTTCGACCACGATATAGGTTATAGCTTCTAATTTCGCTTAAGCCTAAAGCGGCATATTCCCATTCTGTTTCTGTTGGGAGCCTATAATTTGGTGATATAATTCCTGTTTCACGTGTTGCAAAAATATTACTTTCATTACCATCGGCATCAACCCTAACGTTTCTTCGGTTTCTACCTTCTGCATTAATGACTTCTTCATTGCCACCATATGTTTGGGTAGGTGCATTTATATAAGTATCTGTGTTAAAATTTGATTCAGCACTTACATCAAGTGTTTTTGCGTCTCTTTTTAAGTAACCTGCTTTTTCAAGATTATATTCGTTTACACGATCAGATCGCCAATTAGCAAACTCAACAGCTTGAATCCAGCTAACCCCAACAACAGGATATTCTGCGTAGCCTGGGTGACGTAAATAATTTTCCGTCATAATCTCATTATAACCTAATCGGTTTCTCCAAACTAAAGTATCTGGTAAAGCACCGTGATAAATAGCTCTGAAATTTTCATCAGTAGGCGGGTAAACTCTTTTTATCCAATCCAAGTATTCCAAATACATGATATTGGTAACCTCAGTTTCATCCATGTAGAATGATTGTACATGCTGTTGAGTAGGTGTATTGTTCCAATCATGCATTACATCATCTTGAACGCGCCCTTTTGTAAAGGTGCCTCCTTCTACAAACACTAAACCTGGAGATGTTTCTTGTTCATTGAAATCTGTGTTGTACTGAAAACCGCCTTCTCTGTCGTTTATATTCCAGCCAGTAGCTCTAGAACTGTTTTTGGAACTAGAAGACTTTTTGCAACTAGTCATGGCTCCAAATATCGCCAAGACTAATAAAACCTTGAATGTCACTACTTTTTTCATATCCATATTTTAAGTAAGCTAATATTATTTTTGGTGGTGCAATATAAGAATTAAACCGAATACTGCAAATGATTTAGTGTTATTTGATTAAAAAAATATGCATTTCACCCTATTTTTTTAACATTACAACGATGTTTTTGGTGTTTTATAGGGTTCTTTTGTCTTGTATTAACGTACATTTTACTAAAATATTATTGTATTTTTGAAACAGAATTTAAAATTGTTGTTTTTTTAATAATAACGTCAAATAAATAACGTTATTCTTTGGCATGAAAGAGAGATTTTTACTTTTTATTTTTTTTATTTCGGTTTTTGTTTTTTCTCAGCAAAAAAAGCATACAATTACTTGGGGTGGTTTGCAAACTATATCATCAGGAAGTTATGCGCTTAAAATACCATCATTTAATGAAAATAATTTTGTTTATGATTTAGATGAGGGTTTGTTGTTTATTGATCAATGGGAAACTTTGGGTTTTGTTAATGAATCTTCGGTTTCTGTTACTAACGTGTCTTATGTTTCTATGTCAAAAAATGATTTAGGTGATTTAGATAGTAATCAAATTCCTAATAATTTAGAGTATAAATTAAAAAATACTTCGGCTCGAGGCAAACAATCTGTTTATTTTCAACTGTCGCCAATTATAAAAGATGCTGAAGGGTTTAAAAAAATAACATCATTTACTATAAGTTATAATACCAATACAAGTAGAAATTCTTCTTTGAATAAAATTAGCAATACCAAAATAATAAGTAATTCAGTATTAAGTACAGGGCAATGGTATCGGTTTTATGTTGATACAACAGGAGTTTTTAAGATGTCTAAAAGTTTTTTAGAGCAATTAGGGATTAATTTAGAGACTGTGGATCCAAGAACTATTAAATTATATGGTCATGGAGGAGATATGTTGCCGTATTCTAATGCTGAAACGGTTTTTTTTGATACTCCTGAAAATGCTATTAAAATTATAGGAGAAGAAGATGGTGTTTTTAATGATCAAGATTATATTTTGTTTTATGCAAAAGGACCAAAAGGTTTTCAAGAAGAAAGTAATACTCATATTAATTGTTATACAGATAAAACTTATTACTACATAAATGTAGGTGGTGGGTTAGGGAAACGAATCTCAGCTTCTAATCAGCCAACTGGAGTGGTAAATTTGCAAATAAATACCTATCAGGATTATAAATTCCATGAAGTTGATACAGAAAATATTGC
Source organism: Pseudalgibacter alginicilyticus (assembly GCF_001310225.1). GTDB lineage: Bacteria > Bacteroidota > Bacteroidia > Flavobacteriales > Flavobacteriaceae > Pseudalgibacter > Pseudalgibacter alginicilyticus. The sequence continues at coordinate 1,657,483 of NZ_CP012898.1, read as the reverse complement.
TTTTGTGGGAAGGCGATGGTTTGGTGAGCGATTTGATATCCAGAATCTAAGAACGTTTAATTTTGATTTTCCAGATTTGGTAATCACTGAGCCTGTAACTTTAAAGACATATGTAGCAGCCGTGTCTTCTACAACAACTACAATGCAGTTAGCAGTAAATGGAAGTGCTGTGAGCACTTTGTCATTATCAGCGGCATCAGATCCTAATCACGCAACAGGAGCTTCTTATGTGGGTAATGTGAGTGCAAACACTTCTAAAATTGCAGTTAGTTTAAATTATAACAATAATGGAAACCCTAGTTCAGTGGCGTACTTAGATTATATTTCTATTGAGGCAACAAGGGCATTAAATTTTTCAGGAAAACAATTTCAGTTTAAAAATGATATTGTGGCAACAACTTCGGGAATAGGTCAATACACAATAGCAAATGCAGCAAATATAGATGAAGTTTGGGATGTTACAGATTTATATAATGTTGCTTATTACAAAAATACAGATGCAGGATTAAATTTTAGTTTTACGACCAATTTAGGGATTTTAAGAGAATATGTTGTTGTTACAGGTTCTGATTATTTTACGCCAAAAAAAGACACAAAATCATCTGTCGCAAATCAAGATATTAAAGGTAGTATTTTTTTAGATAATCAAGGCCAATTTCAGGATATAGATTACATTATAGTATCTCCGGATAATATGCTTACTCATGCAGAAAGACTTGCTCAAATTAATAGAGATCAATATGGGTTGAATGTAAAAGTACTTGGTTTAAGTGCTATATATAATGAGTTTAGTTCTGGTAATCAAGATGTGGCAGCTATTCGAAATATGATAAAGTATGTTTATGATAATGCAAGTGTACCTGAAAATAGGGTTAAATATGTGTGTTTATTTGGGGATGGATCTTTTGATTATAAAGATAGAGTTCAAAACAATACTAATATCGTACCCTCATGGTATTCATTAAACAGTTTTAGTATTACCAACTCTTTTGTGTCAGATGATTTTTATGGTATGATGGACGCCAATGAAGGTGCTATGACTACTAGTGATAAACTGGATATTGCTGTTGGTAGAATTTTAGCTGATACACCGCAGCGAGGAAAAGAAATGGTTGATAAGATAGAATCTTATTATACAAAAGAGGCTTATGGTTCTTGGCGAAATAATTTTGTGGTAGTTTCTGATGATGTGGATGAAAGTTGGGAAAGCATTTTACAAGAAACAACTAACACTATAGGTGATTTAGTATCTCAAGAAAAGCCTTTTATGAATGTGACTAAAATTCACTCAGATGCATTTCAGCAAGAGTCTTCGTCTGGAGGAGATACCTATCCAGAAGTAACTGAAGAATTAGTGAATTCAGTTGATAATGGTGCGTTAGTATTGAATTATTTTGGGCATGGCGGGGAAGAAGGTTTAGCGCATGAACGTATATTTCAAAAAACTCATATTCAAAATTTAAGAAATTTTTTAAAACTCAATTGTTTTGTAACTGTAACTTGTGAATTTACCAAATTTGACAATCCTTATAAAGAAACAGCAGGCGAGTTTACTTATTGGAGTAAAGAAGCGGGTGCTATTGGTTTAATTTCAACGACGCGTCAAATTTTTGTTACTACAGGTATTTCTTTTAATAATATACTTGGGCAATATCTGTTTTCTTATAGTGATAATGATGCCTATGAAGATTATGAGTACCCCAGTATGGCAGAAGCTTTAAGGCTTACAAAAAACAACCCATCTATTTCTGGGAATTCCCAAAGACGATTGGTGTTTTTTATTGGAGATCCAGCCATGAAATTAGCCTTTCCTAAACCGAATATCAGATTAACAAAAATAAATGATGTGCCTATAGGCCAAGCAACAGATACACTCAAGGCATTAAGTTATGTGAAATTAGCAGGTGAGGTAACAGATGTTTCTGGAAATATAATAAGTAACTATAATGGAACCCTTTCTACTACTATTTATGATAAAGAAATTAATAGGCAAACTTTGGCTAATGATGGTACTATTTTAAGTGGGGAATTAATTAAATTAGATTATAAAACATTAGGTGAAGTTATTTTAAGAGGACAAGCATCTGTCACTAATGGTCAGTTTGAATTCGATTTTGTAGTTCCTAAAGATGTTGGTATTCCTGTAGGTTATGGAAAGGTTAGTTTTTATGCTAAACACGAAACTCAATTGGAAGATCAAACAGGTGCAAATATTAATACTGTTAAAATAGGAGGACTTAATGCAGATGCCGAAGAAGATAATATAGGGCCAGTTATTACCCTATATATGAATGATGAAAATTTTGTTTCTGGAGGGATAACTAATGAATCCCCTACATTGTTGGTTAAATTAGAAGATGCTAATGGTATTAATACGGCGAGTGGTGTTGGACATGATATCGTTGCTATTATTGATGGTGATGAAACCAATCCGTATATATTAAATGATTATTATCAAACCGAAGTAGATGATTATAAAAAAGGGGTGGTAAGTTTTCCTTTTAGAGATTTGGAGCCAGGGCTGCATACTTTGTCGTTAAAAGCTTGGGATGTTTATAATAATTCATCTGTATCTGAAATTCAGTTTGTTGTGTTTGATGAAGACCAGGAGTTGGTTATTGATAATGTACTTAACTATCCAAATCCGTTTGTGAATTATACAGAATTTTGGTTTAACCACAATAGTTCAGACCCTTTAGACGTTTCAATACAAATATTCACTGTTTCTGGTAAATTGATAAGAACCTTAAATGGGCAGACCTCAGGAGGTGTAACAATTACAAGTTCACTCTCTAAAGATATTGTTTGGGATGGACGAGATGATTTTGGAGATAAAATAGGAAAAGGCGTTTATATTTATAAGTTAACCGTAAGGTCAGCTACGTTAAATAAGAAAGTAGAAAAAATAGAGAAACTTGTAATACTATAATAAACAATTATATTTGCAATAATAAATTAAACTCATGAAGAATTCGATACTGCTATTGTTAGCGTTTGTTTTTGTGTTAAAAATAGATGCTCAAACCACTACAATAATACCTAATCCCAACGATTCGAGAGCAATTACTACAGGAATGCCTTTCACGCTTATAGCACCTGATGCACGTTCTGCTGGTATGGGGGATATGGGAGTTGCTACTTCTGTTGATGCCTTTTCTCAACAATGGAATTCTTCAAAATATGCGTTTTCTGAAGCTAAATCGGGTGTTGGAATTAGTTATACACCTTATTTGAGCAAATTAGTTAACGATATAGGATTGGCTTATTTAACTTATTACAACCGTTTAGATGAACGTAGTGCTTTTGCTGCTAGTTTTAAGTACTTTGGTTTAGGAGAAATAGAATTTCGCTTGAATGAATCAGATATAGGCACTATTCAAAAACCTAATGAGTTACAATTGGATGTGTCTTATGCTTTAAAATTAAGTGATCAATTTGCTATGTCAGTTGCTATGCGTTATTTGCGTTCAGATTTAAGGCTTAATTATGATAATAGTGATGCAAGCGCAGCTGGTACGTTTGGTGTCGATATTTCTGGATATTACCAAAGTGAAGAAGAGGCTTATAATAGTTATAATGGACGCTGGAGAGCGGGTTTTGCAATTCAGAATGTAGGACCTAAGTTTAAATATGATGATGCTGGTCCAGATAATTTTCAGCCAACCAATTTGCGTTTAGGAGCTGGTTTTGATTTTATTTTTGACCAGTATAATAAAGTGTCTGTTACTGCCGAAGTGGCTAAACTGTTAGTTCCTACGCCTCCAATTTTAGGGACCGAGTATAATTTTACAGATAATAATGATAACGGAGTTTATGATGAAGATATAGATGATTTAGGAACTGTTGTTCAGGAAAATGTTATTTATCAAGGGCAAACTCAAGATGTGAATTTTTTATCAGGAATGTTTCAATCCTTTGGAGATGCTCCAGGTGGTTTTAGTGAAGAAATAAAAGAATTTACATATTCCTTAGGAGCAGAATACATGTACCAAGATTCTTTTGCATTTAGATTAGGTTATTTTAACGAAGCAGAAGAAAAAGGCGCTAGGAAATTCTTAGCCTTAGGCGCTGGTTTTAAGTATAATGTTATCAATATAGATATGTCTTATTTATTTTCTGCATCTAAAGTGCAAAGTCCGTTGGAAGGAACACTTCGCTTTGGGTTGACCTTTAATTTAGGGGCTGGTACTTATAGAGAATATTAATATTAAAAAAATCAAAATTATAAAAACTATTGTCGTCGTTGGCAATAGTTTTTTTGTTTTATATTAGGAGTACTTTATAGGAAGCGATTATAACATGAAGAAAATAAAAATAGAGTCTACCATATACGTTTATGAAAATTTAGAAGCATTGCCACAAGATGTTTTTTATTTAGTAGAAAGAGCTAAAGAAGCTAGAAACAATGCTTATGCTCCCTACTCAAAGTTTAAAGTAGGAGCTGCCTTAGTGCTTGACAATAATGAGGTTGTAACAGGAAATAATCAAGAAAATGCATCTTACCCCTCAGGTTTATGTGCCGAACGAACTGCAGTATATTACGCAGGATCTCAATATCCAAATGCTAAAATTTTAAAAATGGTTATTGTTGCTGGTTCTGAAGTAAATAAAACAGATGAAGCTATCCCTCCATGTGGCGCCTGTAGACAAGCCATTGCTGAATATGAAGTAAAACAAGAATTGCCAATAGAAATTTATTTCATGGGAGAAACAGGACGCATTTTGAAATCTAACTCTCTGAAAAATTTACTCCCCCTTCTATTCAACAAATCGATGTTATAGCAAAATTAGTATAAATTTAATTAGTTTACGTTTTTGCAATAACACACAATGTATTACTTTTGTATTTCGCTTAAGTAGAATTTAATATAAGTCCATGCAAAAAATCACAAAAGAGGTTTACCTCAAATGGTATGAAGACATGTTATTCTGGAGAAAGTTTGAAGATAAACTAGCTGCAGTGTACATACAACAAAAAGTAAGAGGATTTCTTCATTTATATAATGGTCAAGAAGCTGTATTAGCAGGTGCATTGCACGCTATGGATTTGACTAAAGATAAAATGATAACAGCTTACCGTAATCACGTACAGCCAATTGGTATGGGTGTAGATCCAAAACGTGTTATGGCTGAGTTATACGGAAAAGCAACAGGTACCTCTCATGGTATGGGAGGGTCCATGCATATTTTTTCTAAAGAGCATCGTTTTTATGGCGGTCATGGTATTGTAGGGGGGCAAATTCCTTTAGGTGCAGGCATGGCTTTTGGAGATAAATATCACGATAGTGATGCTGTAACTTTATGTTGTTTTGGTGATGGTGCCGCAAGACAAGGATCTTTGCATGAAACTTTTAACTTAGCAATGCTTTGGAATCTTCCAGTTGTATTTGTTTGCGAAAACAACGGTTACGCTATGGGAACCTCTGTAGAACGTACAGCAAATCACAGTGAAATTTGGAAATTAGGTTTAGGTTATGATATGCCAAGTGGACCAGTAGATGGTATGAATCCTATTAAGGTTGCTGAAGCATTTGATGAAGCGATTCAAAGAGCTCGTAAAGGAGGCGGTCCTTCTTTTTTAGAATTGAAAACGTATCGTTATAGAGGGCATTCAATGAGTGATGCTCAACATTATAGAACAAAAGATGAGGTTGAGGAATATAAAAAGATTGACCCAATTACTCAAGTAAAAGACGTTATTCTTGAAAAGAAATATGCTACAGAAGATGATATTAAAGTCATTGACAAGCGCGTAAAAGAAAAGGTTTTAGAATGCGAAAAATTTGCTGAAGAATCGCCATTCCCAGATAAGCAACAGCTTTATGATATGGTTTACGAACAAGAAGATTATCCATTTATACAACATAAAATATAAGCTATGGCAATAGTAGTAAATATGCCGCGTTTAAGCGACACCATGGAAGAAGGAACCGTTGCGGCTTGGTTAAAAAAAGTAGGTGACAAAATAGAAGAAGGTGACATATTAGCTGAAATCGAAACTGATAAAGCGACTATGGAATTTGAATCTTTTAATGAAGGAACATTACTTCATATTGGTGTTCAAGAAGGAGAAACCACTAAAGTAGATGAGCTTTTAGCTATTATTGGCGATGAAGGTGAAGATATTTCTGCTTTGTTAAATGGAGGCGGTTCAGCTTCTGCTGAAGCAGAGGAAGAAGTAGCTAAAGCAGATGCTACTCCTAGTGAGGCTGAGGAATCTCAAAATAATGATTCATCTGAAACTGATAAGTCAGCTGCCAAAACTGAATTACCAGAAGGTGTTATAGTCGTTACCATGCCTCGTTTAAGCGATACTATGGAAGAAGGTACTGTAGCAACGTGGTTAAAAAAAGTTGGGGATAAAGTTGAAGAAGGAGATATTTTAGCAGAGATTGAAACGGATAAAGCTACAATGGAGTTTGAATCATTTCAATCTGGTACATTATTAGAAATAGGTTTGCAAGAAGGAGAATCAGCAAAAGTAGATTCATTATTAGCAATTATAGGCCCTGAAGGTACCGATGTATCTGGAGTTGCGGCTAATTTTTCTGCAGAAACACCTACTTCAAAAGAAGAAGCACCAAAAGAAGCTCCTAAAAAAGAAGCTCCTAAAGCAGCAGCGCCTGCTGTGGCTACTTCTGCTGCACCAAAAGCTAGTGCTCCTGCACCGACACCAGTTACAGAAAATGGACGTGTATATGTATCTCCCTTAGCTAAAAAATTAGCTGAAGAAAAAGGTGTTAACTTAACTAAAATTCAAGGGTCAGGTGAAAATGGACGTATTGTAAAACGCGATATAGAAAATTACGAACCCGCAACATCAGCAACTTCAGTAGGTAAATTTGTACCAGCAGGACAAGAAGATTTTGAAGATGTTACAAACTCGCAAATGCGTAAAGCCATTGCAAAAGCATTAACAAATTCAAAATTTACGGCACCACATTATTATCTGAGTGTGGAGTTTGATATGGAAAATGCTATAGCATTCCGTACACAATTCAATAGCATTCCAGATACAAAAATATCTTATAATGATATTGTGGTTAAAGCTTGTGCTTTAGCATTGAAACAACATCCGCAAGTAAATTCGCAATGGTTTGCAGATAAAATGCGTTTAAATAATCATGTGCATATAGGGGTAGCAGTAGCAGTTCCAGATGGTCTGGTGGTACCAGTTGTTAAATTTGCAAACGAGCAAAGTTTACCACAAATAGGTGCGGCAGTTAGAGAACTTGCTGGAAAAGCTAAAAACAAAAAATTAACCCCAGCAGAAATGGAAGGTAGTACATTTACTGTTTCTAATTTAGGAATGTTTGGTATTGATACATTTACATCTATTATCAATCAACCTAATTCAGCAATTCTTTCTGTTGGAAATATTGTTGAAAAACCAGTGGTTAAAAATGGACAAATTGTAGTAGGAAATACAATGAAATTATCTTTAGCATGCGACCATAGAACGGTTGATGGTGCTACAGGTGCTATGTTTCTTCAAACGTTAAAAGGATACATTGAAAATCCTGTAACAATGTTAGTGTAGTAATATTTCTGCCACAGCAGAAAATCATTTATATTAAAAACCTGTTTCATATTTAATTGAAGCAGGTTTTTTTATCTTTAAGTCTTGATTAAAAAATTTATGAAAAAAATATTTAGTTTGCTTGTAGTTGTATTTGTTTTTGGATGTGGTGGCCAAAAACAAATAATTTCAGCTAATTCAAATTCAACTAAAAATTCTAATCATATTAATTTAAGAGATGTTAAAAAAAATTTAGAATTTTTAGCTTCAGATGATTTAGAAGGAAGAAAAACAGGAGGTAAGGGAATTGAAAAAGCAGCTGTTTTTATAGAAAATATTTTTACAGAAAACAACATCAAACCCTATTTTAAAACATACAGAGATACCTTTAATGTTAAAGAAGTTATAGGTTACAATGTTGTTGGTTTTATAGAAGGCAATGATTCAAATTTAAAAAATGAATTTGTCATTCTTGGAGCACATTATGATCATATTGGAAACGTTAAGACTATAAATGGGGATAGTATAGCAAATGGAGCAAATGATGATGCTTCAGGAACGGTAGCCGTTTTAGAGTGGGCTAAATACTTTTCAAAGACTAAGACAAATAAACGAAGCCTATTGTTTACATTATATTCTGCAGAGGAAATGGGGTTAAAGGGGTCTGAGCATTTAGCAAAACGTTTAAAGCAAGCAAATATTGATTTGTATACCATGATTAATTTTGAGATGATTGGGGTGCCTCGTCTTGATAATAAAATTATGAGCTATTTAACAGGTTATGAAAAATCTAATATGGCAGAAACGCTAAATAATTATGGAGGCACAGAACTTGTTGGTTTTTTGCCTAAAGCTAATGAGTTTAAGTTGTTTAGGCGTTCAGATAATTTTCCGTTTTATAAGGCCTTTAAAGTTCCTGCTCATGCTATTTCTACCTTCGATTTTACTAATTTTGATTATTACCATCATGTAGATGATGAAGCAGATAATATGGATTTAATACATATGACTTATTTTATGAATAAAATGATTCCAGCTTTAGAAGGTATGATAAATGCAGATACCAAAGAAATTAAAATAAATAATGAGTAAAAATATTATTATAACAGGAACAAGTAGAGGTATAGGTTTTGAATTGGTACAGTTATTTTCAAAAGCGGGACATCATGTTTTGGCGCTTTCGCGGAATGAAAACCCTATTCGGAATTTAAAATTAAAGAATGTAAAAACGTTTTCTTTTGATTTAAACGATAAAAACGCCTACAAAAAAGTTGAAGATTTTATAAATAAAAATTGGAAACAAGTTGATGTTTTAATTAATAATGCAGGAGCATTACTAAACAAACCCTTTTCAGAAATTTCAATGGAAGAATTTGAAAATATTTATAAAACCAATGTTTTTGGAGTTGCAGAATTATCTCGAGTGATGTTGCCGTTTATGAAAAAAGAAAGCCACGTAGTAACCATCAGCTCCATGGGAGGGGTTCAAGGAAGTATGAAGTTTCCAGGTTTGGCAGCTTACAGTTCTAGTAAAGCTGCGGTAATTACTTTAACAGAATTATTAGCAGAAGAATATAAAGGATCAGGTATTTCGTTTAACGTTTTAGCTTTAGGTGCTGTACAAACCGAAATGTTGGAAGAGGCTTTTCCTGGTTATTTAGCATCAACTTCTGCTTTAGACATGGCAGAATATATTTTCGATTTCTCACTTAATGGGAATAAGTATTATAACGGGAAATTGTTGCAGGTTTCAAACTCTACACCTTAAAATTATGAGCAAATACAAATGTGTTATTTTTGATTGTGATGGCGTTTTAGTTGATAGTGAGCCCATAAGTATTCAAATACTCGTTGATATGGCTAACCAGTACGGAGCCAATATAGACTTACTTTATGGTATGAAACATTTTAAAGGCAGTTTTATGAATGCTTGTGAAAATAAAATTTCAGAACTTATACAGAAAAAACTACCCGATACGTTTCAAGCAGCATACAGAGAAAAAAGTTTTAAAGCTTTTAAAGAAAACATGAAGCCCATTAAGGGTGTTAAGGCAGTTTTAGAAAATTTAAATCGTCCTTTTTGTGTGGCTTCAAGTGGTCCAGAAAATAAAATACGATTAAACTTAGAGCTTACCGGTTTATTACCATATTTTGAAAATAAAATTTTTAGTTGCTATACCCTACAAAAATGGAAGCCAGATCCTGCAGTGTTTCTTTGGGCTTCAGAAACCATGGGATACAAACCAGAAGAGTGTTTGGTTATTGAGGATAGTCTGTCTGGGGTAAAAGCAGCTAAAGCAGGAGGTTTTGATGTATTTGGATATGTGGAACACGATTATAATAACGAACTAAAAAGTGAAGCAACTAAAACTTTTAAAAGTATGGATATGCTTTTGGAAATGTTGTGATTTTCTCTAATTTAATGATTTTGTAGGAAAGGACTTTTTTGTTTTTTTTAATCTGGTAAATCTACTCTAACACCATTTTTCCAATAACATGCTTTGTATTGAGGCGGTATATTTCCTGTGGCGCCTGAAATATAGACATCGTCGCCATCAATAAAAATTCCGTATGCTTGTGCATTATCTTCCAGTTCAAAAAGTTCTTCGTTTTTCCAATAACATGCTGTATTACCCGTACTATTACTATTGCTTTTATTGTAAAACCCAACGGCATATACATCTGATTCTGAAACAATAATTTGATGAACTTCCCCATATAAATTACTTAATGTAATTGGCGTTGTGTTTTTCCAATACATTGGAACATTCATTAACCCACCAGTATAATAATTTTCTGAGTCAAAATAAACACAATTAATCCCTTGAAAAGTGGCGTCTTCAGGCAATGGTAAATGAATCAATAAAGAGTCTCCATTCCATAAGAAAGGTGTTTTTGGTGATAAGGATTCTCCAGCTTCATTGTGTGTTATTTCTCCAAAATATCCAGAAAAAATAGGATTGTTGTTAAAAAAACCTACTGAAGTTACTGTTCCAATAGCAGTGGTGTCCATTTTTATCATATTATTGTTTTTATAATAAAACACGCTCCCATCATCAATAAGGCTACCTTGGTCAAATTTATATATATCTTGGTTCCCATTTAAAGTTTTATAAACAGATATTTTTCTACTTAATTCATCCACTGGTATATTATAAATACTTCCATTAGCTAAAGAGCTAGTATAAGTAACAGCATCAACATTTGTAGAATCAACCCAATATTCAGCTTTCCATTGATTGTCAGTGTATACATATCCACTAACAAGTACTTTATTATTATTGACATTCATTGAAAATGCTGCTGAATATTTTTTTGTTGCCTCAAAATGGTCATTTGTACAACTGCATGTTAGAGTAATTATTAGTAGGTAGTATATGTATATTGTTGATTTCATGATGATTTTTCTAAGTTTAATTTTAAGATGTAAAGTCATAGTAATGGTTGCGTCATTTTTTTTTTAATAATTAGTTTTTTATGTTAAGTATACTTAATTATAGATACTTTTAGCACATTAAATACAAAATCAGTTAATCCTATATTTTTTAACAAAGTAAACAAGGTTCAAGGGGGCTTTATCAATAAATCTATTATTTTAGCAGTCATGCAAAATCAGTTAAAAAATTATATTCCTACAAATTCGTTTTCTCAAGTTTTAAAACTTTTAGAGCACGATAATTTATCGGTTAAAATAAAAAGCGAACGCAAAACACGTCATGGTGATTATAGGCGTTTACCACATGGAAAACATCAAATTACTATAAATTCTAATTTAAATCAGTATCGATTTTTAATCACTTTAATTCATGAAGTAGCGCATTTTGGAGCTTATAATAAATACGGGCGCTTTATAAAACCGCATGGTATTGAGTGGAAAAAAACATTTCAGCATTTAATGCTTCCTTTTTTAAATCCGAATATATTCCCTAATGATTTGCTACCACTTTTGGCGAAACATTTTAAAAACCCAAAAGCAAGTAGCGATTCCGATGTTAAATTAGCATTAGCATTAAAACAGTATGATGTACCTAATGATAAAACTTATATTTTTGAGGTACCATTAGGAAGTGAATTTAAATTATATAATGGAAAAATTTTTAAAATGGGAGAAAAACGTGTAAAACGCTTTGAATGTATTGAAGTGGCATCTGGTAGAATTTATTTGTTCAACCCAAATACAGAAGTAGAGCTAATATAATAATGATGGTTTTTAAGATGCATGCTATTGTTAGGTTAAATTAAGTAATATTGAAAGTTGTATATTTAAACCAATGAATCCAAATATGCATGACATTTTTTAGTTGTCATGTCAATAAATAAAAGTTTATATTCAACTTTTGTGAAAAAATAGAAATATGAAAAATAAAAATTATTATGCCATATTAATGGCAGGAGGAGTAGGATCAAGGTTTTGGCCTGTAAGTACACAAGATTTTCCAAAGCAATTTCATGACATGTTAGGTACTGGTGATACGCTCATACAGAAAACATTTCATCGATTGGCACAATTAATTCCACAGGAAAATATTTTCATTTTAACAAATGAACGTTATAACGATTTAGTGTTTGAGCAATTGCCAGAAGTAACAGAAAGACAGGTTGTTTTGGAGCCTGCAATGCGAAATACAGCACCTTGTATCTTGTATGCATCTTTAAAAATTCAAAAGGAAAATCCTGATGCTTTAATGATAGTTGCTCCAAGTGACCATTGGATAGAGGATGAAGTTACTTTTAGTAAAAATGTAAAGCAAGCATTTGATTTTTGTTCAGCAAATGATGCTTTAATGACCCTTGGTATTCAGCCTACATTTCCAAATACAGGTTATGGATATATTGAGTTTGATAAAATGACTGAAGAAGAAATAAAATCGGTGAATCAATTTAGAGAAAAGCCAGATTATGAGACAGCTAAAAATTTTATAGCTCAAGGTAATTTTTTATGGAATGCAGGTATTTTTATGTGGAGCGTTAAAAGTGTGGTAGATGCTTTTCAAAGAAATCAGCCTAAGTTGTATCAACTTTTTGAAAAAGGAATAGCCATATATAATACAAATGCAGAAGATGAGTTTATAAAAAATAATTATCCTAAAGCAGAAAATGTTTCTGTAGATTATGCCATTATGGAAACGTCTACAAATGTGTATGTGATAGCCGCAGAATTTGATTGGAATGATTTGGGTACTTGGGGCAGTTTATATGACAAGTTGAGTAAAGATAAAAATGATAATGCTGTAGTAAATGCAAGAGTGCTTGCTGAAGATACTTCTGGGAATATGATACGCACTAAAAGTGATAAAATTGTAGTGGTTGATGGCTTACAGGATTATATTATTGTTGATAAAGATGAAGTGTTGTTAATATATCCAAAATCAAAAGAACAAGATATTAAAAAAGTACTTAAAAGTGTAAAAGATGCTTTTGGTGAGCAATATGGATAATTTAGCTAATTGTAACAAATTTGTTACTGATAGACTAATTTAGTCTATATTCGTTAAGCTGTTTTAATTTTAAAAATGCATGGAAGAAAACAAATTCAATTTTTCTGAGGAAGAAGCAGAGGCAAAAAAAGAGCAATCGGCAAAAGAATCTAAAGAAGCTATAAAAAAAGAGGCAAAAGGCTTATTAACAAGTATCAAAAAATTTTTAAGCGATTTATTAGACTTTAGAGATGATACTGATAGAGATGCTACCATTCAGGCCATTAAAGGAGATATTCCATTTAAGGGTGCTACTGCTTGGATTTTGGTGTGTTCTATATTTGTTGCTTCCATTGGATTAAATGCAAACTCAACAGCTGTAGTTATTGGAGCCATGTTAATTTCTCCATTAATGGGCCCAATACTGGGTGTGGGGCTTTCCATTGCTATTAACGATATTGATACATTAAAAAAATCATTAATAAACTTAGCAACCATGATTGCTTTAAGTTTATTAACTGCTTTTTTGTTCTTTTGGTTGTTTCCTTTAAGTGAAGACACTTCAGAACTTTTAGGAAGAGTAAAGCCAGACATTCGTGACGTTTTAATTGCATTTTTTGGTGGATTGGCCTTAATTATTGCTCGAACAAAAAAAGGTACTATTGCTTCTGTTATTTTTGGTGTTGCTATTGCTACAGCATTAATGCCACCATTGTGTACTGCGGGATATGGATTGGCAAAAGGAAATATGGAGTATTTTTTAGGAGCCATGTATTTATTTGTAATCAATACTATATTTATTGCCATGGCAACTTTTATTGTATTGAAAGTACTTCGGTTTCCCATGCTTAAATATGTTAATTCTCAAAAACGGCTTTTTGTATCTAGAATGGCTATGCTGTTGGCGGTTGTAGTTATGGTTCCTGCAATTTGGACCTTTTTAAGTGTATTAAAAGAAAGTAATTTTGATAGAGATGCTAAAAATTTTGTTGAAAGAGAATTGGCAGATTTACCACATTTTGAATATTTAAAGAAAAACACCAATTATAAATATTCAGGTGATGGAAACTCAATGATAGAAATTAATACCTTTGGTTTGGATGAAATACCAGAATCAACCATAGGACTTTTACAAAGCAGAATAAAAGAATATAGTGCTTTAGGAAATACCACATTGGTCATAAACCAAAATAGATCCAAAAATTTAGATAATTTTAGATATATGGAAGAGTTGAGGTATCGAGATTCTTTAGTTGTATTGTCTCAATCGGAAAAAATCACATACTTAGAGGATAAAGTACAAAAATTAGCAAAATTTGAGCGTAATTATGTTCCGTTTGAAGAGCTTGCAAAAGAAGTGAAAATCAATTATGAAAATATTGAGCAGTTTTCTTATTCTAATGTTTTACAAACCAATTTCTCAAAAATAGATACACTTTCGGTTTTTTCAGTAAAATGGATAGAATCGTCGTCAACAGAAAAGTCTAAAATAGCTGATCAAGCAAAATTAGAAAATTGGTTAAAGTTTAAGCTTAATTTAGATACACTGCTTGTAAAAAGGATAAATTGATGTTTAGAAAAGGCTCATTTGAAAGCATTGTTATTGACGTTCTTCTAAATACATTTGTCTTACTTTTTTAAACAAATTAGAGGAATATACAAAATTTGTAACGGCTTCATTGTCTGTTCTAAAAATGGTGTCTTTGGAGCCTTCCCACTCTTTAAAGCCATCTTTTAAGAATACAATTTTTTCACCTATTTCCATGACAGAGTTCATGTCATGTGAGTTTATTACGGTGGTAATTTGGTATTCTTCGGTAATTTCTTTAATTAAATTATCAATAACAATTGATGTTTTTGGGTCTAAACCTGAGTTAGGCTCATCACAAAACAAATATTTTGGTTTGTTAACAATGGCTCGTGCTATGGCTACACGTTTTTGCATACCACCGGAAGCTTCACTAGGCATTTTATTATGAGCATCATCTAAATTAACACGTTTCAATACAAAATCAACCCGGTCTTGCATTTCAGTTTTACTTTGCTTTGTAAACATTCTAAGTGGAAACATAACATTTTCTGCTATTGTCATAGAATCAAATAAGGCGCTGCCTTGAAACACCATGCCTATTTCTGAACGCAAATTACGTTTGGCATCTTCAGTTAAGTCTGTAAACACTTTTCCGTCATAACAAATGCTACCCTGTTCATAATTAAATAAACCTAATAAACATTTTAAAAATACTGTTTTACCAGAGCCACTTTGTCCAATAATAAGATTGGTTTTTCCTTTGTCAAAAGTGGTTGTAATGCCTTTTAGGACTTCTACATCTCCAAACGATTTATGTAAATCTTTAACTTCAATCATTAGCTTAATAACATTTGGGTTAGTACATAGTTTAATAGGATAATAGCAACACTGGTCCAAACAAATGAGGTAGTACTTGCTTTTCCAACTTCTAAGGCTCCACCTTTCATATAATAACCATGAAAAGAAGGAATGGTTGCTAACAAAAAGGCAAATACAAATGTTTTTATAAATGAATATATAACGTGAAAAGATTCAAAATCTGTTTGTATGCCCATAACATAATTTTCTACGGTGCCATAACCTCCTATAATACAAGCAACCATACCTCCTAAAATTCCTAAAAACATACCAATAGCAATAGCAAATGGATAAAGTAATAATGCTATGGTTTTTGGTAGTACTAAATAATTTAAAGAATTAATTCCCATAACTTCTAAGGCATCAATTTGTTCTGTAACGCGCATTGTACCAATACTAGAAGTAATGAATGACCCTACTTTTCCTGCCATAATAATAGAAGTGAATGTTGGGGCAAACTCTAAAATAATTGATTGCCTAGTGGCAAAACCTACTAAATACTTAGGGATTAAAGGGCTGTCAATGTTTAAAGCTGTTTGAATGGTAATAACACCTCCAACAAAAAATGAAATAAAAGCGATAATTCCTAAGGAGCCAATAATTAAATCGTCAATATCAATTAAAATCAATCGTTTCATTACCGACCATTTGGTAGGTTTACGAAACATTTCCTGAATCATTAAAAAATAGGCTCCAATATTGTGAAGGTAATTCATATGTAAATTTAATACTGCTAAAGTAAAAAAAAGATATACTAATTTAACCTAAAATTAAAATAATGACGTATTATAATCTGTATTTTTGAAAACTTAAAAAAGTAATTATCATGAAGAATATAGTTTTTATGTTATTGGTTATTGCCTTTAGCATGACAGGCAAAGCACAACAACCTACTCAAGTAGAAGTAAAAATCAATGAACGTCCTAAACTAGTGGTGGGTATTGTTGTTGATCAAATGCGTTATGACTACTTAACACGGTTTTACAACAAATTTGGAGATAATGGTTTTAAGCGTATGATTAATGAAGGATTTAATTGTAAAAACAATCATTTTAATTACATTCCTACCTACACAGGTCCAGGTCATGCATCTGTTTATACAGGTACTACTCCAAAATATCATGGTGTAATAGGTAATAATTGGTACGATAAGGAGTTGAAAAAATCTGTGTATTGTGCAGAAGATAGTTCCGTTGAGTCTGTTGGAACAAAAGATAAAGCAGGCCAAATGTCACCACATAGAATGCTTACTACCTCTTTTGCTGATGAAAACCGACTGTTTACTCAAATGCGCGGAAAAACCATAGGGATTTCTGTTAAGGATAGAGGGGCTATTTTACCTGCTGGTCATACAGCAAACGCAGCTTATTGGTTTCATGGAGCCGACGAAGGAATTTGGATTTCTAGTACCTTCTACATGGACGAGTTACCAAAATGGGTGAAAAAATTTAATAAATCTAAATCTGTGGCATCTTATTTTAAAGTATGGGATACGTATCATGATATTAATACTTATGTAGAAAGTGGGAGTGATTTGAACGATTTTGAAAGAGGGTTTAATGGCAAAGAAACGGCTACATTTCCTTATGATTTAAATGCTTTAAAAACACAAAACGGAAATTTTGATATTATAAAAGGAACACCTTATGGAAATAGTATTGTTACAGATTTTGCAATAGCTGCTATCAGCGGAGAAGAATTAGGATATGATGACATAACGGATGTACTGGCTGTTAGTTATTCTAGTACTGATTATGTGGGGCACAATTTTGGAGTAAATTCAAAAGAAGTTGAAGATACTTATATTCGATTAGATAAAGAATTAGAACGATTCTTCAAAACATTAGATGACAAAGTAGGTAAAGGAAATTATACGGTTTTTTTAACAGCAGATCATGGTGCAGTAGATGTGCCCGCTTATTTAGAAAGTGTTAAAATTCCTGCAGGTTATGTAGATAATAATGAAAAGAAAAAAGCACTTAATGAGTTCATGACAAATAAGTATGGAACATCAGATTTGATTGAAAATATAAGTAATAATCAAATATTTTTAAATCGTGAAAAAATAAAACAATTAGATTTGGATTTAAGCGATGTACAACAAGCTATTGTTAATGAACAAATAACATATCGTAATATGTATAAAGCATACTCAGGCACGGTTATGTCAACATCTGAATTTACAACAGGTATTGAAACCTTACTTCAAAAAGGGTATAACCAAAAACGCTCTGGTGATGTCCTTTTAGTAGATGATCCTTCTTATATATCCTATAGCAGAAAAGGCTCTACACATGGTAGCGGATTAAATTATGATACGCATGTTCCTTTGCTGTTATTTGGACAAGGAATTAAACAAGGACAAACGGTTTATAGAACAGAAATATCTGACATTGCACCAACCATGTCTGCACTTTTAGGAATTAGTTTCCCAAATGGCTCTATTGGGCAGCCATTGGATTTTGTTTTAGATTTTAATGAGTAAACGGACTTTATACTATGTGATAGCTGGGGTACTTGCTTTAGGAGTTTATTCCTATGAATATTTTTTGGTAGTAGAAGAAAAAGCTGAAATTATTGAATTAGGAAATGAAGTAAAAAATGAAACAAATGAGTTTTTTTTACCAACAAGCACCACGGGTCAAATTGTACATCATGAAGGTTACTCGCTATCTTATAGCGAACCTCATGAGCAGCCAGAATGGGTGGCTTATGAGTTGAAAAAAGCACATTTATCAAACGCTAATTTTAAACGTCCTTATTTTGAAATTGATGAGGCTGTAAAAACGGGAGCAGCCCATTGGCGTAATTATAAAAATTCGGGTTACGATCGTGGACATTTATGTCCTGCAGGTGATAAACAATATAATAAAACTGCATACGATGAAACTTTTTTAACAAGTAACATCAGCCCGCAAGTACATGATTTTAATTCGGGTATTTGGAATACTTTGGAGCAAAAAGTGCGTTATTGGGCAAGTAAATACAACGGCGTTTTTGTGGTAACTGGAGGTGTTTTAAAAGGCCATATGAAAACAATAGGTACAGAACGCGTAGCTGTGCCTAATCAGTTTTATAAAATACTGATAGATAATAATTCGGGAAAAACAAAAATGATAGCTTTTTTGTTGCCTCATGAAAACTCCGGCAAACCTTTATATGATTTTGTGGTTTCAGTTGATGACGTGGAGGCACTGACTGGTATTGATTTTTTTCCGGAACTGGAAGATGCAATTGAAACTAAATTAGAAGCTTCTAGTAGTTATAAGGATTGGAGTTTTAAATAGTTTTTAAGTAACATATCTTAATTTTATTGTGATACCTGCTTTGTATGTTGCCTAATAATAATAGAGGCCCGGTCTAAAATAATACAACACTCTTTGTGATGACTGGAATCCGTCTTTACTG